>JAZKEV010000664.1:8043-13848 GCA_040386765.1 Verrucomicrobiota bacterium | reverse complement strand
TCCGCTACGTCAACGACGACGATTCCGGTATCGCACGTCTCCCCCACGGAAAGGAGTTTCACTATAAAAATCCCGCCGGGCGCCGCGTCACCGACGCCGCCACCCTCGGACGGATCAAGCATCTCGCCATCCCTCCGGCGTGGACCGACGTATGGATCTGCCCTCATGAAAACGGCCATATCCAAGCTACCGGACGCGACGCCCGCGGGCGAAAACAATATCGCTACCACGCCGACTGGCGCTCGGCCCGCGACGAGACCAAGTATGAGCGCATGGTGGCCTTTGGCCGCGCGCTTCCGCACATCCGGCGACGCGTCGCGCGCGACCTGAAGCGGCGCGGCCATGGGCGCGAGAAACTCCTCGCCACCATGGTTCGCCTGCTGGAGACCACGCTCATCCGCGTCGGCAACGAGGAGTACGTCCGCGCCAATGGCTCCGTCGGCCTCAGCACCCTCCGCGACCGGCACGTGCGCGTGAAGCGCGGCACGATGCACTTCGATTTCAAGGGCAAGTCCGGCCAGCGCCATCACATCGAGCTGCACAACGCTCCCCTCGCCGCGATCGTGCGTCGCGCACAAGATCTGCCTGGCCAGATTCTCTTTCAGTACCTCGACGAAGAAGGCAATCAGCAGCGCGTCACGTCCGAAGACGTTAACGGTTATCTCCGCGAGATCGCCGGCGACGAGTTTTCCGCGAAAGATTTCCGCACGTGGGCGGGCACGGTGCTTGCCGCCATTGCGCTTCGCCAATTCGACCGTTTTACGACCAAAGCCGAGGCCAAGAAAAACCTCGTGGCCGCAATCGAACGCGTCGCCGAGCGCCTCGGCAATACGCCCGCCGTGTGCCGCAAGTGCTACATCCATCCCGTCGTCCTCAACAGCTACCTCGATGGCGCGACCGTGCAAGTGATATTGAATCGCACCGAGGATGCTCTAGCCCACGACCTCTCGAAGCTCAGTGGCGCCGAAGGCGCCGTGCTCGCGTTCCTCCAGTCCCAACTTCGCCGGAAAAAACCCGCGCTGCTTACTTCGTTGCGCCGGTCGGTGGCACAGGCGCGGCGGACCCGTGCTCATGCCCGGGCAAATGGTCATGCCCATGTTCCTCGTGGCCGTGATATTTCCGGTGATGCACGCGCAGCCGCCAGATCACGATCGCACAAATCCCAAACTTCAGCACATCGACGGTGAGCAGGATGATCAGGCCTAGCTTGCTGGGGTCGCTCCCCAGATTCCCGAGCAGGATCGTCACATACGAACGGGCCACGTAGACCGGCACGCAGACGTAGAGCATCACCTTCAAGCGCACGCCCGCGAGCACGAGGATGTAGTTGCGCACAAAGTACGGCAGGCCTGGCACCAGCGCCGCGAGCAAAGCCACCGCCGCCTGTTCGTCCTCGGGCACCTGGGGCAGGTGCTTGTGTCGGCGCGCGATGAAACGCTCGAGGGGCCCACGCAGGAAACTACGCCCCACATAATACGTCCCCACCATGTGGACGACCGTCACGCCCGCCACGATCAGTCCTCCGACGAGCGGACCGAAACGTGCGCCTGCCACCAGATACACCACCGCAATGGGAAACCCCGCAATCGGAAGCACCGCCATCAGCGGTATGACCGCGACCGGGTTCAGCCCGGTGATCCAGTGGATCAATCTGTCCCACGCTCTGGTGAAGCGCTCCAAATCAATATCGGTCGTGAGCAGCACGATGCCCACCGTGGCCGCGAGCAACGCCACCACGCCCGCCGTGATCCAGATGATCTTCTTCGTGTTCCTTTTCTTCCCTCCATATAGCAGCATGTGTTGTGCGCTGCGGCGGGGCTTGGGTCGCGCGGGGTGAGGATGTGAAGTAGGGGAAGCCATTGCTGGTGTGGCCTTGGACCGCCCCCAGCCCCGGAAGTGACACCCCATTTCTCCTCCGGGAACCCCCCGCAGGCGATTCGGTCAAGTGCGCCGCCCCATGGCTGCACTCCTCGAAAAAATTCGCGCGTTTCGTTATGCCGCTTCCCCGCGCTCCGGCGCGGAGCGCAAACCCAGTTCGGCCGACAGCCGCTTTTTCTGGGCCGCGTGTATTCTCAGCGGGATTGCAGTGCTCGCCGTCTTTTTTTGGACGACGTCCGCCAAGATTTTAAAAGATCCGATTCGCATCAACTATGGACCCACGGATCCTGCGTTTGCCAGCGCGCTCGGACCGGTCGTCGGCGCGGAATTTGTCGACGGCAACAAAGTGCAGCTCCTCGTTAATGGAGACTCCTTCTTCCCCGCCATGCTGAAGGAGATCAAGGCGGCGAAGAAGACGATCACGTTCGAGACCTACATCTGGGCGCCGGGCAAGATCAGCGAAGATTTCATTTTCGCCCTCATGGAGCGCGCGCGCAATGGCGTGAAGGTCCACGTCCTCGTCGATGGCATGGGCACCCTGAAGTTTACGGACGACGACCGCGACCGGCTCCGCGAAGCGGGCGTCGAGATGTACAAATACGGTCGCGAACACTGGTGGGAGGTGAAGCCCAACATCAATCACCGCACGCATCGCAAGATCCTCGTCATCGACGGCGCCGTGGGCTTCACGGGCGGCATGTGCATCGATGACAAATGGGCCGGCAATGCCGACAACAACAAGGTCTGGCGCGAGACCATGGTCCGCGTCGAGGGACCCGTCGTTCGGCAGATGCAAGCCGCCTTCGCGACCAACTGGCTGCAAACCACGTCGCACATTTTGCTCGGCGAAGAATATTTCCCCAAGATCAAGTCCACCGGCTCCGTCCTCGCGCAATGCTACAAGAGCGGCCCCGGCGAGGGCCCCGAGTATGTGCGCCTTGGATACCTCTTCGCCATCGCTGCGGCCCGCAAATCCATCGACATCTCAAATGCGTACTTCGTCCCCGACGATCTCGCCATCGACATGCTCGTCGCCGCCCGGCAGCGCGGCGTGAAAGTCCGCGTGGTGATGCCGGCGAAAAACGATTCCCGCTTCGGGCGGGCGGCGGCGCGCTCGCGTCTGGACAAGCTCCTTGCGGCAGGCGTGGAGTTCTACCGCTTCGAACCCGCAATGTTTCATCCCAAGACGATGTCGGTGGACGACGTGCTCGTGACCATCGGTTCGGCCAACTTCGACAACCGCTCCTTCGCGATCAACGACGAGGTTACGATGAACATTCTCGATCCCCGCATCGCTGCGGATCACAAGCGCATGTTCGAGGGCGACATCAAGAATTCCATGGTCTACTCCCGCGAGGAACACGAGGCCCGCCCCTTATACATCAAGGCCTGCGACCAGCTCTGCGGCCTCTTCCGCTCCCAGTTCTAATTGTAGCGGCGGTCTATGACCGCCGATCGCGCACGCGGGCGTTATCCCTTTCGTCGGCGGTCGTAGACCGCCGCTACCGATACAGAAAGGCCTGACTACACTTGTCTGTCGGTCGACACCTCTCCGCTATTTCTCCGCTTCCCAATTCAAGGCGCTACAAGAAAACCCGCCCTCCTTCACTCCGCTTTCGCCGCCAGCGCTCCCGCCACGCGCACCAGTTCTTTCGCGACACCTGCCACCGCCTTTTGCGCCCGCGCATCCTGCAGCTTGCCCGTCGCATCGAACGCCTTGTCCGCCTGCGGCACGATGCACTGCGCGGGGATCACAAGACATCCGAGATGCGTCAGCAGCTGCCGCGCGAGCGTCATCGATCGAATCGCCCCGAAATTTCCCGGCGACGCGGAGACGACCGACGCCACCTTCCCCTTGAACGGTTCCTCGTCGGCGCGCGTGCACCAGTCGAGGGTGTTCTTTAGCAAGGGCGTCATCTGCGAATTATACTCCGGCGATGCGATCAGCAGGGCGTCGTGCTGCAGCATCAGCGCGATGAGCTTCGTCGCATTCTCCGGCATACCCTTCTCGTCCTCGAGGTCGCCGTGGTACAGCGGCATCACATAATCGTTCAGGCTGATCAGCGTCACCTCGCCGCCGGCGGCGCGCGTAGCTTCGACCACGGCCACGAGGAGCTTCTGGTTGAGCGAGTCGCGCCGGGCGCTCCCGGAAAAAGCGAGGATGCGAGGAGGCGTTGCCATGGTAAACCAGCTTACGTACTCCGGCCGATCTTTCCAATCGAGTGATGCTGCCCGAGCCAGAAATCCCGGATCGCCTCCACCGACTTCATCAGGTCAGCATACACCGGCGGCTTCACCACGTAGGCGTTGGCGCCTAGCTCGAGCGCGCGCGTGATATCGGAGGGCTCGTTCGACGAGGTCAGGACCACGATGGCGAGCGTCTTCAGGTCCTCCCGTCCGCGCACGAAGCTCAGCACATCGAACCCGCTGCGATACGGCATCCTTAGGTCGAGCAGCACGAGGCAGGGTCGCTGGGTCTCGTCGGACAACTCCGGCCGCGAGAGAAACGTGATCGCCTCCTCCCCATCGGTAGCGATCGATACCGGGTTTACGACCCCCGCGGATTCAAACGCCCGCTGCATCAGGAATGCATCGTCCGCGCTGTCCTCAACCAATAGTATAGGCCGCAGGTTCATGGGGACCGGCATATTTTCATACCTCCGAAACTACGCCAAGCTTGGAGTATGAATTCCGCTCTAATCTGCTGGCAGAAGGCACGATAGGCCTATCCGTACAGGTCCCATCCAAACTGTGTTGCGGTGTTGAAATCTCAGGATCCAACACCGCTCGACGTCAGCCGAGCCCCTTCACCAGGCGCTCAAGCTCCGTCCGCTTCGCCTTCTGATCGGCGAGCTGCTTCCGGGCACCTTCGAGCACCGCAGGGGGCGCCTTGCTGACGAAGGCCTCGTTGGAGAGGCGCGCTTCCGTGCCTGCGATGTGCTTGGTGATCTGCTCCAGCTCCTTGGTGAGCCGGACCTTCTCGGCGCCCACATCCACCGTGCTCGCCAGGTCCAAGTAGACGGTGCCGAGCGCGGTCACGATCGCCGGAGCGCCATCGACCTTGTCGCGGCGCGTCAGCTCCGCGGCGCCCGCCATGCGGGAGATCTTGGCAAGATTGGCCGCGATGATCGTCCAGTCCGCATCGCTCGCGGTCACGAGGAGCTTCACGTCGCGGCGGCTTGCCAGATTGTGGTCGGCCTTGAGCGAGCGGGTCTGCGAGACAAATGCCTTCACCTTCTCGACCGAAGCCACGGCGGCACGATCGAGCGCCAGACCGTGCGACAGTGATTCCGTCGCGATCTGCGAGGCGTTTTCCAGCCGCGCGTCCTCGATGAATTTCCCTTCCGGCCCGTAGGCCAGCTGGTGCCACAGCTCTTCCGTGATATACGGAATGAACGGATGGAGCAGCAGCAGCGTTTGCCGCAGCACGAGATCCTGGATCGCGAGGCAGTTCGCCTTCGTGGTCGGCTCTTGGAGCTTCGATTTCGAGACCTCCACATACCAGTCGCAGAAGTCGTTCCAGAAAAACCCGTACAGCGCCTGCACCGCCGCGCTGAACTCGAATTCGTAGAAGCAGCGGTTTACCTCGCGCGTCGTCGTCAGCAACCGGTCGAGGATTGCGTGATCGTCGGCGTCGAACTTCGTTGCGTCGAGCCGGTTCACGATTGCATGGAGCGACGAATTGTCGCCCGACTCTCCGCTCATCTGGCGGAAACGGCAGGCGTTCCAAAGCTTGTTGCAGAAGTTCTTGCCGCTCTCGATCTGCGGGTACTTCAGGTCGGCCGGGTTGGTGCGATCCTCCGCAAAGCGGATATCCTGCCCCTGCGGCGCGATCGACACGATGCCGAAGCGCAGACCGTCCGCGCCGTACTTGGCGATGAGGTCGAGCGGATCGGGCGAGTTGCCCAGCGACTTCGACATCTTGCG
>JAZKEV010000664.1:0-8033 GCA_040386765.1 Verrucomicrobiota bacterium | reverse complement strand
CCTGGCTATCGCGGATGATGCCGGTGAAGTAGACGTTCTTGAACGGAATGCGCCGCTCGATCGGCTCACCCGGCCGCATGAATTCGAGGCCCGCCATGATCATGCGCGCGACCCAGAAGAAAATGATGTCGGGTCCGGTCACGAGCGTCGAAGTCGGGTAGAAGTAATCCAGCCCCTGCTTCTTCTGCTCTTCGGGGTTCGGCCAGCCCATCGTTGCAAACGGCCAGAGCCACGACGAAGCCCACGTATCGAGCACGTCTTCCTCCTGCACCCAGTTCTCCGGGTCGGCGGGACCGTCGAGCGAGACGTGTACCTTGGCCGGATCGCGCAGGTCGGCCTCGGTCAGCTTCTCCTTGTCCAAGCCTTTCTGATACCAAACGGGAATGCGATGCCCCCACCACACCTGGCGGCTGATGCACCAATCCTGGATGTTCTCCAGCCAGTGGAGGTATACTTTGCTCCAGCGCTCGGGGTGAAACTTGATGTGCCCATCGCGCACGGCCGCCTTGGCCTCCTCGACGCGCGGGTACTTGAGCCACCACTGCCACGTGAGCCGCGGCTCGATCGGCACGCCGCCACGCTCCGAATAACCCACGTTATTCGCATAGGCCTCCTCGGCCACCAACGCGCCGCGTTCCTTCAGGAGCTCGCCCGCCTTCTTGCGACCCGCGAAACGCTCCATGCCCGCCAGCTCCGGGCCGGCGAGATCGTTGAGCACGCCGCTGCCCTCGAGCACGTCGATGATCGGCAGGTTGTGCCGCCCACCGACCTCAAAGTCGGCCTTGTCGTGCGCCGGGGTGATCTTCAGCGCGCCGGTGCCAAATTCCTTGTCGACCGCCGCATCCGCGATGATCGGGATCTCCGCCGCCGGCCCGATGGGACGGCGCACCTTCTTGCCGATCCAGTCCGCATAACGGGGATCCTCGGGGTGCACCGCAATCGCCACGTCGCCCGGAATGGTCTCGGGCCGCGTCGTCTTCACCTCGATGAATTGTCCCGGCGCATCCACGCGCTCGTAGCGCACGCGGTACATCGTGCCGTTCACCGGCCGCATCTCGACTTCCTCGTCGCTCAACGCTGTCTGGGTCGCCGGGCACCAGTTCACCATGCGCTTGCCGCGGTAGATATTGCCCTTCTCGAAAAGGTTCACGAACACCCCGAGCACCGCGCGCGAGTAGTGCGGATCCATCGTGAACTGCGTGCGATCCCAGTCGCACGAGGCGCCGAGCCGGCGCAGCTGCTCGAGGATGATGCCGCCCTTCTCGTTCCGCCACGCCCACACCTTCTCCAGGAACTTTTCGCGGCCGAGATCGCGGCGGGTGACCTTCGTCTTGCGCAATTCGCGCTCCACCACGGATTGCGTGGCAATACCGGCGTGGTCCGTGCCCGGGATCCACAGGGCTGACTTGCCCTCGAGCCTCGCCCGGCGGATGAGGATGTCCTGCAGCGTGTTGTTCAACACGTGGCCCATCGTCAGCACGCCCGTCACATTCGGCGGGGGGATGACGATCGAGTAAGGATCCTTCGATGGGTCTACCTTCCCGGCAAACGCATGAGCGTCCAGCCAGGCGGCATACCATTTTTTCTCAACATCACGCGGTTCGTAGCTCTTGGAGATCTCGGCCATCGGCAGATAAGAATCGCCCAGAAAACGACCCGGCGCCACCCGACGCAAGGGGGAAACCTGTACAGCCCCTCACACGCATTTTTATTTGGTGTGACGCTACCTATGTGCGTGTTGGCGCGCCCACCGGGGAGCGTGGGGATTTTTGGACATTGAAAGTTCCTTACCTAAGCTCCGATGTTAAGCGTTCGGCTTCTCGATCCATGCCCGCCAACATCCTGCAACGCGCCAGCGAGCGTCTTTCCTTCCGCGGAGACATCCCAGTCCCTGTGCGACTCGCTGCGTGCAAGGAGTTTCTGCGCGCGGAGACGGCCTCGCTCCTCGAGCGTCATAAGGCCGGTGCGACCGGCCTCACGATCTGCCATGAGCGCGCCCAGATCATCGATGCCCTCCTCACCCACCTCTTCGACTACGCCCTTTCCTCGTATGCCCGCGGCCCCGGCGCCGCCCCGGCCTCCGTCGCCATTGTCGCCCTCGGCGGCTATGGCCGCGCTGAGCTCTCCCCGCTCAGCGACGTGGACATCATGTTCCTGTTTCCCACCAAGACCCCGCCGGCCCAGGCCAAGCCGTTGCAGGAACACCTCACCAACGAGATCCTCTATATCCTCTGGGATTGCGGCCTGAAGGTCGGCCACTCCACCCGCACCATCGACGATGCCTTCGCCGAGGCTCGGAAGGATATCCAGACCAAGACCTCCCTGCTCGAGGCCCGCCGCATCTGCGGTTCGGAGAAGCTCTACGATACCTTCTCCCAAGCCTATCGCAGTTACTATATCAGCGAGAGTCCCAAGGATTATATCGCCGCCCGCCTCGACGATCAGGCCAATCGTCGCGGCAAGTACGCCAATACCGTTTTTAATCAGGAGCCCGATATCAAGAATGGCGTCGGCGGCCTGCGCGATTATCAGAACGCCGTCTGGATGGCCCGGGTGAAGCTCGATCTCAGCTCGATCGACGAGCTGGCGACGCACAACTACCTCCGGGCCGAGGACCTGGTCGCCTTTCAGAAGTCCTACGATTTCCTCCTCCGCGTCCGCAACGAGCTCCACTTCATGAGCACGCGCGCCACGGATGTCATGAACCTCGATGCCCAGCCGCGCATCGCCGAAAACCTCGGCTATACCGAACCCGAGATGCTCGCCCGCGTGGAGCACTTCATGCAGGATTATTACCGGGCGGCCTCGAACATCTTCCGCGTTTCCAAGCTCGTCGAGGACCGCCTCGCCCTCTCCATCGGCCGCAATAGCAACGGTGACAAGCGCTCCTTCCGGGAGAGCCTCCTCGCCTCCCGCTTCACCCGCAGCAAGCGCATCGACGGCTTCGTCCTCCGCGGCCGGGAGCTGGCGGCCGAAAAACCCGATATCTTCCGGGATGATCCGGTCCGCCTCATCCGCGTCTTCCGGCATCTCCAGACCCACGAGGCCACCCTCGATTTTCATCTGGCCGACCTCATCCGCACCTCCCTGCCGCTCCTGACCCGGGAGCTCGCCCATTCGCAGGACGCCAGTGCGTCGTTTCGGGCCATTATCTCCGAGCCCGGTGCGGTCCACCCGATGCTGGCCAAGATGCACGAGTTGGGCGTCCTCGGAAAGTTCATACCCGAATTCGATGCCCTCACCTGCCTTGTCCAGCACGAGTATTACCACCGCTATACAGCGGATGTACATACGCTGGCCACCATCCGGGAGCTCGACCGCATCTTTTCCGAAGCGGAGCCAATCACGTTAAAATATCGTCAGGCCCTGCACGAGTGCGGCGATCCCGCCCTGCTCTACCTCACCCTTCTCCTCCACGATATCGGCAAGGCCGAGGGCATCCGTGGCCACTCCGAAAGCGGCATGCGCATCGCCGTTCCCATCCTCGATCGCTTCGGACTCTCAACTGCAAATCGGGATCTGGTGCTTTTCGTAATTAAAAATCATCTTGCGATGGCACGATTCTGGCAGAAGCGAGACGTAGATGATCCCTCCACGGCCACTGCATTTGCCGAGCTTGTGGGCGACCCCGAGCGCCTCAGGCACCTTTACGTCCATACTTTCTGTGACGCTCGTGGAACAGCGGCCGATCTTTGGAACAGTTACAAGGATACGTTGCACACAACGCTTTATCGCTCCACGTTGGAGCGACTGAAACACGGCGCTGCCCTCGACGCCAGCCTTCAGGAAAAGAAGAAAATGACCCAACAGGAACTGATCGCAAAAACCATCCCCGGCATCAGTGCGGACGAAATCAACGCGCATTTCGGCCTGCTCCCTGATCGGTACTTTATCCACACCGATTCGGACGAGATCGCCCTGCATATCCAGATGGTCAACCGGCTGCTGAAGTCGATTACCACCGCCGACTCGGTCGGCTCCCTGCGCCCGGTCATCGAATGGAAGGACGATCTCAATCGCTCCCTCACCGTCGTCAACGTCGTCACCTGGGATCGCGCCGGCCTCTTCTATAAACTCGCCGGCGCCTTCAGCGTCGCGGGCCTGAGTATTCTCGGCTCGAAAGTTATTTCCCGCACCGACCACATCGCCATCGACACCTTCTACGTCGTCGAGCCCGGCCGCGGTCCCGTGCAAAGCGCCAGCGCCCAGGAGAAGTTTGCGAAGACGATCGAGGAAGCCCTCGTCGCCAACAAGGATCTCCTCCCCGATATCATGGCGCAGGCGAAGAAGATCGCCTCCACCCGCTATCTCACGACGACGAGCGGCGAGACGCTGCAAAGCTCCTTCCCTCCGACGGTCGACGTATACCACGAGCTCTCGATGGAGCGCACGATCATCGAGATCCAGGCCCGCGACCAGATCGGCCTGCTGTACCGCCTCGCGAAGACGATCAGCGACCACAATTTCGACATCACCTTTGCCCGCATCGGCACCGAGCGCGGCGTGGCCATCGACACCTTCTACATCGAAGGCGCCAACCACGAACCCGTCGAAGGCCCCGAGCGCCTCGTCGGCCTTCGCGATGCGCTCAACGAAGTGATCTCGCCTGCGCCGCTAGCGGTACCGGCCAAGTAACGTAGCTCTGTGGTACGGCGCCTCCGGACAGCGGGGCCTTGAATCAGTTTGCCCCGGTCCCAACGCGTGCCTCCATATGCGCCGGGTCCTCATGCTTCGACTCGCTTTAATCCTCGCCCGGGGCGTGGCGCTTCTGGGCTGCAGCGTGCCAGCCGTTTCGCTGCTTGCCGCTCCTGTGGCCAAACCGCAACCCGCGGGCGGCGACATCACCCTGCAAGTCGATGCTTTGATTCAAAACGGCCGCAGCCAGCGCGCCATGGGTGACGCCGCGGGAGCCAGTGCCAGCTTCACGCAGGCCATCGCGCTCGACCCCAAATCCGACGACGCGTATTACGAACGTGGATATACACAGCACGCCAGCGGGAGCATCGACGCCGCCATCGCCGACTACGAGCGGGCCAGCCTGCTGGCGCCCAAACGGCTCGGGCCGCATATCAACCGTGCGGAGCTGCATCTCCTCAAACGCGAGCTGACAAAAGCTACGGAGGCCTGCGAAAGGGCCATTGCCGCCAACCCGAGCTCGGTCAGTGCCTATTCCACCCGCTCCCGTATCCGGCAGGCGCAGGGAAACCTGAAAGGCGCGCTCTCCGACAGCTACAAGGCGATCTCACTCGACCCGAACCCGACCAACTATGCGCGCCGCGGCTGGCTGCGCGCGGAACAGGGAGACCGGGCGGGTGCGCTGGAAGATTACAATCGAGCCATTTCCCTGGCTCCCTCCAGACCCGAAATGTACATGGCACGCGGCTCATTTCGCCTCTCGGGGGGCGATGCCGGTGGTGCCCTCATCGATTTGGACCGCGCCGTTTCGCTCTCGTCGACTCCCGCCGATGCCCTCATCCGCCGAGCTCAAGTTCGTGAGACGTTGGGAGATCGGCCGGGCGCTCGTGCCGACCTCGATGCCGCTATTGCCGCCAAGCCCAACGCTTCGGCCTACGTATCCCGGGCCGGTCATCATATCGAAGGCGGCGACTTCCAGGCAGCTCAAGCCGATCTCGACCGGGCTGCCAAGCTGGAGCCCGGCAACACGCACCTTCATAGGACGCTTGGGTATTTGCGATATAGCCAGGGCGATCTTGCCGGGGCCTTGGCCGCCATCGACCACGCCTTGACGCTTCAACCCGATCTCGGCGCCGCCTATGCCCACCGCGCCATGATCATTGGCGCTCGCGACGGATTTCCGGCTGCGCGAGCCGACGTGGAAAAATCCATCGCCCTCAAAGGCGACCTCGGCAATTCCTATGCCATCCGCGCCCTCATCAAGCTCGCTGATGAGGATCTCGAAGGCGCCTTGAGTGACGCCAATCAGGCCGTCTCCTTCGGAACCCGTAATTGCTACGCGTACATTTGTCGCGGTGCCGTCAAAGTTCGGCGCAAGGATTACGAGAGCGCACGAGCGGATTTCGACCACGCATTACTCATCAGGCTCACTACGCGGACGCCTATCATGGTCGAGGCAACCTCCACATGGCTCTGTCGCACTACAAGGAGGCGTTGGCGGACTTCAATCGGGCGAGCGAGTTCGCCGCGAGCAGCAGGAAACTGCCTTTCGACCGGGGCTGGGCTCACCATCAGTTGAAGGATTTTGCCGCTGCGGAAGCGGATTTCACTCGCTTCATCGCCGTCGACCCCAGCTGGCTCTCGACCTACGACGGACGCGCGCAGGCCCGTTTCTACCTCGGCAAACTCGATGCAGCCCAGGAGGACCTGGAGCATATTCTTGCCAAAGAAAAAGATCACGCCCGCGCTCTGGAATTGCGGGCGGCGATCAAGGCGAGCCAGGGCGATATCGCCGGCATGCGGGACGATCTCGCTCAGATCCTCACCTCCGCCAAGCCTGCCGAGCCCGACCGTTACCTGATAATGTTTCATGCTCTCGCCGAGTGGCGGCTGGCCGGTCGTGAGAATGCTGAAGCGCTGCGCGCGAAGCTGCCGGTCGGGAAGGAAGACTGGTGCGCCACCGTCGCGAAATATCTGGTTGGCGATATCATCCTCGACGCCTTTTTCACCGCCGCCGCCAAGGGCGATGAGACGGCCATTCGCGACCAACGCTGCGAGGCGTACTACTATTCAGGCATGATCTACTTGCTCCGAGGCAATCCAGCCGCCGCACGCGACGCCTTCGAGAAGTGCCTCGCGGCCAATCTTCCCACCTTCAGAGAATCGCGGTTTGCTCATGCCGAATTGGCTCGCATGAAGCCCTGACGAGGAGCGGCAGCAAAGCCTTGCACGCGCGCGGCGCTGCCTTCCGACTTCTCCACCATGCCCGCGCCCGACGATCCACGCGCCCTCCCGGTCCTCTACCAAATTGCCTCGTTGGCCACGCGTACCGACGATCCCAAGGTCGCGCTGCAGGAGCTGCTCCAGCTGGTCGTCACGACGTTCAAGGCCGACGCCGGGTCCATCGGTCTCTTAAGTCCGGATACAGGCCGGCTCGAGACGGAAGTCCAGAGTGGCCTTTCCACGCCCTCACCTGCCGCCGCCGGTCTCAAACTCGGCCACGGCATTACCGGTTGGTGCGTGCTCAATCGCCGCTCCCTTCTCGTCGCAGATGTCACGTTTGAGCCGCGCTACATCGCGGTGCGCCCGACCGCGCGCTGCGAGATGGCGACACCCATTCAGCACGACGATCAGGTCATCGGCGTGATCGATCTTGAGAGCGACCGTGTCGGCGGTTTCACGAAGGCCGATCTCCGGCTCCTCGAGCAATTCGCCGCCGGCGCCGCCCTTGTGCTCGAGCGCCTGTGGCAGCTCGGCCACCTCACCGCCAAGGCCCGCCAGCTCGAGTCGCTCATCACCGCCGGCCAGTCGCTCGTCACCAAGCTCGAGCAACAGGAGTTACTCGATACCCTCACCCGCGAAGCCTGCCGCATGATGCAAGCCCGCGCCTGCGCGCTCTACCTGCTCAATCCCGGCAACAACACCGTCCGCTGCGCCTCGCTCACCAACCAGATCGCCACCGAGCCGCCGTCAGGTGATCTGCCGCTCGATTCGTGCCTCGTCGCCTCGCCGATCCACACGCGCCGCCAGATCGTCTTCGCCGATGTGCAGTCGCCCGAGTACGACGAGCTGCTCGATATCCCGGCCGACTCCGCGCTGCACTCCGTGCTCGCGACGCCGCTGCTCTTCGAAGGCGAAGTCCTCGGCGTTGTCGCGATCTTCACCGGCCGCGTCCACCGCTTCGACAACGACGAGAAGCGCCTCTGCGCCGCGCTCGGCAGCCTCGGCGCGGTGGCGCTGCAGAACGCCCGGCTCTATGCCCGCGTTTTCCAGAGCGAAGACGTTCTCCGCAAAAACGAGCGCCTCACCACCCTCGGTCTCCTCGCCGCCGAGATCGCCCACGAGATCCGCAATCCCCTCACCGTCCTCAAGCTCCTCCACGGCGGCCTCGGCGTCGA
>JAZKEV010000663.1:1636-3945 GCA_040386765.1 Verrucomicrobiota bacterium | reverse complement strand
CACCGGCGGCCGCCTCCTCACCGAGGACCTCGGCATCAAGCTCGAGAACGTCACCGTCGCCGATCTCGGCAAAGCCAAGCGCATCGTCGTCGGCAAGGAAGCCACCACGATCGTCGAAGGTGCCGGCAAGTCGTCCGACATCCAGGGCCGCGTGAAGCAGATCCGCCGCCAGATCGACGAGACCACCTCCGACTACGATCGTGAGAAGCTCCAGGAGCGCCTCGCGAAGCTCGCCGGTGGCGTTGCCGTCATCAATGTCGGCGCCGCGACCGAGACCGAGATGAAGGAAAAGAAGGCCCGCGTCGAAGACGCGCTGCACGCCACGCGCGCAGCCGTCGAAGAGGGTATCGTCGCCGGCGGCGGCGTCGCTCTCCTCCGCACCGGCAAGGCCATCGACGCACTTCAGCTCGAAGGCGACGAGAAGATCGGTTCGCAGATCGTGCGTCGCGCGATCGAGCATCCGCTCAAGCAGCTCTGCGCCAATGCTGGCGTGGATGGCGGCGTCGTCGTGAAGGAAGTCCTCAGCGGCAAGGGCAACAACGGTTACAACGTGGCCACCGACAAGTTCGAGGACCTCGTGAAGGCCGGCGTTGTCGACCCGACGAAGGTCACGCGCACCGCGCTGCAGAACGCCGCCTCCGTGGCGGGCCTGCTCCTCACCACCGAGTGCATGATCACCGAGATCCCCGAGAAGAAGGAAGCTGCGGGCGGCGGTCATGGCCACGGTCACGGTCCGGGCGGCATGGACTACTAAGCACGACGCGGACTCCGTCCGCTCGTTTGAAATTAAAAGGCGCATCGCGAAAGCGGTGCGCCTTTTTGTTTTCTGGGAGGTTCGCTCCAACCGTTACTAAAAGAGGTGATACTTTAGTTGGTTGAGCTCGCCCCGGACGCATCTATGGATCTAGGCAAAAAACTCCGGATGCCCAACGACACCGAGTCCAACCTCGACCAGTTAATCGTAGCCAACGAAAAAATGCGGGCGATTGAACTCATCCGAATGAAATCCGGGTGCAGCATTCCCGAGGCGCTCGACATACTGGCCCGGAGGTATCGGGAGCTTCGTGTCGCGGCGCCGCAGCTATTCAAGCGCACGGATGAAGAGTTTTGGGCCGGATTTTACTCGTAGCGCCCAAACGTGTGTGGGCCTACGAAAGAGAAAAGACTGAGAACGCATGAAAGGCAGCGCTTGGGATTGCATAAATGATTCCACGCGGCATCTCAGGCGGTAGGAGGCATTTCTGAGTTCGGGCTGTTTGCGCTTAAGCGAAGATGCTATTCAATGGCACTTCGCCTATGAAACGTACCATCACCTGTTTGATACTTTCGGCTTTCGCGATGGCGCTGCCTTTCACGGCGGCGGCCATGAATAACAAGGACGTCATCAAACTGCAGAAGGCGGGGCTCAGCGAGGAGACCATTCTCGCGGCCATGCAGAAGGAAGCGCCGGAATATGACACGAGTCCAGACGGGTTAGTCGCGCTCAAGACCGCGGGCGTATCCGAAAAGGTGATTCAGAAGATGATGGCGTTGCAGGCGTCGCGTCCGACCAGTATTGTCGTATCCCAGCCGCCGCCGGTTGCAGCGCCCTCCGTGGCGCCGGCCATGGCTGTGCCGGGCACGGGAGTCTTCTGGCAGGAGTTTCCCTCCATCGCGCCGGCGCCAGTCGCGCCGGTGGTGGGGCAGAACTACTTTACCCGCTACTCGTTTCATGAAGAGAAAAACGAGCACAGTACGACCAACTACGCCCGCGGGCCCGTGGTCCCGATCAATACGCCCGTGCAGCTCGTCTCGATGTTTGGGGAGAAGCTCACGCTTAAGCGGCTGGATACCGGCCAGGAGATCAAGGTGGAGAACGTGGAGAAGTATACCAAGAAGCCGATCAGCCAGATTGCCGCGCTGATGCTTTCGGCCGAGCCGACGCCGCTGGAGCGACTCCCGGCGGAGGTTGCCGCAGCGATCCGCAATGGCGAGATGCGACGGGGCATGACGAAGGAAGTCCTCATCATGGCGCGCGGCTACCCACCGGCGCATGAGACGGCATCCGTGGAGGGTGATCGCTGGGTCTACTGGTCGAGCCGGTTTGTGAAGCAGACGGTGGTCTTTACCAACGGCCGGTTGAGCGAGGGGCGAGGGCTCTTTTGAACGATGGATGTTGCGCCGGGATTTCGCCATCCGTCTGCCAGGTCCGCTGATGCGCGGGGCAGGAGGGCGAGGGCAACCGCAGAGTATTATCCGTGTTACCAAAGTCTCGCGCCGGGGCGGAAGATCGTCCACGCCCAACCTTGCCCCTGCTGCTTGGCGGCAAT
>JAZKEV010000663.1:0-1626 GCA_040386765.1 Verrucomicrobiota bacterium | reverse complement strand
CCTTTCGTTTGCGGCCGGGCAGCTGGCTTCGGCTGATCTCCGGAAGGTAAATCCGCCGAATGTCTTCACCGCCCCCGCGAAGGTACGGCCGCTGAAGATCGCGATCTACGAGGGACCGGGCTCCGGCGACAAGGGAATCCTCTCCGTCTCGAATCGTGCGCAGCAATTGCCGGGCGCGAAGGTGATTCCGATCAAGCCCGCGGAGATGGGGACGCGCGACCTGGCGGAATTCGATGTGATCATTTTTTCCGGCGGCAGCGGCAGCGCGCAGTCGAAGGCGATCGGCGACGCGGGCCGCAAGAATGTGCGCGAGTTTGTGGAGCGCGGCGGCGGGTACCTCGGGATTTGCGCGGGAGCTTATCTGGCCTGCTCGGGCTTCGACTGGGGACTGGGCATTCTCAACGCGAAGACAGTTTCCAACAAATGGCGGCGCGGTGGCGGCATGGTGAAGGCCGAACTTACCGACGAAGGGCGCGCGGTATTTGGGAAGGTGGAGACGCCCTTCGTGATCCGCTACAACAACGGTCCCATCATTAAACCGCATGATCGCGCGGACTTGCCGCCGTACAAAATCGCGGCGCTCTTCCGCACCGAACTGGCAGAGAATGGCACGCCCAAGGGCGTGATGGTGGATTCGCCGGCGGCGGTCTACGCTCCGTTTGGCAAGGGCAGGGTGATGACGATCAGCCCGCACTCGGAAGACACGCCCGGCCTGGAGAACGTCATCCCGCGCGCGCTCGCGTGGTTGTCTGAGAAGTAAGACGACCCACGCCGCATGGAGGTCATTTTTCTCGGCTCCGGTACCTCGCAGGGCGTGCCGATGATCGCGTGCGATTGCTCGGTATGCCAGTCGCCCGATCCGCGCAACAAGCGCACGCGCGCCTCGATCCACGTCGTGATGGATGGGCTGCACGTGCAGGTGGATGGCTCGCCGGAATTCCGCCTGCAGTGCCTGCGCGAGAATATCCGGCAGGTGGACTTCTTCATCCTCACGCACGGCCACGCCGACCACATCTCGGGGATGGATGACCTGCGGCGCTTCTGCGATTTGCTGGGCGACACGGCTCTCACGGTCTACTGCACGGAGGAGGGGATGGCGCGCGTGCTCGCGATGTACCCCTACGCGATCGCGGAGCGGCCGATCTCGAAAGGCTATGCGGCCTTCAAACTCACGGCGATGCCCGAGACGCTCAAGCTGCCGCAGGGCACGATCCAGTCCACGCTGCTGCCGCACGGCGGGCTGAATACGCTGGGCCTCATCTTCACCGAGCGGAGCAGTGGGAAAAAATTCGTCTACTACACCGACTGCAAGCGCGTGCCGGCCGCGGCGGTGGAACTCGCGCGCGGCGCAGATGCCGTGGTGCTCGATGGCCTGCGGTCGACGCCGCATCCCACGCACATGTCAATCGACGAGGCGATTGCGGTGGGGCACGAGATCGGCGCGCCGCAGACATACCTCACGCACTTAACGCATCTAAACGATCATGCCGAGCTCGAGGGCGCGCTTCCGGCAGGAGTACGCGTGGCGTATGATGGGTTGCGGTTGAGGTTGTGATGGGCGCGATGGAGCTGCGGATTGGCGACTGTTGTAGCGGCGGTCTATGACCGCCGATCGAAGGCGCTATC
>JAZKEV010000662.1:0-8006 GCA_040386765.1 Verrucomicrobiota bacterium | reverse complement strand
CGTGGCCTTGGTTCGTAGTTCCGCCTTCAGGCGGAATCCGAAACCGTCCGCCAGCAGGCGAAACTACACACACCGCTATAGCGGCTCTGCACCGTGCGAGCGTTTCGCGACGTTTTAGGAAGAGACACATCGGGACTTCGCTGGTTCTCGCCGCGTCACGGGTTCGTCACCTGCGTTCGCCACCGCGAACTGAAATCGCTCCCGGCGGTCCGCCGAGCTTGAGCCTTGGCGTGCGGGTCGCCGATTTCTTCCGCGTTCCCAAACCCTCTGCCCTCATGTCCCGATCGCTTCCCTGCACCGCGGCGCTGGCCTTCCTCCTTGGCGGAATTGTCCAGGCGCAGACTCCTTCAACGTCTTCCTCCCAGTCCAATCGTACCAACGAAGAAGTGGTCACGATTCCTGAGTTCCAGGTCACCGAGTCGCGCGACCGCGATGCCTGGGTCGCCTCGCAGGCGATGTCGGGCACGCGCTCCTCGGCGCCCATCATCGATTTGCCGTATCAGGTGCAGGTGCTCACTTCGGAGTTTCTCGAGGATTTCCAGCTCGTGGGCGTTACGGAGCAGCTGTCATTCTTTCCTGGATACAGCGGCGTCGCAGACCAGGCCGATGCGGCCATCGGCGTGACGCTTGGCGGCAGCTCGCTGCGCGGCTTTCCGCAGACGGTCTTGCGCGATGGCTTCCGCCGCACGCCGCCGCCGCAGATCGGCAACACCGGCCAGGTCGAGGTGATCAAGGGCCCCATGTCCACGCTCTACGGCGATGCGTCGCCGGGCGGCCTCATCAACTACGTCTCCAAGCGCCCGAGCGTGCGGCCGAGCTACAGCCTCACGCTCAGCGGTGGCGACGATGGCTACTTCCGCAGCAACCTCTCGGCCTCGGGTCCGCTCTGGGGCAAGAAACTTTTCTACCTCGTCAACGCCGACCACTACTACCGCAAGGGCGCGATCCAGTATACCTACGGACGGCAGAGCGACTACTTCGGCACGCTGCTCTTCAAGCCTTTCGAGAAGACGAGTATCAGCCTGACATGGGAGACCGTGAAACTCGTGGGCGCACGCGCCGCCACGATCCCGCTCTACGTCGTCGGCACGCGCCCCTCCGGCACCAATCCGCTGCAGTGGACCGGCGGCATCGTGCAGGGCGTGGACTTCCGGCTCGCCGAAATGGGCTACAGCCGCTTCGGCCCGGGCGAGCGCTACGAGCGCCGTTACGATGGCCTGAACGTGCTCGTGGAGCACGCGTACAACGGCAATTGGAAGCAGCGCATTGGCTATCAGGGCCAGTGGAAGAAATTTAATCTCAACTACCGCACCAGCTCCAACGTCTCCGCCGAGACGCAGCGCATGACGGGCATCGTGCCCAACAAGCGCCTGCAGGATATCGATGGCCCGGTCTCCCTCCAGACCGATTTGCTGGGACATTTCACCACGGGAGCCTTCAAGCACGCGCTGCTCTTCACCGCCGATTTCGCCGAGGAGGAGACCTACGATGCGCAGCTGCGTTACCCGACCGCGCTCGAGACCGCGCTGCCGGACTACTACCGCTTTCAAGACCCATTCAACCCCAACTGGACGCCTGTCGTGGACTACAACCTCGTCACGCGCCGCGCCGCGAAGGGTTGGGACAAGATCAACTCGCGCGGCGGCTCCGTCAGCGACCGCGTCTCGATGCTCGAGGGCAAGGTCATGGTGATGGGCAACGTGCGCTACGACAAATCGGACTTCGCCACCGACTCCAACGCCACCATCGATAGCTTCACCTTCGGCAAAGCCGATGGCTGGACCTACAGCGGAGGCGCCAATGTGAAGCTCCTCGGCGAGTCGCTCGTGGCCTTTGCCAATCGCAGCACCTCGTTCAACACCAACGTCACCGTCGACCGGAATACCGGCACCACGATCCCCAACGAAAAAGGCGAGGGCCTCGAGGCCGGCTTCAAAACGCTCTCCGCCGACCGCCGCCTCGGCGGCACGATTTCCGTCTACGAGATCGAGAAGCTGAACATCGGCCAGACCAATCCCGACTTCATCCTGGGCAACGGCCAGCCGGAATTTCTCGGCTCCGGCAAGGAGCGCGCGCGCGGCGTCGAGGGCGACGTGAGCTACAAATTCAGCGACGCGCTCACCGTGCTCGCGGGCGGCAGCTATATCGACGCACGCGTTATCGCCTCCTCCAACGCCGCGCTGCAGGGCACGCGCAAGGTACTGGTGCCGCGGATGACGGGCACCTTCTCCGCGCGCTACAAATTCTCCGGCTTCCTAAAGGGCGTGAGCGCGGGCGCCTCGATGCGCTACACCGGCGGCTACGTGCGCGCCAATCCCACCGCCACGCGCCGCTACGAAGAGGCCGCGGCGAAGCAGATCTATGCGGCCTTCCTGAGCTACGGCTGGCGGACTGGCCGGCTCGCACACACCGTGCGCCTCAACGGTAACAACCTAACCGACAAGCTCGTCGTCGGCCCCGACCTCAATCTCTCGCTTGGCCGCCAGCTGCTCTTCACCTATACGTTGGCCTATCGATAATGCCAACCACCCCTTTGGCGAAGCGCGTAGTGCCGGAATTGCCGGCGGACGGTCCGGCGGCCGCGCCGCTCGGGTTCAATCCCCTGCGCCGCCGCTGGTGGATTCTGGCGCTCATCTTCTGCGCGATCGTCCTCAACTACGTCGACCGGCAGATCCTCTCGATCCTCAAGCCCACGCTTAAAACGGAGTTTGGCTTCGATGACCGCGGGTACGCGCTCCTCGTCAATGTCTTTACGGTCGGCTACGCGCTCATGTATCCGGTGGCCGGCTGGCTCGTTGACCGCTTCGGGCCGCGACGGGTGATGTTGCTGGGCATCGTCGGCTGGTCGACGGCGTGTATCGGCGCGGGCATTACACACACGCTCGGGCAGTTCACGGTGTTTCGGGGTTTGCTCGGGCTTAGCGAGCCAACGGCTTTTCCCGCGCAGCTGCGCGTGGTGACGACGTGGTTTCCGGGGGCCCTGCGCGCGACGGCCAATAGCGTGTCGGTGGCCGGCGGCACCTTTGGCGCCGTGATCGCGCCGCCGCTCGTCGCGTGGCTGGCGCTGACCTACAACTGGCACATGGCCTTCATCGTGCCCGGCGTGCTCGGGCTCGCGATCGCGATCGCCTGGTTTTTCGTGTACCGCGATCCGCCACCGTCAGTGCTGGCGCAGGCAGCCGCCACCGCGGGCGGGAGCGGCGCGGGCTTCACCTGGCCGCAGCTCTGGCGCACGCGCACGCTGTGGGGCGTCCTGCTCATCCGCTTCATCAGCGATCCGGTGTGGTATTTTTGTCTCTTCTGGCTGCCCGGCTACCTGCAGGAGACGTCCGGGCTCACGCTCGGCGAAGTCGGCAAGGTGGGCTGGATTCCGTTTCTCCTAGCGGATATCGGGGGCATCGCGACGGCCGCATGGTCTGACCGCATGGTGAGGCGCGGCCAGGAGCCGCTCCGCGCACGGAAGCTCATGCTCACCGCGATGGCGGCGCTCGCGCCCGTGTGCATCCTCACGCCGCACCTGCCTCACTGGGGCGCGACGCTCGCGATCTTCAGCGTCGTGGCGACCGCCTGCCTGAGCTGGCTCTTCAGCCTGAGCGTGGTGATCGCGGAGGCGTTTCCCACGCGGAATGTCGCGAGCGTGCTCGGCATCGCGGGCGGCTGCGGCGCGGCGGGCGCGGTGGTCTTCAATACTTTCGTGGGCGACATGATGGCGAACTTTGGCCCGGGCCGCGTTTTTGCGGTGATGGCGCTGCTGCATCCGCTGGCCGCGCTTGTGCTGTGGACGATGACGCGAAGAGAAAAACCTATCGAGACATGATGAAACAGCGCCTTGCCCGCAGCGTACGACTCGTCCGGCACCTTATTTTGATGGCAACAGCCGCGATCGTCGCGAGTGCGGCGACTGCCTTTGCCGCGGAGCCGCGCGCGTTGCTGCTCATCTCCATCGATGGCCTGCGGCCCGACTACGTGCTCGAGGCGGACAAGCATGGGCTGAAGGTGCCGAATCTCTCCGAGCTCGCGCGCACGGGCACGTATGCGACGGGCGTGCGCGGCGTATTGCCGACGGCGACCTATCCGAGCCACACCACGATCATCACCGGCGCCGCTCCGGCGCGACACGGCATCATCGCCAATCATCCCTTCGATCACACGGTAAAGGATCTCGATGTCTGGTACTACTACGCGGAGGATATCAAGGTGCCGACGCTCTGGGATGCGGCGACGCAGGCGGGTTATGTCACCGGCAGCGTGAGCTGGCCGGTCACCGTGGGCGCAACTTCGATCCGCTGGAATATCCCGGAGTACGCGCTCACCCGCACTCCGGAAGATGTGAAGATCACGCGCGGCGCCTCGACGCCGGGCTTGATGGTGCAATTGGAGAAGAAAGCCGGCCCGTACCTCACCGAAGTCAGCGATGCGGTGAAGCGCGACTGGGCGCGCACGCGCTACACGGTCGAGATGATCCGGCAGAAGCACACGCGCTTTGTCACGGTCCACCTGGCCGCGACGGACAACCAGCAGCACCGCAGTGGCCCGTTCTCACCGGCGCTGGCCAAGGCGCTGGAGGAGATCGACCGCATGGTCGGCGAGCTACGCGACGCCATTCGCGCCGAGGACCCGCGCGCCGCGGTGTGCATCGTGTCCGATCACGGCTTCGCGCCGGTGACGAAGGTGCTGTGGCTCGATGCGATTTTCGTGAAGGAGGGTCTCATCACGCTGAAGACCAAGGAAACCACCGTAGAGAAGTCCGGCGTCACGGACTGGATTGCGCGCCCATGGCACGCGGGCGGCTCGGCGGCCATCGTCTTGAAAAATCCCGGAGACGCAGCGGCGAAGGCCAAAGTGAAAGCGCTGCTCGACAAGCTCGCGGCCGACCCGGAGAACGGCGTGGCGGCGATCCTCAGCGAGGAGGAGATCCGCGAGATGGGCGGCGCGCCGACGGCCTCGTTCTGGATTACGATGCGCGCGGGCTACTCGGTGAGCCCGACGTTGCAGCCCTCCATCGTGAGCGTGGTGAGCGCGCGCGGCGCGCACGGTCATGCGCCGACGCTGCCGGACGTCGCGGCGACGTTCATCGTGGCGGGGGAGGGGATCGCGGTGAACTGCAACCTCGGCTCGATCGATATGCGCAGCATCGCGCCGACGCTGGCGCAGTGGATGGGCGCGCCCTTCCCGACGGCTGAAGTCGCGGCGCAGGATATTTCCCTCCAAAAGCGCTAAACATTTTATGAACCCGAGTGAGACAAAAGTGATCCAGGAGCCTGCGAAGACCGTGCCGGTCCGCGCCGAATACGACGTGCTTGTCGTCGGCGGCGGTCCCTCCGGCCTCACCACCGCCCTGGCGGCGGCGGAAGACGGCCTGAAGGTGGGGCTGATCGAGAGCCGCAGCTTCGTGGGCGGCAATATGACCATCGGCCTGCCGGTGCTCGGCTTCCTGGGGCAGAAGAAAAACCAGATCATCAAAGGCCTCCCGCAGAAATTCATCGAGCGGCTGCGCCTCGTGAAAGGCGCGAGCGAGCATCGCTGGTGTCCGCTCCACATGGGCATCACGCTCGTGGAGCCGGAGGCCGTGAAGACGGTGGCGCTGCAGATGCTGCTGGAGGCCAAGGTCGACGTGACGTTTCACGCGTTCTGCGCCGGCGTGGTGATGGACGGTGATACGATCCGCGGGATCATCACTGAGAGCAAAAGCGGCCGCGAGGCCGTGCTCGGGAAGATCGTGGTCGATTGCACCGGCGATGCCGATGTCGCGTACCGCTCGGGCGTGCCCTGCGAGAAGGGCAACGAGCAGGGCGGCATGCAGCCGCCGACGCTGATGTTCTGTCTTGCCGGCGTGGATACGGAGAAGCTCCGGATGAGCATCGCGAACCACACGCGCACGTATCTTACGGATTTCATCCCGGCGGAGTATTTCGGTCAAAATAACCAGTTCATCGTCGTCGGCTTGCGCGAGCTCATTGCCAAGGCTCGCCTCGAGCGCGGGCTCAACATCCCCAACGAGCGCACCATCATCATCACCGGCCTGCGCCCCGGCGAAGTGTGGATCAACATGACCCGCGTGCCGGGCGTCGACGCCACGGATGTGCGCAGCCTCTCCTTCGGTGAGATCGAGGCGCGCAAGCAGATCGAGGATATCTACCAGTACCTGAAGGGCTACGTGCCGGGCTTCGAGGAATGCTACTTCACCAAGACGGCGCCCTTCCTCGGCATCCGCGAAACGCGGCGCATCGTGGCGCACTACATGATGACGCAGGAGGATGTGCTCGCGTGCCGGCACTTCGACGATGCCATCGCAGTGGCGAGCTACCCTATCGATATTCACCGGCCGGGCGACGAGGGCTGCACGCTGATCTGGTGCGGCGATTGTTATGATATCCCGTATCGCTCGCTCCTGCCGCAGAAAGTAAAAAATCTCATCGTGGCGGGCCGCTGCATCGGGGCGACGCATGAGGCGATGGGTGCGATTCGCGTAATGGCGACCTGCATGGCGATGGGCGAGGCGGCCGGCCGCGCCGCCAAGATGGCGCTCCGCGACGGCGTGCCGCTGCCCGACATCGATGTACATAAACTGCAGGAGGAACTCATGGCGAAGGGCGCTTATTTGCGCACTGCGGAACCGGAATTGGCGGCGGCGAAGTAGTTTATAAGGATACTACAGATCGCGCTAAGCGAATGTCGTCTTTAGTTGGTTTTGGGAAACTTAACTAAATTCACGGCCTAACAGTCCGATAAAAAGGACCAATGGTCGCCTCTCGTGCTATAACGTGTCAGCGCGCGGCTCAAGTGGCGGAAACTCTCCCCGCCGCTCCGCGGGTGCTAGCTGAACTGCAAACTCTCCTTCAGGATCCGAATAACGGCCTGGAAGAGATCACGGGCGTGCTGCGTCAGGACATCGGCCTGACGTCGCGCGTCATCCGTATCGCCAACGGCGTGATGTTCAACAAAGGCGGCTCGGTCGGGTCGCTCGAGGAGGCGCTCGGCCGGATCGGTTTCAATGAAGTTTACCGCCTCGCGGGCATCGCGGCACTCGCGCAGATGGCGAGCTTCGAGCTGGCGTTTTATGGCGTGAGCGCGCTCCGGCTGCGCGAGAATGCGCTGCTCGTGGGCCTCTTGATGGAGGAGCTGGCCTTTGCCGCCGAGGCGGATGCGCGCGTGGCCTACACGGTGGGTCTGATGCGGCCGACGAGCCGGATCGTGCTCGATGCCACGGCGCAACGCGACCTGCGCGGCGCGTCCGTGCCGACCATCGGTCCGCGGCGGCTGGCGGAGTGGGAAGCCGAAGTCTTTGGCGTGACGGGGCAGGAAGTGGGCACCGTTGTGCTGAAAGGCTGGCGGTTTCCCGCGGAGGTCTTTGTGCCGATCCGCGATCACTATTTGCACTCGCTGGTAGTCGATCCGCTGCCGCTGGCCAAGGTGCTGCACGTCGCGGCGACTCTCGCCGAGATGCGGGGTTTCGGCCTGCCGGGTGAAACCGCCTATTGGGAAGCTGGCGCGGAGGAAGCCGCGGCCAACCGCGATCTTACGCAGGATGTGATCGATGGCGCCACCGAGCGGACGATGCTGCGGTTTGAGCGGCTGCGCGCGGTGTTGAACTGAGATTCGGCAGAGCGGTTTGAAAAGGTAGGGCGCATTATCCTTAACCCGCCGCTCAGGACATCCGCACCCCGAGCGCGGGGCGGCTTAAAGCGCGTTTTCCAACTGATTTGTCGTTCTGAGCGCAGCGAAGACTCCGCGCGTGCGAAGGCGACACGGTGCTCGTTTCCGTGGATTCCTCGTTGCGCCTACGCTCAAATGACAAAAATGGCTTGTCATCTGATTTTGAAAATAGGCCCGAGAATCACCGCCGTCCCTTAAATTAAGCCGTCGCGTTCTCTTCGATCTTCGCAGGTTCGAGTCGCGGCGCAAAGAGATGGATGATCAGAAGCGCCGTAAGATAAGCCGAGGCGGCGATGATCCAGAGGAGATCGTATTTGCCCGTGCGCTGGAGCACCTCGCCGACGACGAGG
>JAZKEV010000661.1:0-12351 GCA_040386765.1 Verrucomicrobiota bacterium | reverse complement strand
CCATCAGTACCCTCGCCGGCGGCCGCATCCAGACCGAGCTGAAGAATACACCCGCGACCATCTCGATCCTCACCAAGGACTTCATGGAAGACCTCGCGTTGGACAGCAACGTGGACTTCGCCTCGTGGGCGCCCAATTCCGAAATTCCTTACACGGCCAACGGCTTCCTCGACGAGTACCGTACCTCGAGCCGCGCGCTGAGCCCGAGCTTTGGCTCGCGCAACTATTTCCGAGCCTACACCAGCGGCGATAGCTACAACACCGAACGCCTCGAATACGCCCGCGGCCCCAACGCCCTCCTCTTCGGCGATGCGAGCATCGGCGGCGTCACCACCGTGTGGACGAAGCAGGCGCGCCTCGATCGGAAGATCGCGAGCGTCCAGGCCCGCTTCGATTCCTACGGCTCCTACCGCACCAACGTAGACTACAACTTCAGCCCCAACCAAAAGATCGCCGTGCGCGCCAACGCGCTCTTCGCACACACGGGAAGCTGGCGCGACCTCGAGGAATCCGAGACCAAGGCCATCCATCTCGCCGGGACCGTCGCGCTCGCGAAAAATACCCAGTTCCGCATCGAGGGTGAATACTCCGACAAGTGGCTGCAGGTCCCCTTCGGACCCATCCTCGATCAGAGCAGCGCCTATCTCAACCTGTCCGCGGCCCAGCGCGCCGCCGCGATCTGGAACGGCACCAAGACCACCGCCTTTCCCGCCGGCACGACGCGCTACACCACGAATCGCAATGTCTTGATCGATTCGCTGCCGGAGGTTGGCGTCCTCAACTACCTCAACCGCGGCCGGTCGACCGGCTCCGGCTTGTCGCTGGTCCCCGAAGGCCGCGCCGAGATCGGCGGCTTCCCTGCCCTGCCGAGTCGCGAGTTCAATCCCAACGCGCCTTCCGCCGACATCATCTATCGCACCGCCACCGCGTCCGTCTATCTCGACCAGCGCATCGGCCAGAATCTGTTTCTTCAGGTCGCGTACAATTACAGCCGCCCCGGCACTTCGCGTGACGAGGTCCGGATGAGCGACATGTACATCGACGTAAACGAATTCCTCCCCGGCACCGGCAACGCGGCCGTCAACGGCCCGCGTAATCCGTACTACGGCGAGGCGTATTCCGAGGAGGAGACGCGGTTGCTGCGCACGCATAACACGCTCCACGAGGCGCGCGCGCTGGCCGCTTGGAAATTCGAGAACACGTGGACCACCCAGGCCTTCTCCGCACTCGTCAGCCAGCGCCAGGATGAGTTCAAGTCGCGGCGTTTCCGTCAGGTGCCGCGCGGCATCAACACCGGCACAACCTACTTCAACTCCAATTCCACCGCCGACCTCATCTATACTCGCCGGTATTGGAACGATCTCGACGGCGGCGACTACGGGCTCGCGACGGCCTTCACCAACGCTGCCGGCCAGTCGCTGCCCATCGAATGGCGCAAGTACGAGGACAGCGGCAACGCGTCGACCCTCACCTCGTTTCAATTGGCCAACGTCGGCAAATTCCTCAAAGGTCGCATGAGTGTCGTCGGCGGCTATCGCTACGATAAGTACGACCGCATCGACTCGACGCTCATCTCCCGCCACGGAGCCACCTCCCCTGACAACGGCGCGCCGATGGAGGTCATCATGGACCCCGCCAAGCGCCTGGTCTCCGGCGCGCACTCGCCCTCCGTCGGCGTCGTGTACTGGCTCACCTCGGGCCTCGGCCTTTCCGCCAACTACGCGGAGAGCTTCAACCTCCCGACCTCCGGCTCGCCCGATATCTACAATCGCCCCATCGGGCCCTCCAATGCCAAGGGCATCGAGCTTGGCCTCCGTTTCGACCTCTGGGACAGCAAGCTCACGGGCTCCATCCTCTACTACGAAAACGAATCGGCGGGCGGTGGCGTCTCCACCGGCCTCGATGCGGCCAACGTCTTCAATCGCATCAACGCCATGTGGTCCGTCGTCGATCCCACGCAGAGCGTCTCCACCGCGCGCGACGTCCAGTCCACCGCGGGCCATGGCTACGAGGCCGAGATCGTGTACAACCCCACCCGCGGCTGGCGCATGCGCTTCGCCGCCGGTCTCCCGTACGCCGAGACGACCGACAAGTGGATCTATCTCAAAGACTACATCGCGGAGAATCGCGACCGCTGGCTCGCTGGCGGCGCCCTCCCCACCAACCGCCCCGGCACCGAGGCCACCGTCCGCGGCACGCTCGAGGCGCTCGACCTCTACTTCCTCAACAATGCCCAGGACGGCCTGCGCAATACCGGCGGCTACAAGTGGAACGCCAACTATTTCACCTCCTACCGCTTCATGACCGGCGCGCTCAAGGGCGCCTCCATCGGCGGCGGCGCGCGCTACAATGCCAAACGCTTCATCGGCCGCACCAATATCGTAAATGCCGCGGGCGTAAATCAGTACACCGAGTGGTGGGCCGACGACATGCTGCTGCTCAATGCCATGGCCAAGTATGACTTCCGCATCGCGAAGAAGCCCGCTTCGGTGCAGTTGAACATCGAAAATCTGCTGAACAACCGCGACATCGATTACCGCGGCATCACGACCGTCTCGGGGGCCACCTACTACCAGAACTACGTGTGGGTCCCCCCGATCAAGTTTGTCGGCACCGCCACGATCCGCTTCTGAGTCGCCGCGCTCCTGCCGCTGCGTAGAACTGAGACCTCGAAATTCGTGCCTCCGATTGATTCCAACACCGCCCGCTGGTTTGCCGAGGAAGTGCAGCCGCACGAGGCGGAGCTGCGCGCCTACCTCGGCGCGCGGTTCTCGGGGCACGTGGATATCGACGATCTGGTGCAGGATACCTACGCACGGCTGCTGCAGAGCCGTGAGCAGACCAAGGTCCGCTCCACCAAGGGCTACCTGTTTGCCACGGCACGCAATGCGGCGTTCGACATCCTGCGGCGGCGAAAAATTATTCCGATCCACGGCATGGCAGAAATCGAGCTGCTGCCCGTCTTTGAAGACCGGCCCGATTTGTCCGAGGCCGTCTGTCAGGATCAGGAACTGCAAATGCTCGCCGAAGCCATCCAAGCCCTCCCGGAACGCTGCCGCCGCGTGGTCACGCTGCGCAAGCTCCACGGGCTCTCCCATCGCGAAATCGCCCAGCAACTGGGCATCTCCGAAAACACCGTCAATGCGCAGGTCGCCATCGGCGTCGTGCGGCTGCGCGACTACCTCCAGGCCCGCGGCGTAAGCCGCAGAAACAAATGAATCCTCCCGCCCCAGACCACGAATCGTCCTGCGAGATGATCACAGCCGCCGCGGCGGCGTGGTTGAGCCTGCGCGACCGTGGCATGAACGCCGCGGAGACCGCCGAGTTCATGCGCTGGCTGCAGCAGGATGCGCGGCACTCCGCCGTCTTCGCCGAGCTCGATCGCACGTGGAAGGAGTTCGATCAACTCGGCGGCATGGTCGTGGGCGATCCGCAAAAGCCCAACGCCGATCTCCTCGCGCCACGTCCGCGTCGGCCGCGCTATCTCCGTCGTACGTGGCTCGTGACCGCAGGTATGGCTGCAGCGGCCTGCGTGCTTTTCGCCGTGCTGCTGTCGCGCTCCAAGTGGGATCGGATCGAGACGCCCGTCGGCGGCTTTCGCAATCTCGAGCTGGCTGATGGCTCCGTCGTGCAGCTCAACACCGACTCGGCCATCGAAACCGAGTTCACCCGCTCCGAGCGCCGGCTGCGCGTGCTGCGCGGCGAAGTATTCTTCACCGTGGCCAAGGATTCCTCCCGGCCATTTCTGGTCACCGCAGGGCCGATTCAGGTCCGCGCAGTCGGCACCGCCTTCAACGTGCGCCGCCGCGCCGGCGCGATCGATGTGCTCGTGACGGAGGGCCGCGTGCGCGTCGACGAGTCGCGCGCCGGGCGCACCGTCCTTGCGCGGCCAAGCGCAACCACGGAGTCCTCGCTGGGCGCGGGCGAGCGCGTGGTAGTCGTCGTGCCGGAGAGCGCGTCCGAAACCCAAGTCACTTCCGCCGCGGTCAGTCCGGTTTCGCTTGTCGAGCAGCAGCGTACGCTCGCCTGGCAGGAGCGGCGGCTGGAATTCGACGGCACGCCGCTGGGCGAAGTCGCCGCGGAGTTCAACCGTTACAACCGCCGCCAACTCGTGATCGTCGACGCCGCGCTCGCGGGGAAGCGCTTCAGCGGCACCTTTCGCGCCGATGGCTACGAGCCGCTGCTCCGCCTGCTGCAGTCGGACTTCGGTGTGTTAGTGGAAGCAAAAGGTAACGACCTCGTCCTCCGTCTCGAAAAACCCTGACGCATGAAACGCCGTAAATTTATCGCCGCCGCCTCGTTCCTCGCCCTCAGCGGAGCTGTCCGCGTCCGCGCCGCGTCATCCCGCCCGCGCATCGTGCTGCGTTCCTCGTGGCAGACGGTGAATATCGGCGACATCGGCCACACGCCCGGCGTGCTTGCGCTGATTGAGAAGCACATCCCCGAGGCTGAGGTTACGCTCTGGCCGATGGATGTGCGCAATGGCGTGGAAGCGATGCTGCGCGCGCGTTTCCCCAAGCTCCGCATCGTCAAGGACAAGACCGAGGCCTTCGCCGCGGGCGATTTCCTGCTCCACGGCTCCGGTCCCTATCTCACCGCGCATCGCGATGTCGCCGCCTGGAAAAAAGAAACCGGCAAACCCTATGGCGTGTACGGCATCACCATGGCCGCCGCGGGCGATCCCGGGCTGAAGATCATGCGTAACAACGGGCTCGACGAGTATTGCAAGGACCTGCTCGACACCGCCCAGTTTGTTTTCCTCCGCGACGGCAAGTCGCTCCAGGTCGTGCGCAATGCGGGCGTGAAAGCCCCGGTGATCGAGTACGGCCCGGATGGCGCCTTTGCTGCCGACGTGCGCGACGATGCGGCGGCGGAGAAATTTCTCGCGGACCATGACCTCAAGCCCGGCCGGTTCATGTGCTTCCTCCCCAACCTGCGCAACGCGCCGTACTGGAAAGTGAAGCCCGGCTACGCTTTCGACGAAGTGAAGCATCGCCGCAACGAGGAGATGAAAGAGCACGACCACGCACCGCTCCGCGCGGCGATCGTCGCCATCGTGCGCGAGGCCGGGATGAAAGCGCTGATCGTGCCCGAAGACTCCACGCAGATGGAGTCGGGCAAGGAACTGCTCTACGATCCGTTGCCCGACGACGTGAAGAAGCACGCCGTTTGTCGGAAAGATTTCTGGCTCACCAATGAAGCCATCAGCACCTACACGCGTTCGGCCGGGCTCGTGAGCAATGAAATGCACAGCCCGATCATGAGCCTCGGTAATGGCGTTCCTGCGCTCGTCTGCCGCTTCGTCGAGCAGACCACCAAGGGCTTCATGTGGCGCGATATCGGCCTGAGCGACTGGTTGTTCGACCACGATATCCCTGCCGAATCTGCGCGCATTGCGTCCACCGCCCTCGTGGTCGCGCGCGATCCGGAAGCCGCCCGGGCGAAGGCCGCAAAGGCCCGCGCCTTCGTGCAAGAGCGCCAGCGCGCGACGATGGCGATCCTGCGCCGTGCCGTGCCGGCGTAGTTAAGCCCCTTGGCCGCCGCGCGCGGTCCAGCGCCGCCCACGCCCGGCCTGAAACATTTTCCAGCATGGACCCCCAACCCCAAAAACATGACCCGCTATTGCTCGTTTGTCTGTATCGCGGCCGCACTTCTGTGCTCGGCCTTTGCCCAAGCCCCCTGGCGCAGCACCCTCTACCCCACCACCTGGTCACCGCCGACGACGCTGCTGTTTGAGTCGGACAAGATGATCCAGGACTTCTCCTACGCTGGCTACCGGCGGGGGGATGCGCCAATCCCCACCATCGCGGGACCGATCTTCAACGTGACGAGCTACGGCGCCGATCCGACCGGCACGAGCGACTCCACTTCCGCGATCCAGGCAGCAATCAACGCCGCAGGCTCGGCCGGAGGCGGTGTGGTTTATATGCCCGCTGGCACGTTCAAGGTCGCACCCAGCGGAGCCAACACGTACGCGCTGCTGATCACGAGTAACAACATCGTGCTGCGCGGCGCGGGCACCGGCCAGACGTTTCTCTTCAACGACTCGCCCTTGATGCGCAGCAAAAACATCATCCGCGTGCTCGGCTCCTCGTCGACCTGGTCGACGGTGCCCGCCGGCAGCCCGCAGCCGACCATCACGAGCAATCTGTTGAGCCCGACGACCTCCATCCCCGTCTCCAGTGTTACTGGTTTTGCGGTAAACGACTGGGTCATCCTGCGCGCCGACGCCACCGATGCGTTCATCGCGGAGCACAACATGGCCGACGTGTGGGCCGGGATGAACAGCACCTTGGGCGGGCCGATGTTTCTCCGAAAAATCACCGCTATCGATGCCACCAATCTCCGCCTCACGGTCGATGTGCCGATCCGCTACTACCTCAAGACGCGCGACAACGCCCGCGTGCACAAGGCCGTCGCACACGTCGAGGAGGTCGGCCTGGAAGACTTCTCCATCGGTAATCGCGAACACGCCAATAGCAGCCTCACCACGGGCTGGGGCGAGAATGACCATGAAGTGTCCGGCACGGGTGCCTACGATGTCCACGCCTCGTATGCCGTGCAGCTCACCCGGGCGCGGAATTGCTGGATTTCCAACATCGCCACCTACCGCCCCATGGTAAACACTAAGGACGCTCACATCCTCTCCAACGGCGTCCTCCTCGACAATTGCCGCGGCGTGACCGTGCGCCACTGCGATTTCCAGCGCCCGCTCTACGGCGGCGGCGGCGGCAATGGCTACATGTACCGCATCCAGCGCACCAATGAGAGCCTCCTCACGGACTGCGCCGCGCGCTTCAACCGGCACCCCTTCGTGTTCTCGCACATGTCGACCTCGGGCAATGTGATTCACGGCGGCATCGCCCAGGTCAGCAAAATGCAGGCAGTCACTCCCGCCTTCGTCGTCGGCGAGGGCAGCGATCACCACATGTTCCTCAGCCAGTCCAACCTGATGGACGGCGTGCAAATGGATCAGGATTTCTTCACCGCGCACTACCGCGGCACCGCCGGCGGCCCCAGCTATCACGGGCAAACCGCGGTGCACTCGGTCTATTGGAATACCGTCGGCCTCGCCTATCACCAGTCGTACGCCTGGATCGTACGCAGCGAGCAGGCTCGCTACGGCTATATCATAGGTTCACGCGGACCTTTCAGCGCGATCACGACCACCGGCATCGACGCCACGCGCACTGCACCCGCCGACCACTCCGAGGGCCAGGGCACGGGGACGGCCCTGCAACCGCTCTCGCTCTATCACGATCAGTTGACGCGTCGACTGGGCGCAGCGCCTGTGCCCCCTGCCCCGACCGCACTCGCCGCCACGAGCGCCGATGCGGAGATCGCGCTGAGCTGGAATGCCTCGTCGTCGGCCACGAGCTACAAAATCTACCGCTCCACCACGCCCGGCGGACCCTACGCGTTTGTCGCGAGCGCCACCGGCACGACCTACAGCGACTACGGCGTCTTCAATGGCTCCCGATACTTCTACGTCGTCGCGGCCACCAACGCCGCCGGCGATAGCGGCTATGCCTACGAAGCGACCGCCACCGCCAATCCTCCACTGCTGCAGAGTTCGGCGTCACAAGGCCTCCTCGCCGTCGAAGCCGAGAACTACGACGCCAACATCGGCCGCGGCGGCCATGCGTGGACTGCGGTCACCAACGCGGGCTATTCCGGCAGCGGCGGACTGCAGGCTGGCCCCAACCGCGGCTCCACCCGCGATGCCAATTATCTCACGCTGAGCCCGCGGCTGGATTTCCGCGTGAACTTCGTGAAAACGGGAACCCATTACGTTTGGATTCGAGGCATTGCGCCCACTGGCAGCGACGATACGGTGCACGTGGGGTTGAACAACACGGCAAGCAGCACCTCTGATCGTATCAGCATGTCCGGTACGACGTGGACCTGGCGCAATGCCACCACCGACGGACCGGTGGCGACCCTCACTATCGCAACCACCGGCGTTCACACCGTGAATCTCTGGATGCGCGAAGACGCCGTGATGGTCGACAAGGTGGTGCTCACCACTGATGCCGCCTACGTCCCGAGCGGCTTCGGGCCCGCGGAGAGCGCGCGCCCGTCGAACCTGCCCGCCGCGATCTTCGACACGTTTGAAGACGGCAACGCCACCGGCTGGACGGCCGATGGCGGCACGTGGGCCGTGGTGGTGAGCGGCACGCAGGCGTATCGCCAGTCCGTGCACACCACCGGAGCGGTACGCTCCACGCTCGACGCGACCGCCGGTTGGAAGACCCAGGTGGTCGAGGCCGACGTGAAGCTCAACAGCGTCGACGGCGCGAATCGCTTCTTCGGCCTCGTCGCGCGGCACAATGGGCCGAACGACTACTACTATTTCGTGCTGCGCACCGACAACACGATCGAGTTGAAGAAGAACGTCGGCGGCACGGCGACCACCATCGCCTCCGGTGCGTTCACCGTGACTATTGGCACGTGGTATTCGCTCAAGCTCGAGGCCATCGGCACGACGCTGCGCGCCTACATCGACGGCCAGTTGAAGCTGCAAGGGACCGACTCCCAGTTCACGTCAGGCAAAGCGGGCATGGTGACCTTCCGCACGTCTGTCGATTTCGACGACGTATATGTCGACGCCACGCCGAACAATCCCGTCTTGGTCGCCGACGATTTCCAAGACGGCAACGCCACTGGCTGGACGCCCAATGCGGGCTCCACGTGGTCGGTCGTGACCGATGGCTCGCTCGCTTATCGCCAAAGCAACAAGCTGTCGGCCACCACCACGTTCTCCGTCACCGGAAACGTCGCATGGACCGACCAGATCATGGAAGCTGACGCCAAGCTGATCAGCATCGACGGCACGAATCGCTGGCTGGGCTTGGCCTTCCGCTACATCGACGAGAATAACCACTACTACGTCAGCTTCCGCACGAGCAATGTCCTTGAGCTGAAGAAAATGAGCGGCGGTGTGTTCACCACCCTGGCCACGACACCGCTGACGCTCACCACCGGCACGTGGTACGTGATCAAGGCAAAGGCCATCGGCAATTCGCTTAAGGTTTATGTGGATGGGAAGCTGCAGCTCCAGACGACCGATTCGACATTCGCTGCCGGCAAGATCGGCCTGGCACTGTACAAAGCCGAGGCCTCCTACGACGACGTCGTGGTCACGGCACCTTAACATCAGCCCCACCACGCGCCCGCTTTTGAAGAAATCGATTTCCTCCTTCATTTCGGCATCCCTCCGGATGCTAAGCGGGCTGCTGTTCGCCCAAGCCACGCTGCTCCTCGGTGCCGAGGAGCGCGTGCATACGGCCGATGTGTGCGTGTACGGCGGCACCGGCGCAGGCGTGATTGCCGCCGTACAGGCCGCGCGCATGGGCAAAGACGTCATCCTGCTCGAGCCCGGCAAACACTTTGGCGGCATGAGCGCCGAAGGCCTCGGCGGGACCGATATCGATAATCACCGCTTCCAAAACAGCCTCGCGGTGGGCGGCCTCGCGCTCGAATTTTACCGCCGCGTCAGCGCGCATTACGGCCGGCAGCAGGCATTCGCCGACATGGTGTCCGCGCGAAAAAAGGACCAGAGCCTCTGGCGCTTCGAGCCGCACGTCGCCGAGAAGGTTTTCACGACATGGCTGGAGGAAGCACGGGTGCGCGCGTGGCGCGAGCATCGTCTCGTCGATCGCGACTCCGTGAAAAAAGACGGCGCTCGCATCGTCGCACTACGCTGCGCCAACGGAGTCACGATCCATGCCGCAATGTTTATCGACGCCACCTACGAGGGCGATCTCCTCGCGGCGGCAGGCGTGACCACCGTGATCGGCCGCGAGGGCAATGCCCGCCACGGCGAAACGAAGAATGGCATCCAGCTCTCGTTAGGTCACCGCGCGCTCGAAAAGCGCATCGATCCCTATCGCCTCGCTGGCGATCCCGCGAGCGGCCTCCTTTTTTCCGTGAGCTCCGCCCCGCTCGGCCAGGAAGGCGAGCCGGACGCGACGGTGCAGGCATTCTGTTTTCGCCTCTGCCTCACGCGCCGGCCCGAGAATCGACTCCCGATCGAAAAACCGGAGGGCTACGACCCGACCCGCTACGAACTACAGCGGCGCTACCTCACCGCGGGCGGAGTCATCACCCCGCCCTATGCCGGCCTGCCTAATGGCAAAACGGATCCGGGCACGTGGCACAAACTCGCCGGGAATATGCCGGGCATGAACGGCGACTACGTCACCGCCAGCCACACCGAGCGCCAGCTCATCCTGCGCGGGGCGCGCGACTACATTCAGGGACTCTACTGGTTCATGGCGCACGACGAAGCGGTCCCGACAGCCGCGCGAGCGCAGTGGGCAGCGTGGGGCGTGTGTCGCGACGAGTTTACCGACAACGGGGGCTGGCCGCGGACCTTTTATGTGCGCAACGGCCGCCGCATGGTCGGCGATTTCGTCCTCAGCGAAAAACATGGCCTCCGCGACAATCCGGAGCCCGTCAACGATCCCGTCGGGCTCGTCTGGTGGCCGCACGATATGCACGAGGCCCGCCGTTTGGTGCGCGATGGCGCCGTGTGGCACGAAGGCACGGTGTTCGATTCCTCGCCCACGGGAGATTGGATCCCTTTCGGCATCCCCTATCGCGCGCTGGTGCCGCGTATAGCCGAGTGCGTGAATCTCCTCACGCCCACCTGCCCGTCCTCGAGCTACGTGGCCTACAGCGCCTATCGCATCGAGTATCAGTTCATGACCGCCGCCCAGTCCGTTGCGACCGCCGCGGTGCAGGCCATCGACGATGGCGTGCCAGTCCAGCGCGTCGACTACGCGCGTCTGCGGGCTCGCCTGCTCAAGGATGGTCAGGTGCTCGTCAAGCCGGGCGATTGATTTCCCCAGGGCCATCCACCCTTTCCAGCACCACGCATGAATCGCCGTCGTTTCATCTCCCAACTCGCCACCGTTGGTTATGCTATTGGGACCGGCCAACCTGACAATCGAGGCGACGGGAATCTACACCGATGCCGGTGCAGTCGCGATCGATGCCGAGGGTGTGGCACACCCGCTCCCAAAAGCGATCGATCTCGCGGCGGATCGCCTCGACCATAGGACGGAGCGGGATCAGCGAGCTTCGCAGGTCGAAACCCATGGACGGCGCCGCCTTGGCGCGCAGCCGGTCGTCGGCGTGCTTGCGGCGCTCGTCCATCGTTTCCGGCGTGAGCTCGTCGACGCGCTGGCCGGTACGCTCCTCGAACCATTCGGCGACCATGCGGCGATGGCACCAGTTGCGCGCATCGAACGGCGGCTTCTCGAAGCACTGCAGCACCGGCTCCGCGCCGCCAGTCAGGCGCAGCAGCTCGGCCTCGAGCGTGTGAGGGTCGAGACGGTCCAGCACCTCGGCGCGGTAGCGGCGGCGATATTCGCTTTGATCCTCGATCTGGAGGATTTCGCGGGTCGGCGCGAGCGCCTTGAACAGCTTGTAACGCCGCGACTGATGCAGATCCGGCCCGGGCCGCTGTAGGTGTAGTGACTGGCAGTTTTCATTGACACACTCCGATGCGACGGGCATTTAGAACCCGCTCTTTGGTAGGGGCATTGGGGTCGGCGCGAGCAATCGTGCCGGCCCCTCTTACGTTCGGGACAGCACCGCGGATCAGAGCTATTGTTGACAAGCTGATCTCCGTGGTAGGGTTCCAGTATCAACTTAGCCAATTTCCGGCCCGACACAAAGGAAAATCGGCACATGGCGATGCGCGGACGCGGCCTTTTCAACGGCTCGATCCCCCCAAAATGCCTCACGCAGATCCTCGCGTCCGTCGACTTTTCATCCTGGGATTCGGTCTGGGTCGGCTGCTCCGGCACCTTCTCGTTCGAGCGTGCGATCGGCGGCAAATACCCCGACAAGCGATATTTCGGGAATGACGTTTCGCTGCTGTCGGCGGTGATCGCGGCCGTTGCGCTCGAGCGTCCGATCGAGATCGAGTTCATCAACGACCTGGCCCACCTCGAGCCGCGCCTCGCCGGCCGTTCGTTCCTCGACCGCGCCGCCGCGGTGATCCTCGCCATGACGGTGAGCGCCAACCACCCGGGCAAGTCGCTTCATTCGCGCAAGCACTGGGATTTCTACCTGGCCGATCTCGACGCGGCTCTGGTGCGCCCGCGCGAGCGGCTGCTGGCGATGGCGAAGGAGCTGCCGCTGGCCGATTATATGCCCGGCGATTTCCGCGACCACCTGCAGCGTTGCGCCGAGGCGGGCGGCGGCTTCGTCGTCTCGGCGCCGTTCCTCAAGGGCTTCTACGAAAATTGGTTCAAATTCATCCACGCCAACGTCCGCTGGTCGGAGCCGGAATTTCGGACCTGGGACCCCGACGACTTTCCCCAGCTGCTGACCACACTC
>JAZKEV010000660.1:5212-15175 GCA_040386765.1 Verrucomicrobiota bacterium | reverse complement strand
CAGCGTTAGGTTTATCGCAGCCAACCCCAACTGATCCCGGAAATAGAGGAGGATTAGCCGCCGGCGGATCCCACTGCGAGAAGTCTATCTTCAGATATTCCCGCAGCTGCTCCTCGGTCATCCACGGCTTGGGGCCGTCGCCCTCCGCGCCCTGCTCTCCGCGCTTCGTCCCCCGGTTTCCCCTCTCCGCGCGCGCCGCCGCCTCATGCTCCCGCAGCGCCACCCGCTGCTCGGCCAGCGCCTGCTTCTCGCGCGCCAGCGCCATCCGCTCCGCACGGTGCACGATCCCCAGAAACCTCTCCGCCCTCCGCACCTGCGGCTCAGGCTGGCTGAGCGCCGCCCACGCATACATCCGCGCCAGCTTCACCGTCGCCTCCGCAAACCGCCCGTCAGGAAGTTCCATGTCCAGCTCCCCGATCCCCTCCGCCCCCTCGGCTTCCTCCCGATAACGTCGCGGCAAGACATGCCGCCGCCAAAAGCACCCTACCGCGCTCTTCCCCACGTTTACTCCAAACTCATCCCGCACCAGCCCGACCACCTCCGCATACGTGCGGTTCTCCTCATCCAGCCAGACCAGCAACCGCTTTTTCTGCTCCGCCTTCAGCCACTCCAATTTCGCATCACCCCGCACCTTTCGTTCGGTAGTCATAATGCCCCCATCATCCCACATCCGCCCCAATCAGGAAACCCGTCCATTCCGTCCATACCGTCCATTCCCGAAAAATTTCTATCGGGCCACCTGATCCAGCGGTTATCACGAGCGATTTGCGTCCTATAGCAGTCCCGGCGAGCCCTAATAATCCCCCCCGCTGCGTCGTTATCGAGCAGCCGCGCCGGTTCGTGCGGCCGCCTTTCTTCGCCCCCGCCAGCCCCCTCCCCCATGTTCCTCCGCTCCGCATTGCCCCTGCTCTTTCTCTTCAGCCTGGTGCGCCTGGTCGCGGCTGAACCACGTCCTCCGGAGACCGTCGGCACGCTCGATTTCTTCGGGCTCCGCCGCGTGACCGAGGCGGAGGTGCGGGCGGCCTTGCAGCTCAAGGAAGGTGACCGCTACGACCGTAAGTCCGCCAAATCGCTCACTGCGGCGGTCGAAGCTCTTCCCTCGGTCAAGAAGGCCACGATCTCGCCGGTCACCATCGATGGCACCGGCAAACTCAGCGTCTTCATCGGCGTCGAGGAGGAGGGCTCCGTCGGGTTCGCCTTCCTTGCCGCGCCGCAGGGTGAGCAACGCCTGCCCGAGCCCCTCGCCCAGATCTATCGCGACATGATCGCCGCGCTCGGCCCCGCCGTGCGCAAAGGCACCGGCGGCGAGGATCACTCGCAAGGCCATGCGCTGAGCAAGGACCCCGGTCTGCGCCAGGCGCAGGATGCCGCGGTCGCGCAACTCAAGGAACAGGCCACCCGGTCCCTCGTCCAGGAGGTGTTACGCTCGTCCAGCAACGCGGAGGATCGCACGGCCGCCGCCTGGCTGCTCGGCTACGCTCCGGACAAGCAGGCGATCGTGGCCGACCTCGTCGCCGCCGCGCGCGATCCCGATGGCTCCGTGCGCAATAACGCCACGCGAGCCCTGGGCGTCCTTACCGACTACGCCGCCGAGCACCCCAAGCTCGGCATCGTGATCGAGCCGCAGGTGTTTCTCGACCTCATCAGCTCGGTCACGTGGACGGACCGCAACAAGGGCTCCTTCCTCCTCAGTGGCCTGACCAAGCGCCCGACCGGTGCCGCGTTGCTCCGCACCCTGCGCGAGCAGCGGCTGCCGGAGTTGATCGAAATGGCGCGTTGGAAATCCAAGGGCCACGCCTACCCATCCGTCCTCATCCTCGGCCGCATCGCCGGCTGGGACGAGTCCGCCACCCTGCGCGCCGCCCACGAGGGCAACGTGGAAAAGCTCATCGCCGCCGCCAAGGCCGCGAAGTAAAGGGACCAAGGTAGCGTGCCCCCACTTTAAAACCTCTAAAGTGAGGTGTAGCCCTCCGAGTAGTGACGAGCGCCAGTGAGCCGAGGCGCGACTTTCCACCTCTGTCATTCTGAGCACAGCGAAGAATCCACGCGTACGAAGGCGACACGAGCTCCGAGCCCCTCTGCCCTGTCAGCATTGGCTAAAGAGGAAGCCGTGAGGGGTGCTATCAAAAGTCATATAGCCCGGTTGCCTCGACGGAATTCACCGCAACTCATGATTTCGGCTTGTGCCCCATCTCGCGCGGCCCAGCTATGAGATCCGGCAAAAGGACGACCTATGGCACTTAAGACTAAAGGTAAGTTCAGTTACGGGGACGCGCAGGCCGATATTCACCTCGAGCTCAAAGATTATGCTCAGCAAAACGGTTATCCCACCTCACATTTTGCGGATGCCGTCTGCCTTTGCGGGCAGCGGCTTTTCCGGCTGCTGGTAGACGATAACGAAGGGGCGGCGGTCCGCGAATGCGTCGCCTGCAAGAAAAGCCATCCGATTGGCGACAGCGGTGACTTTCTCGAGGATGCCACCTTATCGGAATGTGAGTGCCCGTGCGGCTCCGTCAGCTTTGAAATCTCAGTCGGCGTGGCGCTCTACAAAACCAGCGAAGACGTACGGTGGATCTACATCGGCTGTCGCTGCCCAGCGTGCCAGCTCACAGCTTGCTATGCCGATTGGAAGAACGAGTTCGAAGGTTACAAGGCACTGCTTGCCCGCGTATAGAGACGCCTAACACCTCGCTACCCATGCCTGCGACTGTAAACTCCCGCTATATTCTCGCGGCATGTTCACTCTGGCTTGCTGGCTGCCTGGCTGTGGCGGCGGCGCAGGCCGGCAGGCAGTTGCCGATCGACCAGGTGCCGATGTACGGCGGGATGGATCGTCAAGCGGTGCCCCTGCTCAAGAAAGCAGATGAAGACTTCATCCAAAGGACCTCGGCTGCATTCGGTGGCCGCGAGCGAGCCGCTGCCACCTGGGTGGAACAGGGTTTCAAGTTCCATAAAGCCGGCGATCTCCCGAAAGCCATGGCCCGCTTCAACCAAGCCTGGCTGCTCGATCCCAAAAATCCCGAGGTCTATTGGGGCTTTGGCAGCGTGCTGCATGATCGCAACGAGGCCTTCGCTGCCTACGACATGCTCAAGCGGGCCTACGCGCTCGGCTTTCGCGACGCCGGCTTCCTGGCCGATTTGGGCAAAGTAGCCCTCGTCCGGATCGTTGAGCGCAAAGATCTGGCCGAAACGCAAAAGGCCTCCTTCCAGCGCGAGTCGGAAGGGTTCTTCGACGAAGCCGTGAAGACCCAAAAGGATCTAGGCTATATCTATGGAGTTTGGGCGTCGGCCCGCTATTGGCAGGAAGATTACGCCGGCGCCTGGGCCAAGGTAAACCTCGCCCGCACCCACGGCGGCGTGTTGCCGCCCGCTTTCCTCAAGAAACTTTCCCAGAAGATGCCCGAGCCTAAATGAGCGTGCTGCGCTCGCGCCTTCCATCGTTTCGGCTCGCGCCGAGCCTTACGAGGATCAGCTTTGAATCCGAGGACGCTGTGAAGAAAACTCCCACTTGGCTCGCCGTTGTGCTCGCTCCGGTTGTTTTCCTAGGAAGTTGCACCGCTTCGCTCGTACCCGTTTGGACGTGGCAGGAAAATCGCCTTACGCATCCGGTAAAGGAATCGGAACGGCACATCATGCCGCTGCTGGCCCTCAAAGACGGAAAATATATTGTCACCGGCCAGTCTCGCGCGGAGGGCGCGACCGTCGTCACCTCGGTCTCGCGCACCGACGAAAAGAAAATCAACCGGGACCTCTGCGATCAGATCGGCCTGAAGAGTGACCATGCGTGGTTTCAAGTGCTCGAAGAGAAGGATGGCGTGACGCATGTCTCCCTCGAAGCTCCCACGGAGGGAGACTCGAAGCGCAAGGGTTGGTACTCCCTGCACCGGGGCGAGATCACGCTGGAGCGTATCGTCTACTACGGCCCGGGCTTTGCCTTCCTCGTGCTGCCGTGGTCCATTGCCGCGGGTGTACTCGGCTTGGTGCTCTACAAGATTATCGCGCACCGACTCAAAAGGCAGAGCAAATCGCCTGAACTCATGTCGGGGCGCGGCTCCGTTTTGACGTAAGGCAAGACAATGAAATCCGTCTTCTGGCTCATCCGCGACTCGCTGGGAGGCAGGCCCGGCCCACAGTTCGAGCCTTGGTCAGTCACCGAGTTGCGAGCAGCGGGTTTCGACGCGGTGATGAATTTATCTGAGCACCCCTCCGACGTCGAAGCCTTCACGGTTGCTGGAATGGAAGTGAGCTGGGTGCCGCTGCCGACCGACGTGCCGCCAACCAAGGAATCGGCAGAGCGGTGTGTTGAAGCGCTCCCGCACGCCGTCGCCTTTGTCTCCGCGCAGATGGCGCAAGGCCGGCGGGTTCTCGTGCATTGCCACGCCGGCAAGGATCGCACCGGAATGTTGTTGGCCGTCCTGGTCGCACAGCGCGAAGGCCTCTCCGCGCCCGCCGCGATCCAGCGCGTGAGGGAAGTTCGGTCACTGGCGATCACCGCGCCTGGCTGGGAGGCCCTGGCGTTGGAGGTGATCCCCCGCGTGCTGGCGAAGCTGCCGTGAGAGCCCAGCCCAAATGAAGAACACGCGTTTACCGATATCCCCGGCAGCTCATTTTCGGCGCCCAGCTCATCTTTGACTTTATGTGAAACAATGAAACTCCCCAACTATGCGTTGTTCGAATCTTCGCTTCCCGACGATAGCGTCGAAGTGGAGGAGAATATCGAAGTCCCCGCCGGCCGGAATGTCATGGAAAGCCTGGCGCAACGCTTCAAGGAAAGCGGCGTTCAGACTTCCGTGGTTTCTCAACACAGCTTCTACGGCTGGTCCTTCGAGGCGCGCATCAGCGACCGAGCCTTCTGGTTTCTCCTTCAGCACCCTGCCCCGTGGCTGCTCTTGGTGCAGGATCGCCGCTGGCTTCTCCGGCGCTGGCTGGAAGGTCAGGCGACCTTTCACGGCGCGCTGAAAACGTGCGATGCAGCCCTGCGAGCACTCGGTCATGTGTCAGCGTTGGAATGGCTGACGCAATCCGAGTACGAGGCTCGCGGCCGGGCCGAATTCGAGAAGAGAAAGAAACAGCCCTACGAGAGACCAAAGACCACGAAGCCCGGCGGCCGGGACTCAGCTTAAATCATCCATGAAGAACACACGTTTACCGATCTGGCATCGCAAACTCCCGCCAGACCTTCATTCGAAGAAAGGCGGCTTGTCCGTTCGCCGCGCGTGGCTCATCCTTGACGCTGCCTAATGATTCCATGCCCGCGAAGCACCGCATCTTCACCACCAGCGTTTCGAACGTTTATCCCTACTATCTCGCGAAAGCGGAAAAGAAGGGACGCACCAAGGCGGAGGTTGATGCGATCATCTGCTGGCTGACGGGCTACAGTCAGCGACAGCTGGACGGCGCTTTGAAGAAGCAGACCGACTTCGAAACTTTCTTCCAGAATGCCCCCAAACCCAATCCCCTGAGGTCCTCGATTACGGGAGTCATCTGCGGCGTTCGCATCGAAGAGATCCAGGAGCCGACCATGCGCGAAATCCGCTACCTCGACAAACTCGTCGATGAATTAGCCAAGGGCAGGCCCATGGCCAAGATCCTGCGGACTTAATTGCGACAGCACGTCAGCATTTTTTTCGCATGCGTCCCCGGCCTAACGAGCAGGAATGAGAAGGCTGGCGTAGACTGTGACGAACCGCAGGAGAGCTTATATGAAAATACGCAGGGCAACGATCGCCGATGTCCCGGTGCTGGTGTTACTCAATCGGAGTGTGCACGCGCTGCACGTGGACGCCCTGCCGGATAGGTTCAGGCGCGATCCACCGACCGAGGTCGTGTCTCAGGCATTCACGACCACGCTCGCCGCCCCGTCGTCCTACTGGCTGCTGGCGGAAGAGCAGAATGAAATTGCGGGCTTCTTAAGCGCCGGGTTCCTCGAACGCGACGAAAGCTGGTATTCACTCGCACGCCACGTCTGCTATCTCGCCGGTATCGCTGTCGCCCCGCACTTCCGCCACCGAGGAATCGCCCGCGCGCTGGTGGCAGACCTGCAACGCGAGGCCGCAGCCCGCGGCGCGAGCAGTATCGAATTAGACGTGTGGGCCATTAATACCTCCGCGAGCGAGGTGTTTTCAAAGTTGGGCTTCAATGACGTGATGCGCAAAATGACGCTGCCGATGGTAAAATCGACTGCAGTATCGCCTGGGATTTAACGGCTTTGCCAACATGTCGGTGTCCCAGATCGCAAAAGAGGTTTACCACGCGCACGTCGATCATTTCGGCGAGCCGGCGGATTCGTGGAAGTTCGACGACGGGAAGAGGAGCGATGTATTCCCTGATCGTATCGACGTCATGTTCTGGCCTACCGATGCCGACTGTGGTATCAGCACGTTTGCGACGGTGGGAATGTCTGATCGGCCGATGGTCGGAGCCAACTATCGAGTTGAACTTCATTTTTCGCTCAGGCTGAGTCTCCAACGCGCGGCTGCCGCGCCGGTGGCTCGCTTTCTTGCGAACCTTGCAATGTATCCGTTCCAGATTGGGGCGGCGCTCGATTGGTGGCATACGATCTCTCAACCGGGGCCGATTCCGTTCTTTAGAGAAGCATCCTGTGTCTTGCTGCACCCGCATTTCGTCCCGAATGGTTGGGATGCGATCAGCACGAAGTCTGGCGATGTGCGGATTCTAAACGTTGTGCCAATCACCCCCGCGGAGAAGGCGCTGAAAATGAAAAGTCGCATCGCTGATGCCCTGAGCGGCATCGATGTTTTCTCCCCACGATGAGGGCGCACCGGTCGCCCAGGCTTCTTTAAGAAATCGGGCCCGGCTCCTTCTTCCACTGCCCTTTCGCAAACAAGCTGATCACTTGGTCGGTCTTCACCAGAAGCACCAGGGCTATGATCAACTGCAGCGCGATCTTCAGCACGATGGCCGCCAAATCCTCCGCTGCCTGCACATCGGCGCCCCTCACCTCGTGGACCAGTCTGTAATTGCGCACAAACGGCGGCAGATCGATCGCGGTGTAAAACGCCCAAAAGACAAACGATGCGCCATTAAAGCGTACGAAGAACCGGGCGAAATCGTTTAAGTTCATTTTTTCGTGGCTCAGCGTTGCCGTTGAGCCCTCAACTCTCTGCGCGCAGTCATAAGTCTGACCATAACCCGCCGGATCGCTTTGACGCGGTCTTCACGTCTTAATAAATATCCCCTTCATATTCATCTCCAGCTGCTGCGGGTTCGGTGAAAACTTCAGCGCGTCCGACTTATTGATCCGCCCTTCTTTCCAGAGTCGGTAAATGTCCTTGTTAAACGAGAACGTCGCGGAGTCCGCATTGCTCTCCAGCAGGCCCTGAATCTTTTCGTTTTGCCCCTCGAGGATCAGGTTTCGCACCGTCGCATCGGCGTAGAGGATCTCGTTGGCCGGCAGCCGCCCGGTGCCTTCGGCGGTCGGGATCAGCTTCTGACAGATGAAGCCGCGCAGCGATCCCGCGATCGCCCGTCGGGCCTGCAGGACTTCCTCGGCCGGAAAGAATTCGAAGAGACGCGTGAGCGACTGCGCCACCGTGGCGGCGTGCATCGTCGAAAACACCAGATGCCCCGTCTCCGCGGCCGAGATCGCCGTCTCGAAAGTCTCGCGGTCGCGCATCTCGCCTACGAGGATGATGTCCGGGTTCTGGCGGAGCACGGCCTTGATCGCCAGCTGGAAGCTCGGCACGTCGAGCCCGATCTCGCGCTGCTGGAAGAGCGATTTGTCGTCCTGAAAGGTGTATTCGATCGGGTCCTCGATCGTCACGATGTGCTTGTCCATGGTCTGGTTGATCCAGTTCAACATGGCGGCCATCGTGGAGCTCTTGCCGGAGCCCGTGGCACCGCAGACCAGGAGGATGCCATCCTTGGCCTGCGCGAGCTTGATCAGCGCGTCCGCCGTCTGGCCGAGCGCCAGCTGCTCGAAGCTCGGGACGCTGCTCTTGATATGCCGCATCACGATGCTCACGAGCCCGCGCTGATGGAAGGCATTGACGCGGAACCGCCCGATCCCCTCCGCCGCATAGGCAAAATCGACCTGCCCCTCGTCGTCCCAGCGGGGCCGGAAGACCTTGGGCACATGCTCCACCACAAACGCCTCCGCTTCGGGGCACGTGATCGGGTCCATGTCGACCGGCTTCAACTTCCCCGCCAGTCGCACGTACCCCGGCTTGTTGGACTTGATGATCACGTCGCTGACCCCGCTGTCCACAGCGAGCTTCAGCAGATCGTTAATCATTTCCGTATGCGGTGTGTAGGTCGCGCTGGTCGACATGGGCAAAAAAGCGTTGCGATTCCCTATTTCGCGGCTGTTGGTTCCGCAAGGCTTCATTGCCCGCTCCTCATGAAACTCCGCCCGCTCACAGGTACCATTACAGCGCTCGCCACGCCGTTTCGCGACGGCCAGGTCTCCTATGCAGACCTCAAAAAACTCGTCGCGTACCAGCTGAAGGGCGGGATCGACGGCCTCGTGCCGGTCGGCACCACCGGCGAGTCTCCCACCCTCGATTGGGATGAGCACATGGAGGTCATCCGCTTTGTGATCGCCGAGACCAAGGGCCGCGTCCCCGTGATCGCCGGCACCGGCTCGAATTCGACCGCCGAGGCCCTCAAGCTCACCAAGCTCTCCCACGAAGCCGGCGCCGATGCCATGCTCGTCGTCGCCCCGTACTACAACAAGCCCAGCCAGGAGGGCCTCGTCCACTACTTCTCCGCCATCGCCGAGGTCACGGACAAGCCCATCATCCTCTACTCCATTCCCGGCCGCTGCGGCATCGAGATCAGCGTCGGCGTGGTCGAGCGCCTCCGCGCGAAGTACAAGCACGTCGCCTGGATCAAGGAGGCCGGCGGCAGCGTCGACCGCGTCGACCAGTTGAAGCAGGCCATGGGCAAGGACCTCACGGTCCTCAGCGGCGACGATTCGCTCACCCTCCCCTTCATGTCCGTCGGCGCCGAAGGCGTGATCAGCGTCGCCTCCAATGTCTACGTGAAGCCCATCGGCCAGATGGTGCGCCTCGCGCTCGCCAACGACTTCGCCAAGGCCGCAAAGCTCCACCGCCAGCTCTATTCCGCCTTCAAGACCCTCTTCATCGAGCCCAACCCCGTCCCGATCAAATACGCCCTCAAACGCATCGGCGTCATCCAGTCCGACGAGGTCCGCTCGCCGCTCTGCGGCATGACGGCCGCCAATACCAAGACCCTCGAGCAAGTGCTCGCCAAGCTCGACTAAGCACCCCGCCATGGCACTTAGCATTTTGATCAACGGCTCCCGGGGCCGCATGGGCCAGGCCGTCGCCACCTCCGCAAAAGACCTGGGCGTCGCCATCGGCGGCGCCGTCGATGTGGGCGACGATATCGGCGCCGCTCTCGCCAAGTGCGATGCGGTGATCGACTTCAGCTCGCACACCGCCACCAAGTCGCTCCTCGAGCTCGCCGTCGCGCAGAAAAAGCCTGTCGTTCTCGGGACCACCGGCCACAGCCCCGAGGAAAAGAAACACCTCCTCGCCCTAGCCGGCCAGGTGCCCTGCGTGTGGGCGGGAAATTTCTCGATCGGCGTGAATACGCTCTTCGCCCTTACCCGGCGCGCCACCGCGATTCTCGGCGGCGACTACGATACCGAGGTGATCGAGATGCACCACCGCTTCAAGAAAGACGCGCCCAGCGGCACCGCCGCGCGCCTCCTCGAGATCATCCTCGAGGAGCGCAAGCTCACCCGCGAAGCGCTCCGCCACGGCCGCGAAGGCATCACCGGCGAGCGCACCCAGGGTGAAGTCGGCGTGCACTCCCTCCGCGGCGGCGACGTTGTCGGCGATCACACCGTCGTCTACGCCGCCCTCGGCGAGCGCGTGGAGCTCACCCACAAAGCCAGCGACCGCGGCATCTTTGCCCGCGGCGCCCTCCGCGCCGCCCAGTGGGTCGTCACCCAGCCCCCCGGCGTCTACGACATGC
>JAZKEV010000660.1:0-5202 GCA_040386765.1 Verrucomicrobiota bacterium | reverse complement strand
TAAACGCATCGATGGAACCCGCCCGGCCCGCCGGCGCGCCCTCCCCGGTTCGCCGTCTCGCTCTCGCGACCGCCTGCACCCGCGAGCAGTTCATTCTACTCGCTACCCGCTACTCACTACTCGCTACTTCCGCCGCCCCCCCGTGATCACCTCCATCCAAGGCCTTCTCACCGCCGCGACGCCCCTCCACGCCATCGTCGAGCTCAATGGCTTTGGCTACGAGGTAAACATCCCCGTCACCACCGCCGAGAAGCTGCCCAATCCCGGCGCCACCGTGAAGCTCCACACCCTCGTGATCTATCGTGAGGATGCGCAGACGCTCTACGGTTTCGCGACCCCGGCGGAGCGCGATTTCTTCCGGCTGATGATCGAAAACGTGACCGGCGTCGGCCCCAAGATGGCCCTCACCATCATGAGCCGCCTCTCGCTTCCTTCGCTCGAAAGCGCGATCCGGATGGGCGATATCAACACCCTCGCGAAATGCCCCGGCATCGGCAAAAAAACCGCCGAGCGCCTCGTCGTGGAATTGAAGTCCAAAGTCGGCGGCTCCGAACTCGCCTCGACCGCCGCCACCGATCCCGCCACCCCCGGCGCCGAGTCGGGCGCCAGCGTGCACCGCGACGCCGTCTCCGCCCTGATCGCCCTCGGCTACAAAGCCGCCGACGCCGACCAGGCCATCCGCCGCGCCGCCCTCGCCCTCGGCGCCACGGCCTCGACCGAGAAGCTCATCAAGAAGGCTCTGAACGGTTAGAGTTGGAGCAAAGCCGCGAGGTCTCACCCCGTCCCGCACCCAAATAAAAAACCCGCCTCTCACGAGACGGGTTTCTAAAATTCCCCGGCGAAAGACGCCGCTCCGGCGGCTCCGCCTTGGCTTGGTCGTTGGCCTTACTTGCTGATCCGAAACGCCACCGACTCGACTTCGGGGTTGTTGTTATTCGTCGTCGCGCGCCCACCGAGCATCCGGCCTTCCGTGTGGAAGGTCGCCGGCGCTGTGTCGAACCGCAGTTCAGTCGTGGACGCGGCCTGCTGAATCGGTGCGATCTGCACCTGGCCAATCCAGGCAAACTGCATATCGGCCTGCTGCTGCGCGGCGGCCCTCACCGCATCCGCCGGCGTGCTTACCGAAAGGAGTCGTGAGTCGACTAGGCTGGAGTTGGCGTGAACGGTCTGGGTTGCCGGTCCACCGAGCGGGCGCGGAGCGGTCGCAGGCGCCGTGGCGGCCACCATCGTGGCCTTCGCGGCGGGTGCCGTGGCCGGACTGGCTGCGGCGACGGCGGAAGCCGTGGCAGCGGCTTGCTGCTGCTGCGCGAGCAACGCCGCCTCATTAGCCTCGGCTTGGCGGCTGCGGCCCACGAATACGATGGCCACGCACGCCGCTGCTGCGGAGATCGAGCCGATCGTGTAGAAAGTGCCCATGCGGGCGCGGCGCGCCGTGGTGGCCTCGGCGGCGGCGACATCGAAGGCCACCACCTTTTTCTCCGCCGGCTGGGCCGGCTCGGTCACGAAGTCGGCGGCGGCCATCTTGCACGCCTTCTGCATCCGACAGTATTGCTGGTAAACTTTGCGGCGCGCGGGATCTCGCTGCACCTCGGCTTCAAGCCGGGCGGCGTCCTCCGCGGATATCTCGTGGTCGAGATAGAGGTTTAGAAGTGCGATGAACTCTGAATCTTTCATTTGAAGTCCTCCCCGAGTTTCGAGCGCAGGCTTTCGCGGGCGCGAGCGATTCGGCTTTTCACGGTCCCGACGGAGATCGCGAGGATCGCGGCTATCTCTTCGTAGGACATGTTTTTTACATTGCGCAACACGAGAATCTCCCGGTGCTTGCTGGAAAGGCGTTCCATCCCCCGGCCGATGCGATCGACAAATTCCTGCGTTACGGTGATGTCGTCCGGAGATTCGACCTCGGCAGGGATGATATCGGCCAGCGTCATGTCGTTTTCGGCACTCACAGGGGCATCGATGGAGACGGACTGATCCCGCTTCCGCCGCCACCAGTACCAGTAGCGATTGCGCGCGAGATTGGTGGCGATCTGGTAGAGCCACGTCGAGAAAGCCGAGTCCCCGCGGAAGTTCACCAGCCCGCGATGCGCACGGATAAACGCATCCTGCGTAACCTCTTCCGCATCCTGCTGGTTGCGCAGGAGCTGATGCACCATCGAGTAGATGCGATCCCAATAGCGCGTGACCATTTCGTCGAAAGCCGACTGGTCCCCGCTCTTGAAGCGATCTACGAGGGTGCGATCAAGGGCAACTTCCTGTGCTTTGGCAGACATACGTTCTGCTTCGGTCTGATGAGTATATTTCTGAATTGTTCCCACGATCTGGCCTTCCGGCGTTGGATAGGTCGGTAGATGACGACGGTCAATGCCGGGTCATAGTTTTCATCGGCGGTATTCCCTTTGCAACCCCGCGGTGCACCGCGGTCCCCCACCAGCGGTTAGCCGCAGGGCGGAACGTGCGGCATCAGCTACCCGACCCCACATGTGAGGCTCAGGCAGCTGATCATCCGGCTCCCAAAATCCGAGTTACGAAAATGACCGCCGTTTCGGCTCTGGATACCCTGCTTCCCGCTCGGAAAAACGAGTACCCCTGCGGGCATCAGTGCGAGGCGGATGACGGGCACAAAAAAGCCCTCGTCGTTTCGGACGAGGGCACATGTCATGTCACGTCACAACGCTCCGCGTTGCGCCTCGGGCGTTCCTCAATCGGCGCGAGCCTTGTAATAAGAGGCCTGCAGCCGGTCCCACGAAGCGATGACGTTTTGCTTCGCACTATCCCACGTGGCGGACGTCGCGCTGCCGAGAGCGTCGACCTTTTGCTTGTAGTCCGCCTCGGAGTTTTTGAGGTCGGCCATTGCCGCCTTGCGGCTGGCGCTCGCCTTCGCTTCGGAGTAGTTGGCGCGCACTTCGCTCACCTGCGCGTCCATCCGTGAGGTGAGCGCTTTTGCATTGGCGGTGAAGTCGGTGCGTTGGTCGAAGGTATGCCCCTTCACCTTGTCCCACGCATTGCCGATCGCATCCTTGGTGTCGGCGTAGGCCTCCTTGGTGGTGGCTTTGACATCGGCTCGATCTTGTTTGGAGCATCCAACAAAGACGGCAGCGGATATTCCCGCGAGGAGAGCCAGAGCGGCGAAGCGAAGGGAGATGGTAGTCATTTTTGGAAACGTACGTTGGAGTCGATTTTCCCGACCATTGGATCGGAAGATCGCCCTGCTGAGGTTTGGAGGATCGACCACCCGTTCGGAAGGTGGTTCACTCCATGGTCTATTTAGCAGACGATTTCCGATCTCGGCTTGGGCGCAGCCTCGACCGCCCAAGCACCGTCTCCGTCGAAACTCTGCCGCGGCGCCCCCGCCGATTTGGCGAGGGCAACTCCAACCTCGGCGGAGGTAAAAATGTTTCCGCTTGCGTGCGATTCCGAACCTTCCGTAATTCTGCCCCTTCGCATCTTTCTCAACGAGTTTTGCCCGGCGGTTGTCTACCAGTGTCCTATTTCCTCCTCTTTTGGCGGAAGGGCCGCTGATTCAGTGGAAATCCCGCGTAAAACGTCTCTTTTTCTCACAATTGTTCCTGTAAGTTGCTTGTTTCGGATGGCTTGGGTCGATAGCTCAATGGTAGAGCAGCGTCCTTTTAAGTCGTTGGTTCCGGGTTCGAATCCCGGTCGACCCACCACCCGGACCTTTCTCACCACCAACGAATGAAGCGCCTCGTCATCATTGAAGACCAAACCGCTATCCGCGAGATGCTGGTCGAGATTCTCCGGCTCGATGCGAATTACCAACTGGTGGGCGAGGCTGGCGACGGCCAGTCGGCCGTCCAGATGTGCCTCGAAGCCAATCCCGATATCTGTGTGCTCGATGCCAAGCTCCCGGGCTTGAATGGCGTCGATATCCTCCGCCGCATCAGCAAGAAGCTCCCGCAGATGCGCGTGCTCGTCTTCTCCGGCCATGAGAATCCCGTGCTCGTGCGCGAGATGCTCGAGGCGGGCGCCCACGGCTTCGTGGAAAAGACCGCCGGCCTCTTCGAGTTCAAGAAGGGCCTCGAAACCGTCGCCAATGGCGGCACGTACTTCGGCCCCGCTGTCGCCGCGCTCCTGCGCAATGTCGTGGCCAATCCCGCGACCAGCAGCGCCCCCGATTTCCTCACCGATCGCGAACGCGAGATCCTCCAGCTCGTGGCCGAGAGCCACAGCACCAAGGAGATCGCCGCCAAGCTCGGCATCAGCGTAAAGACGGTCGACAACCACCGCACCAATCTCATGCGGAAGCTCAATCTGCACGACGTCGCGAGCCTCACCCGCTACGCGCTCGAAGTGGGTCTGATCGAGCCTAAGAAAACCGTTTAAATCGCGTTCCGCTAAAAGCCTTGCGGCGTCGCACGCGAACGCCAATAGGTCTGCACACAGCGCCCAGACACCTTTCCTTCTCATGAAATTTGCCTCGAAAAAATTGATCCTCGCCGCCGCCAGCGGCGCCCTCGCCATCTTGCTCGCGGGCTGCCCAAAAACGCCCGCCCGCCCCAGTCCGGACTCCACGATTATGGGTGGAATCCCCAAGGACAGCACCGCTAACATCAATTACCTCCCGCCGACCTCCGTCGACAATCTTGGTGTACCTCCGGGTAGCCTCGTCGAACGTCCAGGTTGGATCGGTGAACGGAACACGAGCATCCTTGAAGCACAGACCGTCTACTTCGATTACGATCAGTCGTCCATCAAGGCTTCCGAGCGCACGAAACTGCAGACGGCTAAAGAGTATCTAGAGAAGAATCCCACGCACCGCCTCCTCCTCGAAGGTCATTGCGACTGGCGTGGCACCGCGGAGTACAACCTCGGCCTCGGCGACCGCCGTGCCAACGCCGCCAAGAAGTACCTTCAGTCGATCGGCGTCGACGTCAGCCGCATCGAGACGCTCTCCAAGGGCAGCCTCGAAGCGGCGAAGAACGCCGATGATTCCATGCGGGCCAAGGATCGCCGCGTAAACCTGGTCGTCATCGACCCGGCCATCGCCGCGCCGAAGCCGCTGTGAGCGTATCTAGAATTTAACTACAGCAAAACGCCCCGGATTTTCCGGGGCGTTTTTGTTTTATGGAACCTGATGCCAATCGCCTGATGCTTTTGGACTTTAGCCACCGATAACACAGATGGAGTTTTATCTGTGTCCATCCGTGCCATCTGTGGCTAAAATGACTCCGGTTAACTTTC
>JAZKEV010000659.1:3461-5502 GCA_040386765.1 Verrucomicrobiota bacterium | reverse complement strand
CACATGGTCTGGGGCGCCACGGGCTTCATGAACGGCGTCTGGAATGCCACCGCCGCCATCAAGGCCATCGACTTCGCGGGCGGCACCGTCGTCCACATGTCCTCCGGCTGGTCCGCACTCGTCCTCTGTCTCATCCTCGGGCCCCGGCTCGGCTTCGGCAAGACCCCGATGCCCCCGCACAGCCTCGTGCTCTGCATGATCGGCACCGGCATGCTCTGGGTCGGCTGGTACGGCTTCAATGCCGGCTCGGCCGTCGCCGCCGATGGTGTCGCCGCCAATGCCTTCACCACCACCACGCTCGCCACCGGCGTCGCTGCCGCCACCTGGGCCGTCCTCGAGTACATCGTCCGCAAGAAGGCCAGCGTCCTCGGCCTCTGCTCCGGCGTGGTCGCCGGTCTCGTCGTGGTCACACCCGCCTGCGGCTTCATCACGCCCAGTTCCGCGGTGCCGCTCGGCGTCCTCGCCGGTGCGATCCCGTTCTTCGCCGTCACCAAGCTCAAGGTGCTCCTCAAGTACGACGACGCGCTCGATACCTTCGGCGTCCACGCGGTCGGCGGCACCCTCGGTGCGCTGCTCAGCGGATTCTTCGCCGATGCCTCGGTCAACGGCAACCTGAACACCAATCTCAAGGATATCATCGCCGGCAAGACCCTCTGGTTTGAGCAGATCAAGGCCATCGGCGTCACGCTGGCTCTCTCCATCGTCGGCACGATCGTCATCGCCGTCCTCGTGAAGGCCCTCCTCGGTCTCCGCCCCACCGTCGAAGCCGAGCAGGAAGGCCTCGATCTCAGCGATCACGGCGAAGAAGGCTACATTTACGAATCCAAATCCTAAACCACCCCTCCCCCTAATCTCATTGCTCCGCTTTCAATGAAACTCGTCACCGCCATCATCAAACCCTTCAAGCTCGAGGAAGTGAAATCCGCTCTCGCCGAAGTCGGCGTGGAGGGCATGACCGTCACCGAGGTAAAAGGCTTCGGCCGACAAAAAGGCCACACCGAGATCTACCGTGGCAGCGAATACACGGTCGACTTTCTCCCGAAGGTGAAACTCGAGATCGCCGTCACCAACGACACGGTTTCGAAAGCCATCGACGCCATCGTCGCCTCCGCCCGCACCGGCAAGATCGGCGACGGCAAGATCTTCGTCACTCCGCTCGAAGAAGTCGTCCGCATCCGCACCGACGAGCGCGGCGAACCCGCGATCTGAGCTTACCGAAAGGTAGGGCGCGGCGGCCCTGCCGCGCCGTTAGGATACTCGCACTCCACAGTAGCGTCGGTCCTCCCCCCATAGGAATCGACCGCCATCCTCTGTTTTGTAGCCCTGCGCGTGAGCGCAGGGATTCCGCCCACACCGCACACGTCGAACACTCCGCGTGTGCGGAACTGTTTTCACGATTCGGCCACCTTCGCCCCAATCCCCAAACCGTTTTTAACAGGAGCCAAACCGAGGCCAAACCGAGAGAAACCCCAACCACTGCCTTTCGGATCGTCCTCGGCTCGTCCTCGGTTCGTCTCCTGTTAAAAAATTCCGTCGCCTATCGGCCTAGTCTAGGTGATCCCTTCCGTGTTCCTACCCGCGCTTTGATAGCTCCGCCTTTTCGTAAGCCCGCACCTCGTCGAGCCAAGCCGTACCCACCGCCACCCCGTTCCGCCGACAATACTCGTCCCACACCGCGCCAAACGGCAGGCCTTTCAGCTCTTCCATCAGCGCGAGCCGGCCGGTGAAATCGCCCGCGTTCTCCAGATCCCGCAGCGTCCCCGTCGGCTCCAGCATCGCAATCAAGAGCGCCTTGATCGCATTACGCGTGCCGATCGCCCAGGCCGCGATCCGGTTGATGCTCGCGTCGAAGTAATCGAGCCCGATGTGCGTCCGCGCGAGGAAGTCGCCGCGCACCAGTTCCTCCATGATCCCGCGCAGGTGGTCGTCGAGCAGCACCACGTGGTCGCTGTCCCAACGCACGCCGCGGCTCACGTGGAGCAGGAGTTCCGGCACGTAGCGCAGCACCGAGCTGATCTTGTCCGTCAGCGTCTCCGTCGGG
>JAZKEV010000659.1:0-3451 GCA_040386765.1 Verrucomicrobiota bacterium | reverse complement strand
CAGCACGGCCGAAATCTTGTCCGCGATGCCCTCCGTCGGGTGGAAGTGGCCCGCATCGAGACACAGCAGCGTCTTATTCTGCGTCGCATACCCGAGGTAAAACTCATGCGACCCCACGACGTACGATTCCGAACCAATGCCGAAGAGCTTGCACTCCACCGCATCGAGATTGTGCCGCGGATCGATCTTCTCCGCGAAGATCGCATCGAGCGCGTTCGCCAGCCGCTCGCGCGGCGCCTTGCGGTCCACCGGCAGGTCCTTGTAGCCATCGGGTATCCAAAGATTGGTGACGGTCGGCGTGCCAAGCTGCCGGCCCATCTCCGCGCCGATCTTCCGGCAGGCGATGCCATGCTCGATCCAGTATTTCCGAATGCCGGCATCCGGATGCGACAGCGTGAGCCCGCTCGCCGCCTTCGGGTGCGCGAAGTAAGTCGGATTGAAATCCAGCCCGAGCCCGTGCGCCCTGGCCCAGTCGATCCAGCTCTGGAATTGCGCCACGCCGATCGCGTTTCGCTCAATTTTCTTTCCGCCAAAGTCGCCGTAGCTCGCGTGCAGGTTCAGCCGGTGTTTGCCCGGGATCAACTTGTACGCCTGCTCCAGGTCGCGCCGCAGTTCGTCGATCGTCCGCGCCTTGCCCGGGTAGTTGCCCGTCGCCGCCAGCCCGCTGCCGGAGAGGTCGCCCACTTGCTCAAAGCCGCCCACGTCGTCGCCCTGCCAGCAGTGCAGTGAGATCGGGACGCCCGCCAGCCGGCGCAGCGCCACCTCGGTATCGACGCCGAGCGCCGCATACGATTCCTGAGCAAACGAGTAGGGGGTTGAGGCCATAGGTATCTGGTTTCGCGTCCTCTCGTCACTGCGCGGAGCACAGCGGCGAAGCAATCCATCTGAAAAAGACGCGCCCGATTGCAGCGCGGCCCCGCCCCCGATGGCAAACCCCACTTGCGCACTCGCCTTCCGTCCCTCGCAGCAAAAGATTCTGACAGTCACACCCCGCCCGTTTCCACTGGCACCGGCGCATCTCCCGCCCCATCTCTGCGTCTCTCCCTCACCAGAACCCCATTCTCTCACCGCCCCAGCGCTTCGCCGATCAGGCGAAGCCCGCAAACTTCCACCCCCGCCCCTCGCCTCCGAAAAGATCAGCGCAGATTAGCGTTCCCCTCGCTCCCCGCTCCCTGCTCCCCGTTCTCCCGCATGCCCACCCCGCTCCTCGAACTTCGCCAACTCACCAAGTCCTTTGGCGGCGCGCGCGCCTTACGCGGGGTCAGTTTCGATCTTCAGGCCGGCGAGGTTCACGCGCTCCTCGGTGAAAACGGCGCGGGCAAGAGCACGCTCATCAAGATCGTCACCGGCGCGCACCAGCCCGATGGCGGCACGATCTCCGTCGGCGGCGAGACGGTCTCTGGCCTGACCCCCGCCGCCTCGCACGCCCTCGGCATCGCGTGCATTTACCAACAGCCCGCCCTTTTCCCCGATCTCACCGTCGCCGAAAACATCGCCCTCCGGCTCGAGCGTGGCGGCTCGCTCCGCCGCGTCGATTGGTCCGCCCGCGGCACGCGCGCCCGCGATCTGCTCCACCGCATCGGCGCCGACATCGCGCCAACCGCCGAGGTCCGCACGCTCTCGATGCCCGAGCAGCAGCTCGTGGAAATCGCCTGCGCGCTCGGCGCCGGCGCCCGCATCGTCATCATGGATGAGCCCACCGCCTCGCTCACGCAGAAGGAGCAGCACCTGCTCTTCTCCGTGGTCCGCGAGCTGCGCAAGAGCGGGGTCGGCGTCATCTACATTTCCCACCGCCTCGAGGAAATCTTCGCGCTCGCCGACCGCGTCACCGTGCTCCGCGATGGCGAGAGCGTCGGCACCCATCCCGTCGCCGCGATGAACGAGGCCAGCCTCATCCGCCTGATGGTCGGCCGCGAGATGACGCAGATCTATCCGCCCCGCGAAGGCGCACCGGGCGAGATCGCCCTCGCGCTCCGCGGCGTCGGCTGCACTGCCTCCGGTGTGCGCGATGTCTCCTTCGAGCTTCGCGCCGGCGAAGTCTTCGGTCTCGCCGGCCTCGTCGGTGCCGGCCGCACAGAATTGGCCCGTATCCTTTTTGGTCTTACGCCCGCCGACCGCGGCGAAATCCTCCTCTCCGGCCATTCCGTCACTCTCACCTCACCGCAGGAGGCCATCGCCCATGGCATCGCCTACGTACCCGAGGATCGCCGCCGCCATGGCGTCGTGTTGGACATGCCCGTCGAGGAGAACATGACGATGGCCATCCACCGCCGTCTTTTCCGTGGTGCCTGGCTGCGCTTCGGCGCGGAACGCACGCTCGCCCTCGACTACATCCGCGACCTCGCGATCAAGTGCTCCGGCCCCACCGCCCCGGGCGGCAGCCTGTCCGGCGGCAACCAACAGAAAGTTTCCCTCGCCCGCTGGCTCGCGACCAAGCCCCGCATCCTCATTCTCGACGAGCCCACGCAGGGCGTCGACGTCGGCGCCAAGAGCGAGATCCACAAGATCGTCCGCCGCCTCGCGCAGCAGGGTCTCGCCGTCCTCCTCATCTCCAGCGATCTCCCCGAAGTCCTCGGCATGAGCGACCGCATCGGCGTGATGCGCGGCGGCACCCTCACCGCCATCCTCCCCGGCAACGCCGATGCCCACACCGTCATGTCCGCCGCCCTCGGCAAAGCCCCATGACCCCTCGAATGATCTACGGTGGGGCGTACCGCGCGGGCCTCAGTCACCCCCCGTCCGCCATTAGTCCTTCGTCGTTGGTCATTGGTCATTGGTCCTTGGTCCTTGGTCATTCGCCTTCGCTCCTCCGCCCTCGGTCATCCTCTCGGGGCGCGCACCGCCTCGCCCCATGACCCGCTATTTCCGCGAACTCTCCGTCGCCGCCGCCCTCCTCCTCGTCCTCGGGGCGCTCGCGATTTTCGCGCCCGGTTTCTACCAGCCGCAGCCCCTCCTCTCGCTCGCCACGCGCGAGGCCCCGACACTCGTCGTCGCCTGCGGTATGGCGCTCGTCATCATCTGCCGCCAGATCGATATCTCCGTCGGCTCGCAGTTCGCGGTCTGCAGCGTCTCCGCCGGCCTGCTCGCCGCTTCCGGCTGGCCCACGCCCCTCGTCGCGCTCGCCTCCATCGCGCTGGGCGCGGGTCTCGGTGCGATCAACGGCGCGCTCGTCGCGGGCCTGAGGCTCCCCTCCATCGTGGTCACGCTCGCCACGATGGTAACGTGGCGCGAGGCCCTCCGCTGGCAGCGCCAAGGGGCGTTCGTGAATCTCCCCGATAGCCTGCAATGGCTCGGCCTCAGCCAGTCCGCCGGCCAGTGGCTGCTCGTATCCGCGGCGGTGATACTACTCATCCTGATCGCGCTTGCCCTCCGCCATCTCGCCGCCGGTCGCTTCATCTACGCGGTCGGTACCGATGCGGAAGCGGCGCGTCTCGCCGGCATCCGTCCTCAG
>JAZKEV010000658.1:7201-11346 GCA_040386765.1 Verrucomicrobiota bacterium | reverse complement strand
GAATGGAGGGAATGGAGGGGGTGACATGAGGAACGGCCGGGGGTATAGTGGGGTGGTTGGTTGAGCGGGATGAGTGGGGGCAATTTAAACGAAAGAGATGAATGATTAACGAAAGGGATGAGGGATGAATGAAGCGCGGGTGGTGCGGGGCGTGGGGGGAGATCCTCCTCTATTTCCGGGATAATCCGGCATAATCCGGGATATGCTGGGGTGGGCTGGGATCGTGCGGGGGTTACGCCTTCGCCAAGGCTACGGCGACATTTGCGCCGAGAGGGGTGGTGCATTCAGGCGCCGAGGAGCGCCAGTTGCGGCATTTTGAAAACATGTTTTCGCGGGGTTCGGCTTTGCTGCGTGGACGTTGGCGCGCCCTTTGTCTTTTTAGGTCCCAATCCAAGGCGGGTTAAAACCCCGCCCTACTCAGAACAGACTTTCCCTTCCCGTCCTTCCCGATCTTCCTGTTTCTTATCTCCGTGGATACGTTTTCGATCTTCGCGCCGGCCAAGCTGAACCTCTTTCTCGCGATTACGGGACGGCGGGCGGATGGCTTTCACGATCTGGTGTCGGTGGTGTGTCAGATCGATCACGGCGATACGTTGCGCGTGGAGGCGCGCGCGGACGGGGCCGGCTTCGAGCTGGCGTGCGATGACCCGGCGGTACCGGTCGATGGCAGCAACTTGGTGCTGAAGGCGGCCGCGCTCTTCGCGCGGCGGACGGGGTGGCGCGGGGGCGCGAAGTTCTTCCTAGAGAAGCGGGTGCCGATGGGGGCTGGACTGGGCGGCGGGAGCAGCGATGGGGTGGCTGCCTTGCGGGCGCTAGACCGATTGAGCGGCGGGGTACATGCGGCGGTGCTGCCGGAGCTGGCGGCGGAGCTGGGGTCGGACTGCCCTTTATTTTTGCGCGGAGGATCGATCATCATGCGCGGGCGGGGCGAGCGGGTGGAGGCGCTGCCGGAGGGCGCTGCCGGCCGGTTACGGGGACGGCGGCTGGTGGTCTTCAAGCCGGCCTTCGGGATCTCGACCCCTTGGGCCTATGGGCAGCTGGTGGCGGCGGCGCCCGGGGGCTATTTGCCGGCGGTCGAGGCGGAGGCGCGGCTCGCGGCCTGGGTGGAACGGACGGACGCTCCGGCAGAGGATCTGCTCTATAATAATATGGAGACACCGGCCTTTCGGAAATTTGTCGCCCTGCCGGCGCTGCTGGAGCGGCTGCGGGCAGAGTTCGGTCTTGCGCCCCGGATGAGTGGGAGCGGGAGCGCCTGTTTCGCCTTTGTGTCGGAAAATATGGATACGGCGCCCCTCCTGGCGGCAATCCGGGGGGCGTGGGGCGGTTCAGCTTTTGTGAGGGAATCGCGGGTTTTGTAAATCCTCATTGACCCGCTGTGAGCACGCCGCGTTATCGTCGGGAGCCGGCTCTGTTTTAACCCCAACCTGAGCGCGGCGTAGTCACCAAAATGGATTCCCGCGCGAAGAACGAAGTCGTCGTGCAAGGCATCGCCGCCTCGCAGGGGATCGCGTATGGGCAGGTTTTCGTCTATCTGCAGAGCGATGTGGAGGTGCCCAGCTATGAAGTAGAACCGGAAAAGCGCATCGACGAGGTCGCGCGCTTCGATCGCGCCTTGGTGGTGACCCGGCAGCAGATCTCCAAGATCAAAAACGAAGTCGAAAAGAACATCGGGCCGGAGGAGGCCGCGATCTTCGACGCGCACCTGATGGTGCTCGAGGACGAGGCGCTGATCGGCGAGACGATCCGCGAATTCGAATCGACGGGACGCAATATCGAGACCTGCTTCCACAAGGTCTCGTCGCGCTACGTGCAGGCCTTTTCGGAGATCGACGACGAATACCTGCGCGAGCGCGCCGGCGACCTGCGCGACGTGGCGCAACGCGTCCTCCAGAATCTGCTCGGGCAGGCCGAGAACTCGCTCAACCGGCTGGCGGACCAACGCCTCGTGGTTGCGACGGATATCACGCCCTCCGAGTCCGCCACCCTCGACCGCTCCGCGGCGCTGGCGCTCGTGCTCGATTCCGGCAGCAAGACGAGCCACGCGGTGATCGTCGCGCGCTCGATGAAGATCCCGTCCGTGGTGGGCGTGCGCAATCTCACGCAGCGCGTCACCAATGGCGACTGGGCGATCGTCGACGGCTACGACGGCATCGTCATCCTAAACCCTTCAGAGAGCACGCTCTTCCGCTACGGCAAGATTCAGGAACAGAAGAAATCGCTCGAGGCGCGCTTGCTCGAAGTCAACCGGCTGCCGGGCGTGACGCTGGATGGAGTTCCGGTGCGGCTGATGGCTAATATCGAGAAGGCTGAGGAAGTAACGAAAGCCAAGGCCTACTACGCGGATGGCGTTGGCCTCTACCGCACGGAATTTCTGTTTCTCAACGCCGCGCGGATTCCCAACGAGCAGGAGCAGTTCATCGCCTACAAGGCGGTGGTGGAGGCGATGGCGCCGCAACCGGTGATCATCCGCACGCTCGACCTCGGCGGCGACAAGCCGATGGTGGGCAAGGCGGACCTCTTTCCCAAAGAGAACAATCCCTTCATGGGCTTTCGGGCGATCCGCTTCTGCCTAGAGCATACGGACATCTTCAAGGACCAGCTCCGCGCCATCCTGATGGCGAGCGCTTACGGCAAGGTGCAGATGATGTACCCGATGATCAGCGGCAGCGAAGAGCTGGCGCGGGCTAATGCGGTGCTGGCGGAATGCCGCACGGAGCTGAAACAGCGGGGCGTGCCCTTCGACGACACGATGGAAGTGGGCGCGATGATCGAGATCCCGAGCGCGGCCCAGACGGCGGACCTGCTGGCGAAGCAGTGCGCGTTCTTCAGCGTCGGCACCAACGACCTGATCCAGTACCTTCTGGCGATCGACCGCGTAAACGACCGGATCGCGCACCTCTACGAGCCGACGCACCCTGCGATCCTGCGCACGCTGCGCTTCGTGGTGGAGGAGGCGCACCGGCAGAAGATCCAGGTGAGCGTGTGCGGCGAGATGGCGGGCGACCCCGTCTTCGCGCCGCTGCTGCTCGGGCTCGGCGTCGATGGGCTCAGCATGTCGCCCGCCTGGCTGCCGCAGGTGAGGTATATGGTCCGGGCGATGTCGATGGCCGAGGCGCGCGAACTGGCGGCGGAGGCCCTGACCATGAGCTCGCCAAAGGAGATTTACGCGAAGTGCGACGCGTTCTACCGCGCGCACGTGAAAATGGAGTGAGGACGGGTGCGGAGTAACAACCGCGTTACCCGTCTCCTGTTGCGAAATTTCCCACCTCGCATATAAAAAGCCGCGTCAAACGCATGAAGCTTAACTCGTGTGTCCCGCGATGGATTGGTGGCCTGGTGCTCGCCGGGCTTGTCGGGCTCGGAGCGGGGTGCGGCACGGCCTTTGCGCCGAAATACAAGGTGCTGGTGGATGCGATCACGGTGCCTGGCGCGGCAAAGCCGAGCGGGCAATCGTACCGGCTGCTGGAGAAAAGCACGACGACGAAGGATCCTGAGATGCAGAAGGCCATCATCGAGGCGTGTGTCGACTCGGCGTTGAGCACGGTGGGGATGTTCAAGGCGCCAGCGACGGCGGCGCCGGATGTATTTATCGTGGTGGTGTACGGCGTGGAGCGGGGCGCGCGGGCCGATCCGGCGTCGCGGGAGACATTTCTCCAACTCGCGGGCCGGTCGAATCCCGCCCGCACGATCAACGTGACCAAGGAGGCGCCGGAGATCTGGGATGTGCGCGTGGGCGTGATGGGCGCCACGGGCTCACCCAACGCGGCGATGCCCATGCTCGCCTCGGTGGCCGTGAACTACATCGCCACGGATACGAAGATAGAAACGAAAATCGATATTCCCCAGAACGCGCCGAACGTCGCGGCGGTGCGCGAAGCGGCGATCAAAGTGATCGAGGGTGCGCCTAGTGCGGCGGCCAATGCGGGTGCCTCCAGCGGCAGCCCCGCCGGGGCCGCTGGGGTAGGGGCGAACAGCAGGCCTGCCGCGCAGCCGGCGGCCACAGCGCCCGCGCCCACACCTGCACCGACGCCTCCGGCGAGCACGAAGCCATAAGGTAGGGGCGGCGAGGCTCGGAAGATTAGGGCGGGGCGAGGCGTTTTCCCGAGCAGTTCCATGGTGCGGTTGGGACTGTAGCGGCGGTCTAT
>JAZKEV010000658.1:2448-7191 GCA_040386765.1 Verrucomicrobiota bacterium | reverse complement strand
CCGCTACAGGAATGCCGGCCAGCGCGATTCTCCTAACAGGTTTTCGGTCATCTACTGAGGGTGGCCTTACATTTTTTCAGGTAGACCAGCCACCGATCGAGGCAGGCGGCGGGGAGGGAAAATTTAAATCGGGTTGCGCGAGAGCGGTTGGAGGGCACACTCAAGGCACCCCCCTTGGTTAAACCCCTTATGAATGCTCCGATCACCGCGATCCTGGATCGCAAAGGTAAGAACGTTTATTCCGTATCGTCGACCGTGAGTGTCGCCGATGCTGTTGGTGAAATGAATCGGCACCGCGTCGGCTCCGTGCTCGTAATCGACGACGACCGGCTGGCCGGAATCTTTACGGAACGCGATGTGTTGCGACGCGTGGTGGGTGCGGGCGTGGATCCGAAGAGCACGCTCGTCGCCGAAGTGATGACCGCGAGCGTGATTACCATCGGGCCCGACGCCACCGTCGAAGAGACGATGCGAATCTTTACCGAGAAACGCTGCCGCCATCTTCCGGTCGTGGAAGAGGGCCGGCTCCTGGGCACGATCTCCATCGGCGACATCACGCGCTGGATGGGCGACTCGCATCGTGCCGAGGCAGAGCATTTGAAGAATTATATCACGAGCGGATTTTCGGCTTAGGCGTGAGCGCGCATTCGCGTGCGGCGCGGCCATAAACCGCGCCCGTGCGTAGGCGCCGGTGGTAATTCGGACGAGCGCCCGCGAGCGGGCTGCCTACCATGCGGGCGGGGCTCTTGAGGTCCCGCCTCTTCCGAGGCGGGCTACATTCGCTCCGCGGCGATCCCAGCGGCGTAGGGCGCGCGAATTTATTTCTGCACCGCCGAAAGCGCGTAGCGTCCGCCCGTGCGGTGCAGCCGCAGCGGCGCGCCAAAGGTTTCCGAAAGATTTGCGGAGGTGAGCACGCGTTCGCGTTTCCCGGTCGCGAGCACCGCGCCGTTGCGCAAGAGCAACGCGTGCGTGAACACCGGCATGATCTCCTCGACATGGTGCGTCACGAGCACAAGTGCGGGCGTATCGGAGCGCCGCGTGCGGGCAAGGCGGTCGATGAAGCGCAGAAATTTTTCGCGCGCCACCGGATCGAGACCGGCGCACGGCTCGTCGAGGATGAGCAGACGGGGCTTCGCCATCAATGCGCGTGCGATAAGCACGCGCTGGCGTTCCCCTTGTGAAAGATAGGCCCACTCGCGTTTCTCCAGGTGCGCGAGGCCGCTTTGTTCGAGCAGCTCGCGCCCTGCCTTGCGATCGGCCGCCGAGACGCGGTGCCACAGATCGAGTTGGGCAAATTTTCCGCTGACCACCGTATCGAGCGCGACCTCGGCGAGCGGGATCGAGGCGACGAAGGCACTGGTCACCACGCCGATGTGAAAGCGCAACTCGCGCCAGTCGCACTCGCCGTAGCGCTGCCCGAGCAGCGCGAGCCCGCCGGACGTCGGCGACAGATAGCCCGTAAGCGCTTTGAGCAGCGATGTCTTGCCGGAGCCATTTGCGCCAAGAATGGCCCAGTGCTCGCCGGGGCCCACCCGCCAGTCAATGCCGCGCAAAATCTGCGTGTGCCCGCGAGCTACGTGTAGATTAGAGACTTCGAGAATCGACGTCATTCGTGGGCGAGGATGCGGGGGTGATTTGCCTCAGGTCAAATGGGGATCTCAGCGCGCGCGTCTGGGTGGCACGCCTACGGACCTATGGGGTGCAGCAGTGGATTGCACTATGCGGGATGACTATCGTTCCGAAGTAAAAGAAACGACCGTTGTGCAACGTTGGACGATGAACCGGCACTAAGCGGGGAAGTTAAAAGACATCACTACATCACTCCTCCTCAAACAAAAAAAGCCATGAATTCCCAACGTATCCTGATCTCCCTTACACTCGGTTCCATCGTCGGCCTCGGCGCCGTGACCGCTTCCGCTCAGTCGGGCAACCGGCCCGTCGTGATCACGCCTCCCGCCGTGCAGGATGGCAGCAACTGGAGCCGCGCTCCCTTCCCCGCGCAGCGTCAATTCGACGATGTGAAGCCGGCTGACGGCCAGGCGATCGACACCCTCGGTGCCAACTCAGAGGCCACCAAGATCGAGCCGCCGCTGGCTGCACCGCGCGTCGCTATCTTCCAGCCCGCCGCGACTCCCGCCAATACGGCTACGATGATCGCCGCGGCGCCCGTCACCGTCTCCACGGAGCCCGTGCTGACGCCGACCGGCCGCTCGACGGTCGCCCTTGCGTCGACGGTGGATGCAGCGACGTACGCGCCGACGATTCGCGTCGCCTCATATGAAGCGCGTGGCCAGACCATCGCCGACATTGAGAACCGCCTCAATGCGAGCGAAACCGCCCTCGCCTCGGTCCGCAGCACCTCCGCCTCGATGAACGCCGACGGCCGCAAGGCTTTCGCGAGCGCCGATGACGAAGTGAAGGCGAAAGCCAAGGCCCTCCGCAAGAGCATCAAGGCCGCGAACAAGACGAGCGCCAGCGAGTGGGATAATGCCCGCGCCCAGCTCGCCGCCGACTATGACGCCTATGCGCTCGCCCTCGCGAATGTTGATGCGACGGCTCGCTAAACAGCAGCCACGCACGCTTCGATAAATTCCGATCTCTTCAACTCCCGCCGCTTAATCGCGGCGGGAGTTTTTCTTTTGGAAGGAAGAGGTTGGGACAGGATAGCGCACGAACCGAGGGAGCGCCTGAGCCGCTGGACGCCGCGATTTCGGCGCTTGCCCCAAGGCAGCGAAGATTGGAGCGTCTGCCCCGATTCATCCCTTCCCGCTCGGGTGGTGGAATGGCAGACACGAAGGTCTTAGAAGCCTTTGCCGAAAGGTGTGCAGGTTCGAATCCTGTCCCGAGCACCATAGCGCCCCGAAGATTAGCCGCGGAAAACGGGCTGGGGCGCAGGCAGGGAAGATCGCCGAACCACTGGCGGGCCCATCTCGGGAGCAAGTTTTTATGGCCGTGGGAAAAAAAGCGCCGACGCGGATAAGGCGTCGGCGCGATTTTTACGGAGGTGGAGCGCTGGCTTACAGTCCTGCGCGATGGATCGCGGCCAGTTCGGCGACGGTGATCACACGGTTGTAGATGCGCACGTCGTCGATGACGCCGTCGAAGGTGCGCACGCCCGTGTTGTCGCTGCCGATGAACACGCTCGAGCTCTCGTCGGGCACACGCGCAGCGCCGCCGTTCGTCGTCGTACCGTAGGCGGTTTCGACCCCGTCGACATACAACTTCACATTCGTCGCCGTGGCGGAGCCGGTCCAGGTGACGACGACGTGTTTCCAGACGCCGAGCGTCGCGCCGAGGGCGCTGTTGGCCGCCACCCGGTTCAAGTCCGTCGTCCCGTGGTCCGCGGCGAACGCGATCGTGTTGGGAGCCTGCGTGACGAACTGCCAGCCGGCGACCGGCGAGGTGCCGGTGCCCTTGTGCACGATCCGGCCGGGGCTGCCACCTTCACCGATCGTGTCGGGCTTGATCCACGCCGCGATCGTCATGCCTGCGCCGCCCTGGGCCACGAGATTGTCGAGCGACGCGCCGCTGCCGGCGGTGACGACGTCGTCGGACGCATCGAAATCGAGCGCGCTGCCGATCTTGCCGGTAACCCACGTCGGGAGGCCGCTGCCGTAGGTGCTGAGCGTGCCGGTGTTGCTATTGCCGGAACCGTCGGCGGCGCTTGTGCCGGCGTTTTCATCGAGCTTCCAGTGCGCCTGCCGTCCGGAGGTGACTTCGGCCGTCGTCGCGTTGGCTTCGGCCGAGTAGACGGAGTCGCCGCCGGCATTCGTCGCACGCACGCGATAGAAATACTGCGTGCCCGCGCCGCAGGTGTTATCGCCGAACGTTACGACGTCGGTGCCCGTCGTGCCGATCTGCGACCACGAGCCGCTCGCGCCTTTCTTCCGCTCCACCTTGTAGCCTGTCTCGTTGGTGACGTTGTCCCACGCGAGGTTGATTGTGCCGATGTTGTTCGGGGCTGCCGCGACCGTCGCGCTGAGCGAGAGGGGAGCGTTGACCGCACCGGGATTCGGGTCGGCCACGACGTTGTCAAACTGCGCGCTCGTGAGATAGGTGAGCAACGCCGTGCGACCGCTCGTATGCGTCGAATCCGTGCCCGTGCCGAGCAGCACGCCGTTGAGGTACCCCTTCAACGTGCTGCCGATCACCTCGAGGCTGAGCGTATACCAGGTGCCGGTGGTGACGGTAGCGGCGCCGGAGGCGAGGGTGGCCGAGGTATTGTTGATGAGGGTCTTCAGCTCCCACGTGTTGTTGTTGCGGAGGACGAGGTAGTAGTAGTTCGCCGGTTCCTTGTAGCGGGCGACGATGCCGAAAAAGCGATTTGCGCCATTGAAGCTGGTGGCGTTGACATCGGCCTCCACGAGCTGATCGGTCCAGCTGGTGGCGTTGAGCACACTGCGGACGGCGCTCTGGGTGTTGTCGGATTGCTGATACGCGAAGGAGCCGGTCATCCCCCAGATCCCACCGTCGGGCGCCCAGCCGTTGGCGTTGCCGTCCTGGAAATTATCGAACTGCGGGGTGGGCGGATCGATGGCGTTCTCGACGGCGGCCGACTTGGCGTGCAGCCACTCTTCGATGTTGGTATAGCCATCGCTGTCGTCGTCGGAGTTGGGGTTGATGGGATAGGTGTGCGTCGTCGTGTTGACCGCGAGCACAGGCCAGCCGCCGGCGCTGGCCACGGTGTGCTTGATGGAACCGGGCCGCGAGGCGAGGGCGGTGATGGTGGCGCCGTCGGCGATC
>JAZKEV010000658.1:0-2438 GCA_040386765.1 Verrucomicrobiota bacterium | reverse complement strand
TTCGGCCGTCATGGGGAAGGATATTGGACTCGTCATCGACGATGCGAAGCTCGAACGAGTCGCGCTCGGCTGGGCGCGCGCCCGCGCCGAGCAGCGCGGCGGAATACGCGGCGGCCGGCGTCAGCGCCGTCACGCCATTCAAGCCTGCGGTCTTTGTCGTCGGGTCGGTACCGACGATGAACGCGCTCAGGTTGGTGCCGACCATCGGCGGGGGCGACGCGCGGTCGCCGGGGTTGTGGGCGTTGTCGGCGGTGGGGATGTAGAGCTGCGAGCCGCTGGGCGTCCAACCGTTGGTGTTCGAGATCGGTGAATTCGATCCGCTCCACGACGCGCCCTCGATGAAGCTGTTTCCAACCACGGCGGCCCGGATGAGGTCGGAGGAGTCGGTGTGACCGAAATGGAGTCCGAACTGCGAGCGGTTATACACGATGTTGTTGCCGAAATAAAAATGCTTCGAGTAGGCCCACGGGCTGCGCGCGACGATGCTCGCGAAAATCGATCCCGTGACCGACAGCTTGCCGCCGCCGCTGCCGCCGTTGTTGAACAATGGACCGAACCCGTGGCCGTCGGTGATCCCGAATTGATCGACGCCGAGCTTCCAGCCGGTGCTGGAGCCGTGGCGGCCCGCCACGATCAAGCGCGCCTTGATGCTGCTGATGTTGGCGGGGACCGTGAACGACTGCGTCATGTTCTGATGCGAGATGTAGGTGTGCTGCGCCTCGGCGGCGTACTGGTCGACGATCTCGTTGAAGTTTACGATGAGGTTGTTGCTCGGATCGCGGAGCTCGACGCGGAAGCGCGCGCGGTCGGTGCCCTTGACGCCGACGACCGTGAAGTGCTTGTACTGCCGGGTCGACGTGCTCTGGACGATGGGAATGGTATACTCGATCCACTGTGCGTCCGCGGTCGTATTTACCAACTGGTAGGTGCCACCCACGGCGTGGCTGCTCGCCTGGCTGTCGTTGGTGGTGAAGGACGTCGACTTGGTGTTGGTCAAGTTCTGCGCGACCTGCGGGACGTTGGGGCTGAAGGTGCCCTCGTCGATATGGATGGAGACGTGCAGCGGCTCGGCAAAGATGCACTTGTTGAACGTGACGTTGTCCCAGCTGTACCACGTGCTCGCGACCTCATCGAGCGACCAGCCGAACGTGCAGTGATCGAAGACAGCATTGGAGATGACCGAGGAGGAATTGGCGAACGCCACGCAGTCCCGCGTGGTGGTGCTCACGCTGGTCCAGGCATCGCCCGGGCGGATGCGCATGTGCTGCATGAGGACGTTGCTCCCGGTGAAATTCAACCCGGCGCTGTGAATGGCGATGCCCGGCGAGGGCGCCGTTTGCCCGGCGATGGTGACATTGCCGGCGCTGACGTTGATCGCCGACTGGAGGTTGATGACGCCGCTCGTCCGGAAAACGATGATACGCGAGCCCGAGGTCAGGAGCGCGGCGCGCAGCGAGCCGGCGGGACCAGGATTGGGGCCATCGGTGAGGTTGGTCACCTCGATGATGGTCGAGCCGGAGCCGAAACCGGCGGGATTGATGGCGCGATCGGCGCCGTAGCCGTAGACGCCGGGCAGGAGCTGCGGGGCGGCAGCGAGCGGGCGAATTGCAACGAGAACGAGCAAGGCAACGGCGACGAGGCCGCGCGAAATCCAGCAGCGAGATGGCGATATCATATGAACGATACAGGGTTTCGGTTCCGGGCGGGCGTGCCGACTGCTGGGGATCGGCAAACGGGCTCGGTCCGAGTGGGTGGGTTGGGCTAAACGAAGATGGCGCGGAAGCGCCTATTCTTTACGACGGTGTGGCGGTCAAAAGTCTCTAGGAGATTTATTCACCGAACCGGAGAGCGGGCTGGGGGCCGGGTAGGCAGGCCGCAATTCGGGTCGGCCCTCCGGCGGGACACGATGTTCGCAGCGGAGTGCTTGCGGGATATCCGTGCGCGGGCGACTCGTTGGCTGGCCGGGTCCTGCCTTCGGCTGACGGGTGATCCCTCTGCTTCTGAAATGAAACCCCTCCTCGAATTTCTTCCGTTGCTGCGCGGGTTAAATTCTCGCGAAGGGAACGATCAGTGTTCGGCGGGCGGGAAGAAGCTGAGTTAACCTCTTCGCGCGCTCCGAGCCTTCACTCCCTCATGAATAAAACATTCGGCGGGATGCCTCGCTCTGCCTGCCGCCTTCAATCCGCGGCAACTGTGAGTGGAGACACTAGTCTCGCGCCGCGCGTTGCGGAGGGACGGGGGCGCGCTGATCCTTCGGCGGGATGGAGCGGGCGAGGCGAGTCTTTACGGCGGCGTGCTCAGGTTTGGCCGCGAGGTTGTGCCACTCATTGGGGTCGGGGTTGTGATCGTAGAGCTCTTCGGTGCCGTCGGCGTAGCGGATGTAGCGCCAGCGTTTGTCGCGCACGCTGAAGTGTTCGCCGTAGAAGGTGGTCACGACG
>JAZKEV010000657.1:0-1504 GCA_040386765.1 Verrucomicrobiota bacterium | reverse complement strand
CCTGCCGAATGGCGACGTGCTGCTGCCCATCCGCTACCGCCGCAATCCAAAGACACGGCAGTACACCACCATCGTGGCGCGTTGCAGTTTCGATGGCGAGACACTGACTTATCGCGAGCATGGCTCGGAGCTGACCTTTGAGGGCACGCACACGAGCATCGCCAGTTTCCCGGGCATGGCCGAGCGGACGATTTTCCTCCACGGTTTCTCGAAGGCGTTCGCGATGACGGGCTGGCGCATCGGTTACGCGTGCGGGCCGGCGGTGCTGATCGATGCGATGATGAAGGTGCACCAATACGCCATGATGTGCGCCTCGATCATCGCACAGGAAGGCGCGCTCGAGGCGTTGAAAAACGGCTGGGACAACGTCGTGAAGATGCGTGACCAGTATCATCGGCGTCGCGACCTGATCGTGCGCCGCTTCAACGAAGTCGGCATGAAGTGTCACCTGCCGCGCGGAAGTTTTTACGCGTTTCCCGATGTGTCGCCGCTCGGGCTCACCGAAAAGGAATTCGCCGTCGGCCTCCTCGAAAAAGAAAAGGTCGCCGTGGTGCCTGGCACCGCCTTTGGCGACAATGGCAAGGGCCACGTCCGCGCCTGCTTCGCGACGGCCTACGACCAGATCATCGAAGCGTGCGATCGCGTGGAACGATTTGTGAACGCCAAGGGCCGTAAGCCATAAGCGTTAAGCTTTAGGCTCAGAGTTCTTGGCTTAGCGCTCAAAGCCTACAGCTTACTGCCTCTATGTCCCGCATCGTCGCCATCGTCGGTCGTCCCAACGTCGGAAAGAGCCGGCTCTTCAACCGGCTCGCGCGGAAGCGTATTTCGATCGTGCACGATCAGCCCGGCATCACGCGCGACGTGATTTCCGCGGAGATCGCCGACGGTGCCTATACGCTGCTCGACACGGGCGGTCTCGGCTACAAAGGCGAAGACACGCCGGCGGCGCTGACGAAGGCGTCGGAGCAGCAGGTCGACTTCGCTATCACGGCGGCAACGCTCATCCTCTTTGTAGTCGACGGGCTGAGCGGTCTCTCGGGTCTCGATGAGAAGATCGCGACGATGCTGCGGAAGAGCGGAAAAAAGGTCCGGCTCGTGATCAACAAGGCGGACTTCGATGACTCGAAAGTCGCGCTCGACGAAGCCTATCGCCTCGGGCTCGGCGAGCCGCTGCGCGTTTCCGCGGAACACGGTAACGGCGAGGAAGACTTGCGGGCGGCGATCATGGAAGCGATAGGGCCGGCGCCGGTGGTGGAGGAGGCCCTGAATAGCACGAAGACGGCGGACGATCCACTGTGCATTTGTTTCATCGGCCGGCCGAACGTCGGTAAATCGTCACTCAGCAATCGGCTGCTCAAGAGCGATCGTTTGATCGTGAGCGATGTGCCGGGCACGACGCGCGACGCAATCGAGCTGCCGTTCACGTTTCGCGGCCGCGACAAGAAAGATTATCCCTTTAAGCTGATCGATACGGCAGGCATCAAGGCGGCGACGAAGCTGGCTT
>JAZKEV010000656.1:0-5342 GCA_040386765.1 Verrucomicrobiota bacterium | reverse complement strand
CACCAAGCAGGCGCTGAAAGACGTGCCGGTGAACATCGACGCCATCCCCTCCGATTTCATGGAGGACCTCGGTCTTTTCACGGCCGACGACGTCGCCGCGTTTGTCGCCGGCGCCTGGGCGCCGACGACACTGGAGAACGATAACCAGAGCGGCGCGATCGCCTTCCGCGGCCTCAGCGGTTCCACGGCCACGCGCAACTACTTCCGCTGGTACGTCCCCACCGATAATTACAACGTCGAGCGCATCGACTTCGGCAAGGGCTCCAACTCGCTTATCTTCGGCGACGTCGAGCCGGGCGGCCAGGCCTCCGTCTTCACGAAGCGCGCGCAGTGGAGAAACTTCGTCGATCTCTTCGCGTTCTTCAACCACTACGGCGCCTATCGCCTGAGCGTCGACGCCAACCACAAGATCAACGACAAGCTCGCCCTCCGGTTCAACGCGATCAAGCGCGAGGAGCGCACGTATCAGGATGCGTCGACCTTCGGGCTCGAGGGCCAGACGCTCACCGCCTCCTGGCGCCCGCTGCGCAATACGATGGTCCGCCTCGAGTATGAGCGCGGCGACTTCGCCAATGTCCGCGGCTTCGGCGGCCTCGCGATCCGCGAGCGCTCGGGCCGGTCACGCGCCTTTACCACCGATCGTCTCTTCTACACCTCCGACGGCGAGTATATCGTCCGCGCAGACCTGCCCGCCGCGGACCGCTCCAATGCCGCCGACGGCGGCTCCCCCTCGCTCGTCGAGGGAGATCACTTCGACGTCATCATGCGCAATGCCGCAGGCGCTGAAATCGGCACCAAACGGTTCGAAGGCTATCCCAAGGAATACAATATCCGCGGCTCCTTCGATCGCCAGGGTCGCCCGTTCCACACCTACACCGCGTCGATCGAGCAGCGCATCGGGCCCGTCGGTCTGGAGGTTTCCTACAATCATCAGAAGCAGACGGCCAAGCGCACCGACAATTTCTTCGCCAACACGATCAACGTCGAAGTCAACGGCCGGCCCTACGTCGAGACCGAGCTCGATGAGAAAAATTTCGGCAACGAGGTCGACCAGTTCCGCGGCACAGCCGTGTACATGTTCGATAAGTGGAAGTGGATGCAGCAGCTCTTCGTCGCCAGCGCCGACTACCGCGAAGACTGGGTGATGAATTACCGGTTCAACCACTACAACGTGAAGCGGGTGGAGACCGGCGCCGCCACCACCTTCAACACCAATACCGATCGCGTCCGCCTCCGCCTCTATCTGGACGACCCGCGTTTCTATTCGCGCGAGCTCTTCGACTCCATGCGGCTCGATGCTCTCCCCGAGACGCCGACGGTTCACATCATGAAGCTCGCCTCCTTTCCCTCCGGCACCAGCTCCACCGATGGCACCGAGTGGCGCCAGGCCTCTGCCGTTTCGTTTTCGAGCAGTGGTCGCTATTTCGGCGGCCGGTTCCTCACGCTCCTCGGCGTCCGCCACGATTGGAACCGCGTCTATGAATACGGCTCCGATCCCGCCGTCCCGCCCCGGACCTTCGGCCCATATAACGAGGAGATCAAGCCACCGAAGCGTGGCGAAGCGCTTCCGGGCGAATACGTCCAGAACCAGCAACTTCGCCTCGAGAACACCTGCATGAGCGGCGGCCTCACCATCAAGCTGACCGAAGGGCTCAATTTCTACGGCACCTACGGCGAGTCCTTCCGCTTCCAAGGTCTGCGCACCTTCGACCGTGAACGCTTCGGCCCGATCACTGGCGTCACCAAGGAAGTCGGCCTCAAGGGCGACTTCTGGAAGAACAAGGGCAGCATCACCCTCGGCGTCTTCGACATCGACCGCCAGAACGTCGCGCTTAGCTTCAACGGCGTCACCGGCATCGATTTCACCGCCGTGGAGATCGAAAATCTGATGAATCCCAACGACGTCCTCCCCGGCGATCCCCGTTACAGGTACGCCGAGGAAGGCACCGCCAGCGCCGCCCGCAACTACCGCTCGACGGAAAATTCGCGCGGTGCGGATGCGACGCTGATCCTCAAACCGATAAACGGCCTCCTGCTGCGCTTCACGGCTGCGCACGCCAAGGTCGCCGGCCAGCCCGACCTCTCGTCCTTCCGCGCCTATTACGACGCCGCGGTTGCCCGCGGTAATGAGCCCGCCGCCCTGCTCACCGAGGCGAGAAACTTGCTCGATACCCTCGACAACGACACCAAACCCACCGGCGCCCGCGCCGCGCCCTACTCGGCGAGCTGGGCCGTGCAGTACACGGTCAACGCCCGCGACAGCAAACTGCGCGGCACCGGCTTCGGCATCAACGGCAGCTGGCGCGACGACTACCTCCTCGGCATCAACAACGGCCAGGAGCTGGTCGGCGGTTCGACGCACCTCGTGCACGCCTACATCTCGCGCAAGCAGCGGATCGGCCGGCAGGAAGTCACCGTCCGCGCCGAGGTCCGCAACATCACCGACCTCGAAAACGGCAGCCTGCGCAAAACCGGCTTCACCACGATGCTCGATGGCCGCAATCTCTACCGTTACGTCTACGTGGTGCCCACCGAGTACAACATCTCGATGCGCGTGCACTTCTAAAAAAAGGTAGGGCGCGTTGTGCCTAGCGCGCCGCTGAGGACGTCCCCTACGCAAGGGCAAGGGCGGGCTCAAAAAGCCCGCCCTTTTTCGCGCCCTCCGCGGAGCGCCCGCGTCATGATCACTTCGAACACCGCGCCTTCAGGTAGGGCGAACCGTCCCGAGGCTGTCTCGCAACCTCGGACCGAGCAGTTACGCGGCTGCGGCGAGGGGAGAAGGATCGAGCGAGCGGAGCGCCCGTGAGGCGCAAGCGAACGAAAAGAGGCCTGGCCGGCCCGACGGCGGCGTCGGCGTGCGGGGTTTTGCGCAGGCGCCCGGAGCTTCGCCGCGCCAGTGGCGCAGCATGACCGTTAGATTCCAAGTGGTGGCGAGCAGGCTCCACTGGGTGCGGACCTTGTCCAGGCCACGGACGGTCCAGCGCCGGAAACCCATCTGCTGCTTCACCTGAGCGAAGACCGGTTCCACCGTCGCCGCGCGCAACGCGTAGAGCTCTCCGCCGTCGCCGGTTCCTGCCAGCGGGCGTGCGCCGCGACGACGGCCGCGTGCCCGGAGGCGATGTAAATGGCGCGGCCCTGCCGGTCGCTCGTGCACTGCGCGCGCACCGGACAGGTCTTGCAGGCCGGGCCATGGCGATAGACCTCCACCGTGCGCCCGTCTTTTTGCCGCAGTCCTTTATACTGCAGCTCGCGGCCCTGCGGGCAGATGACCACCTGGCGCGCGGCCTCGTGCCGGAAGTGCGCGGTGTGATAGGGATCGGAGGTGTCGCGCCAGGTGGCCGGCGGCGGCGTGAGCAGCGGATGACCGGCTTGCGCGGCGGCGGCAAACTGCGCGCCGCTGGCATAGCCGCCGTCGGCCAGCGTGAGGGGCAGCGCGGGCCCGGCGTCCGCCACATTGGCCTGCGCCTGGCCGAGCATGGGCGCCAGTTGCGCGGTGTCGTCGGGGGCCGAGACCGCGTCGGCGGCCACGATGATCTGCGCCTTGGCGTCGACCACCGCCTGCGCGTTGTAACCAAACCGGTTGCGGCCGTCGCAGGCCATCCGCGCCGCCTCCGGCTCCAGCGGATGCGCGTGTCTGGTTTCCCCCGCCTCGACCCGCGCCAGCGCCGTGCGCACCTGTTCGCGCAGCCGCTCCAAGGGTGGCAGTTCCTCGCTGGCGGCGCCGGCTCCGGCTGCGCCGATCTGCTCCTCCCGCCCGGCGATTTGCGCGTCGAGCCGCGCGAGCAGCTTTTGCAGGTGCGCCCGGTCGAACCCGCCGCGGCCGCTCGCCGCGGCCATGATCTTCGTCCCGTCCAGCGCCTGCACCGCCAGCCCCACCAGATTCATCTCCAGCGCCACCTTCACGCTCTGCCGAAACAGCTCCCGGATCCCCGCCCGGTGCTCCTGCCAGAATCGCCACAGCGCATTGTGATCGGGCCGGTGGTTGCCCGTCAGCCACACGAACCCCATCTCCTCCCGGCACGCGTTTTCCAGCGCCCGCGTGCTGCGGATCTTCCGCAGGTACCCATACAGCCACGCTTGCAGCAGCAGCACCGGGTCGTACGCCGTCCCGCCCTCGCTGCGCTCCAGCGTATCCAGCTTCAGCGCCCGCAAATCCAGCGCCCCCACGAACTCCCGGATGAATCGCGCCGGGTGCCTCGGCCCCACCCACTCCTCCACCGTCGGCGCTAACATCATCATCTGCTTGTAATCGGCCGTCAGTACTTGGCGCATCCCTCCTCCGTCGCATCTCACATGCCACTTTTATCCTTCCCCGCTGGTTGCGAGACAGCCTCTCCCCGGTGCGCCGTCGCGAGGCACACACGCGAAAATCGAGAGACCTCAGACAACACAAAGCGCGACGGCCCCTTCATTCACTTTAGCTGTTTTCCACGCTCCACCCCCTCAGCTTCTACCCATCACCGCCGACTCGCTTCTCCGTCCGCCCTTGCCATGGTCACGCGCGATCATGGACGAAAAGATCATCTACGATTTCGCTTTCGAGGATGGCCAAAGCTATCATTTCGAGGTGCCGCTGCAGGGCTGGGTCGAGAACTCGACCGCCGCCACACAATCGCCAGCGCTCCCCGCGTGGACGCTCCTCGCCAACGACCGCTGCCCCAATTGCCCGCTCGATCCCACCGCGCACAAATATTGTCCCGCCGCCGTCGATCTCCACGCCGCTGCCACCAAGTTCAGCGCGGTCGCTTCGTATAAAAACGCCAAGGTCTCCGTCATCGTCGGCAAACGCACCTACGTCTCGTCGTGCGATATGAATACCGGCCTGCGCTCCCTCTTCGGTCTCTACATGGCCCTGAGCGGCTGCCCCGTCACGCGCCGCATGCGGCCCATGGCGCTGCGTCACCTGCCGTTCTCTTCGATGGAGGAGACCCTCAGCCGCGTCGTCAGCCACTACCTGCTGAAGCAATATTTCGTGATGAAGACCGGCGGCGCGCCGGATTGGGAGCTCAAGGAACTCCTCACGCTTTACCAGTCTCTCGACGACGTGAACACCGCCTTCGTCAAGCGCGTCGGCCACGCCTCCGAGCGTGATTCCAATCTCAACGCCATCTGCGGCTTCTCCACCTTCTCCCGCCTCTACACGATGGCCCTCGACGATCTCCTCGAAGAGGAAAAGGCGACGTTTCTGAAGGGTTTCTGAGTCAGTTTGGCTGGAGCTGAGCTTAGCGTTGCCGGGAGCGCGGCGAAGGGACATTCCGTGGTGTGCGCTCGATCATGGCGCGCTTCACATCGGGTGGGCAAGGCGCCGCGCGTGATTGCGTGGCCGTATGGCCGCTACAGCT
>JAZKEV010000655.1:1120-5682 GCA_040386765.1 Verrucomicrobiota bacterium | reverse complement strand
AGCCCTGCACCTCGACGAACTGGCCTCGGCCGGTCATCACGAGGTTGAAGTCGACCTCGGCGTCCTTGTCTTCGACGTAGGCGAGGTCGAGCAGTTCGCGGCCATCGAAGACGCCGACGCTCACGGCGGCGACGGAATCGGTGATGGGATTCTCGGCGAGTTTCTTGGCGTCGAGGAGCTTTTGGACGGCGAGGCGCGCGGCGAGATAAGCACCCGTGATCGCAGCCGTCCGCGTGCCGCCATCGGCTTGGAGCACGTCGCAATCGAGCCAGAGCGTGTTTTGGCCGAGCTTCTTCAGATCGACGACAGCGCGGAGCGAGCGGCCGATGAGCCGCTGGATCTCGACGGTGCGGCCATCGATTTTGCCGCGGGAGATGTCGCGCTGTTTCCGGTCGAGCGTCGAGTAGGGGAGCATCGAATACTCCGCGGTGAGCCAGCCGCCCTGAATCTTCTGCTGCTTCATCCATGTGGGCACGTTGGGCTCGATGGTCGCGGCGCAGATGACGCGCGTGAGGCCGAAGGAAATCAGCACGGAGCCCGTCGCGTAGGGCGCGATATTGGGCTCAAACGTGATGGTGCGGAGCTGGTCGGGGCGACGGCCGTCGGCGCGCGAAGCGGGATTAGACATCTGCGGAGGCCAGAGAAGCAGGCGCACCGATGCAAGTCGCAACCCGCAGCATCGCGAGGTAACTCGAATTCGGATTGTGCCGCGGCGGCGCGCGACCAAGCGTCTCGCCACCCCGAATCGATTGCTTATCTCCCATGAAAAACCTCACCCGTTTATTTTCCCTTCTGCTGCTCAGCCTCGTCGCGGTGCGCGCGGCGGCGCCTTCGAACGACGCGATCATCGCTGCGGTCACTGCCGCAGACAAAGAGCGGGTGGCCGCCACGGCGGCCGGCGATCGGGCGCGGCTCGAGGCGATCCTGTCGCCCGACCTGCGCTACGCGCACTCGAACGGTGCGATCGACACACGATCGAAGCTCGTTGATTCACTCGTTACCAAACGCACCATCTACGAGTCGATGGACTACAAGGAGCGGAACTTCGTGGTCGCGGGTCCGGGTGTTGTCCTGATGTCAGGCCATGTGCTGGTGACGATCCGGCAGGGCGAGCAGAAGCGGTTGCTCGATCTCAATTTCCTCTCGGCCTGGCGCGAGGAGCAGGGCAAATGGAAATTTCTCGCGTGGCAGTCGTCGAAGAATCCGGAACCGGCGGCGAAGAAATAACGGCACGACCCCCTCCCGACTAGAGAACGAGGCCCGGCTTTTTCGCCGGGCCTTTTATTTTTGCGCAGGTTGGAGCTCCTGCGCGCGTCTCAAAATGCACGATATCGAGGGCGTATGAGTGTGGAATCGATTGCAGAATAATTGCATCCGAAGACCGCCCCTACCCGTAACTAGGTGCGGCACGAGCCAGCGATTGCCCAACAAGAACCACACATCCATATGCGACATCACCTCCGCTATCTACCGCTCCTCTGTCTCAGCCTCGTCTCCGCCCACGCGCAATCCGGCGTGGCGCTCACCTCGAGCAATCAGCTCGTTTCGTTTAATGTCACCACGCCCGGCGCGGCGACCGCCTCGGTGGCCATTTCGGGTCTTGCCGGTGGCGAGACGGTCGTCGGCATCGATTATCGTCCGGCCACGCGCACGCTCGTCGGAGTTACCAATCAGAACCGTCTCCTCGCCATCACGCCTGCCACGGGTGCGACGAGCGTGCTCGCCACGCTGAGCGTGCCGCTCGCTGGCACGTCGTTTGGCGTCGACTTCAATCCCGCGGCCGACCGGCTGCGCATCATTTCCAATACCGGCCAGAGCCTGCGCGTGAATGTCGAGAATGGCGCAACCACCGTGGATGGGTCGCTCGCGTATGCGACCACCGATGCCAACGCCGGAACGACGCCGCAGGTCGCCGCGGCCGGCTACACCAACTCGGTTGCTGGTCGTCTCGCGACGAGCACAGTGCTGTACGACATCGACTACGGTCGCGACGTGCTCGTGCGCCAGGATCCGCCGAACAATGGAACGCTCGTGACGCTCGGCACCCTCGGGGTCGATTTCTCGGCGAATAGCGACATCGACATCGTGAGCCCCGGCGCCGCCTATGCGGTCAACAATGCGGGCGGCGTGGCTACGCTCTACTCGCTGAATCTTACCACGGGTGCGGCGACTTCGCTCGGAACGTTTGCCGCGGGCAGCGACATCGTCGACATCGCCCTCGAGGTGAAGGAGCCCGCAGCCGGCATCATCAACACCTCGGCACGCGGCATGGTCTCGGCCGGCGAAGGCGCGGTCATTACCGGTTTCGTCGTGGGCGGCACGGCGCCAATGAATGTGCTGGTCGTGGCGCGCGGTCCCTCGCTGACGGCGTTTGGCGTGACGGTGGCGCTGGCCGATACGCGCGTTGCGCTCTTCCGCGGCGCCACGCAGCTCGAGGCGAACGACGATTGGCAGACGCACCCGCGCAACGCGGAGATCACGGCCACGAGCTTTGCGCCCGGCAGCCCGCGCGAATCGGCCGTGCTCATGACGCTCCAGCCCGGCGCCTATACCGCGGTGGTGACGGCCGGCGGTACGGCGACGACAGGCATCGCGATCGTCGAAGTCTACGAACTGCCGTAACGAAAATGCGGAGGCGCGGTTGGAAAAACGCGCGCGATTTTCGAGCAGCGGCTGACTGGCCGCTGCTTTTTTTCGGAAAACTGAAAGCCTTGCTTGCGCGTGGTGGATGCGTCTGCCAACGAGCGGACGCCATGCATGACATCAGCCTCATCACGACGATCGCATTTGGATTAACGGCAGCGCTGATCTTCGGTTTATTAGCAAAGCGAATTGGGCTCTCTCCCATTGTCGGCTACCTCGCGGCGGGAGTGTGCCTCGGGCCATACACGCCGGGTTTTGTAGGTAATGTGGAACTGGCCAAGCAGCTGGCGGAGATCGGCGTGATCCTGCTCATGTTTGGCGTGGGACTGCACTTCCACCTCGATGATTTGCTCAAGGTGAAGTCGATCGCGATTCCCGGCGCGCTCGGTCAGAGCGCGATGGCGACGATCTTCGCGATGGGGATCGCGCTGTGGTCGGGCTGGGGCATCAGCGGTGGCACGGTGCTGGGCGTCGCGGTCTCAGTCGCGAGCACGGTCGTGCTGCTACGAGTCCTGATGGACCATAATCTCGTAGAGACAGGGGAGGGGCGCGTGGCCGTGGGCTGGCTTGTGGTCGAAGATATCATCACGGTGCTCGTGCTCGTAATCCTGCCCGCGATGGCGCCGAAATCTGGGAGTGGCGAGGGCGCGAGTGTCTGGCAGACGGCAGGCATCGCGGTGCTGAAGCTCGCGGCGCTCGGCGCGGTGATGGCCTTTGTCGGCGCGAAGTTTGTCCCCTGGCTGCTGCTGCGCGTGGCGCGGTTGAAGTCGCGTGAATTGTTTACGCTGACGGTGTTGGTGATCGCGATGGCGGTGGCGACGGTGGGGTATATCACGTTTGGCGCGTCGATGGCGCTGGGCGCGTTTCTGGCCGGCATGGTGGTGGGGCAGTCGAAGGTAAGTCATCAGGCGGCGGCGGATGCGCTGCCGATGCGCGATGCGTTCGCGGTGCTCTTTTTCGTGTCGGTGGGCATGCTCTTCGATCCACGGGCGGTCCTGGAGGCACCGTGGATGATTCTCGGTCTGCTCGGCGTGGTGCTGATCGTGAAGCCGATCGCGGCGCTCGTGATCGTGCTCGTGAGCGGGCACTCGCTGCGCACGGGGCTTACAGTGGCGGGCGGGCTCTCGCAGATCGGGGAGTTTTCGTTCATCCTCGGCGAGATGGCGCGGTCACTGAAGATGATGCCCGATTCGGGCTATCATGCGCTCGTCGCCTGCGCCATGGTCTCGATCAGTCTCAATCCGTGGCTCTTCAAAACGATTCTGGGCTCGGAAGCTTGGATCAAGAGCAAGCCACGGCTGCACGCCCTGTTGAATCGCCGTGTGGAAGCGGTCGGGCGTATGGCCAACAAGGCCGAGATCGAGAAACTGGCTAAGCCGGCAGCCGCGCGCGCCTTGATCGTTGGCTATGGTCCCGTGGGCCGGACCGTGGCCCGGCGCGCGGAAGAGTACGGCATCGAGCCGGTCGTGATCGATGTAAACGTGGACACGGTGCTCGCTCTCCAAGCGGAGGGAAAGCACGCGCTGTACGGGGATGCCACGCGCTCGGATATTTTGAAGGAAGCGGGCATCGCAAATGCGGGCTACCTAATCGTGTCGATCCCCGATTCATCGATGAGCGTGGCGGTCGTGATGGCGGCCAAGCAGCTGAAGCCCGACATCAAGGTGCTCGCCCGTGCGCGCTATCTCGCGCAGGGCGGCGCGCTCGAGGAAGCCGGTGCCGATGCGGTGAGCTACGATGAAGCCGAGGCGGCCACGGCGCTCGCCGTGGTGCTGCGCGCGCATCTGAAGGCGGATGGCAGCACGCCAACCGTGAAAACGGTTTAAGCGGTTGGACTCGGACTGGGTTGTAGCGGCGGTCTATGACCGCCGACGAATCGGATAACGCCTGCGGACGGAATCGGCGGTCATAGACCGCCG
>JAZKEV010000655.1:0-1104 GCA_040386765.1 Verrucomicrobiota bacterium | reverse complement strand
ACAACCCGGTCCCATTACCGAAACCTAGCGCGAATCGTCGCGCTCGATCGGGCGGATCTTGGTCGGAGCCGGCTCCTTGGCCTGCTCCGTCATATAGGCGATCAGGCGGTCGTTGAAATCGCGTGCGGGGTCATGCCCCATCTTCTTCAACGCCTGCGTAAGGGCGGCGACTTCGACGAGCCGGGCGATGTCGCGGCCGGGGCGGACGTAGAGCTCGATGTGCGGGATGCGTTTGCCGAGGATTTCGTAGTGGTTCTCCTCGAGGCCGGTGCGCTCTTCGATGGCCTCGGGTGTCCATTCCTTGAGCGAGACGACCATGTCGATGCGCTTTTCGAGGCGCACGCACTTCACGCCAAACATCTCGCCGACATTGATGATGCCGATGCCGCGGCACTCCATGTAACCGCGATTGAGCGGGCGGGAACTGGCCATGAGCTCGCGCTCGTCGAGGAGCTTGATGACCGTGAGATCGTCGGCCACGAGGGAGTGGCCGCGCTCGATGAGCGCAAGGGCGCACTCGCTTTTGCCCACGCCGGAATCGCCGCGAAGCATCACGCCGACGCCCTTCACATCGAGGGTGGTAGCGTGCTCGGTGCCCTGCGGGGCGAACTCATTATCGATCGCGAGCGTCGCCAGATTGATCCAGTTCATCGTGATCATCGGCGTCCGGAGGATCGGGAGATTCATCTCCCTGGCCACCTCGAGCATCGAGTGCGTGGGATGGTAGTTGCGCGTGAGAACGATGCAGGGGATGTGGCGCGCGACCATCTTCTGAAACACCTCTATCTGGTGCTTCTGCGGTTGCATCTTGAGGTAGGTCATCTCGGCGGAGCCGAGGACCTGCACCCGTTTGTTGGCGAAATACTTGAAAAACCCGGTCAGCGCGAGGGCGGGGCGATTGATCGTGGCCTCGTGGATGATGCGGTTGAAACCGTGCTCACCGACCACGAGCTCCATCTTGAGCTTTTCGCGATACGTCTCGAAGAAATGAGCGACGGTGAAGCCGTGGATGGATTTTTGCATGGGGGAAGCTGAGGAGTAGCGAGTAGCGAGTAGCGGGTAGTGAGTAGCGAGTAGAGCAGAAACTGACGCGTTAGGGTAGTA
>JAZKEV010000654.1:2978-3590 GCA_040386765.1 Verrucomicrobiota bacterium | reverse complement strand
CCGCTATCAGGCGCTGTCCAAGGATCAGATGATCTCCAAGGAGCAGTTCCAGAAGATCCAGGACGATGCGCGCGCCGCCGAGGCCGACGTGCTCGCCGCTGAATCCCGGGTGAACAACGCCAAGCTCCAGCTCGAGTTCAGCGTCATCCGCTCGCCTCTCTCCGGCCGCACCGGCAATCTCAATATCGACGAGGGCGACATCGTCCGCGCCAATGAAACCGGCGCGCTCGTGACCATCAATCAGGTCAACCCCATCTATGTCACCTTCGGCGTGCCGCAGCAGTATCTTGCGGCGATCAATCGCTATCGCGCCGAGCGCGCCCTCGCGGTGAAGGTCACCCCGCCCGGCATCGACGAGAAGCCCGTCATGGGCGAGCTGACCTTCGTCGACAACATGGTCGATTCCAGCACCGGCACCATCCGCCTCAAAGGATCGTTCCGGAACGATGAGCAGCGGCTCTGGCCGGGGCAGTTTGCCAGTGTCGGCGTGACGCTCGCCGATCCCGAGGTGCTGACCGTCGCCTCCGCCGCCGTGCAGAATTCCCAGACCGGCCAGCATGTCTTCGTCGTCAATGCCGAGCGTCTCGCCGAGCTGCGTCCCGTCACCGTCGA
>JAZKEV010000654.1:0-2968 GCA_040386765.1 Verrucomicrobiota bacterium | reverse complement strand
TCTTCATCAACGCCGTTCCGACCATGATGGGTGCGGTCATCGCCAAGGGCCTGAAAGAGGGCGAGACCGTCGTGATCGACGGCCAGCTGCGCGTCATCCCGGGCCGCCCGGTCGAAGTGAAAGCCCCCGCCGGCACCGCTGCCGCGGGCGGTAAAGAAGGCGGCAAGGGCAAGAAGAAGGAAAACAAGGAAGAGGTCAAAGAACCCAAGGATATCCGAAGCTGAACGAGCGGCCCGCGTCTCGTACCCGCGTTCGCAACCCTGCACCGAGCATGAACATCCCCGAACCCTTTATCCGCCGCCCGGTGATGACCGTACTCGTCACCGCTGCCATCACCATCTTCGGCTGGATGGCTTACGAGCGCCTGCCCGTCAGCGATCTACCGAATATCGATTTCCCCACGGTCAGCGTCTCCGCCAGCCTCCCGGGCGCGAGCCCCGAGACCATGGCCTCGGCTGTCGCGACGCCGCTGGAGCAGCAGTTCGCCAGCATCGCCGGCATCGATTCGATGACCTCGACGAGCACGCTGGGCAGCACGTCGGTCACGATGCAGTTCAACCTGGATCGCGATATCGACAGCGCCGCGCAGGATGTGCAGGCCGCCATCGCCGCCGTCCAGCGCCGCCTCCCGCGCGACATGCCCAATCCGCCGTCGTTCCGGAAGAGCAATCCCGCCGACGACCCGATCATGCTCCTCGCCCTCAGCTCGGCGACGCTCCCCCTCTCAGAGGTTAACGAGTGGGCCGAGACCGTCCTCGCGCAGCGCATGTCCACCGTCGATGGCGTTTCCCAAGTGCAGGTGATGGGCTCGCAGAAGTACGCCGTCCGCGTGCGGCTCGATCCCCGCGCCCTCGCCGCCCGCGGCATCGGTATCGACGAGGTGCGCACCGCCCTCGATACCAACAACACCAATCTCCCCGCCGGCACCCTCGACGGCGCCGAGAAGTCCACCACCCTCATCGCCACCGGCCAGCTGAAGAGCGCCGAGGGCTTCCGCAAAGTCATCGTCAGCTACCGCAACGGCGCCGCCGTCCGCCTCGCCGACGTCGCCGACGTCAGCGACAGCGTGGAAAACGACAAGGCCGCGAGCTGGTTCATGAACAAGCAGCCGGCCAGCGATGAGAACAGCCTCGGCGAGACCGCCGTCGCCAATCGCTCCGTCCTCCTCTTCGTCCAGCGCCAGCCCGGCACCAATACCATCAAGGTCGTCGACGGCATCAAGGACCTGCTCCCCTCCTTCCGCGCGCAGCTCCCTGCCTCCATCAGCCTCGATATCTACAGCGACCGCTCGCTCGCCATCCGCGAGTCCGTGCACGACGTGAAGTTCACCCTCGTCCTCGCCGTCGCGCTCGTGGTCATGGTGATCTTCCTCTTCCTCCGCACGATCTCCGCCACGCTGATCGCCTGCATCGCGATCCCCATCGCGGTCATCGGCACGTTTGCGGTGATGTATTTCTGCAAGTTCAGCATTAACAACATCTCGCTCCTCGCGCTGACCCTCGCCGTCGGCTTCGTGGTCGACGATGCGATCGTGATGCTGGAGAACATCGTCCGCTACATCGAGAAGGGAGAGTCGCCGATGGCCGCCGCCTTCAAGGGTTCGCGCGAGATCGGTTTCACGATTCTCTCGATGACGTTCTCGCTCGTCGCGGTCTTCATCCCCGTCCTCTTCATGGGTGGCATCCTCGGCCGCCTCCTCCACGAGTTCGCCGTCTCGATCAGCGCCGCGATCATCGTCTCCGGCTTCGTCTCGCTCACGCTGACGCCGATGCTTTGCAGCCGCTTCCTCAAGCCGCATAACCCGAACCAGCAGCACGGCCGGTTTTACCGCGTCACCGAGGGCATATTCAACAAGAGCCTCGGCCTCTACGAATGGACGCTCAAGGTCGCTCTCCGCGCCAAGGCGCTCGTGATGATTATCGCCGCCGCCACGCTCGGCCTCACCGTCTGGCTCCTCATCCTCATTCCCAAGGGCTTCATCCCCACCGAAGATACCGGCCGCATCATGGTGAATACGGAGGCCGCGCAGGATGTCTCGTTCGACGCGATGGTCCGCTACAACACGCAGGTCGGCGAACTCCTCGCGCAGAATCCGTACGTCCAGAACTTCTCCTCCTATATCGGCTCGTCGAGCCGCAGCTCCGGCTCGAGCAACACCGGCCGTATCTTCGCCACGCTCAAGCCGCGCTCGGAGCGCCCGCCCGCGGCCGACATCGCACCGCAGATTCGTAATGCCCTCGCCGGCATCCCCGGCGTGCGCGTCTCCGTGCAGGTCCCTCCCGGCATCCGCATCGGCGGCCGCAGCTCCGCGTCGGTGTACCAATACACCCTCTACGGCTCTGACCTCGCCGAGCTCTACCGCGTGGCGCCCCTGATGCAGGACAAGCTGCGCTCGGTGCCCGGCATCATCGATCTCAATTCCGACCTCCTCATCTCCAGCCCGCAGCTGATCATCGAGATCGACCGCGACAAGGCGTCCTCCCTCGGCTTGAGCACACAGCTGGTCGAAGATACGCTCTACAGCGCCTTCGGCTCCCGGCAGGTCTCCACGATCTATACCCCGACCAACCAGTATTTCGTGATCCTCGAGCTGGAAAAGAAATACCAGCGCGACCCGAGCTCGCTCGCCCTCCTCTATCTCCGCAATCGCGAGGGGAAACTCATCCCGCTCGAATCCGTCGCGAAGGTCCGCCAGACCGTCGGCCCGCTCAGCGTCGCGCACATGGGGCAGGTCCCTGCCGTCACCATCGCCTTCAACCTCGCGCCCGGCGTTTCGCTGAGCCAAGCCACCGAAGCCATCGACGCGATCGCCGCCACCGAGCTCCCCGCGACCGTCAGCGCGGCCTTCCAAGGCACCGCCGCAGCCTATACCAGCTCCCTGCAAGGCCTCGGCTGGATGCTCCTCATCGCGGTCGTCGTCATCTACATCGTGCTCGGCATCCTCTACGAGGACTTCGTCCATCCGATC
>JAZKEV010000653.1:2936-3712 GCA_040386765.1 Verrucomicrobiota bacterium | reverse complement strand
CGCTCCACGGAATAGCCGCGCCGGCGCGGTGCGGCCGGTGCGGGAGTTATCGTTTCCCCGCCTCGCCATAGCCACTCCTCATCTCTTCCTCTAGCGTGCAAGCGGGGAGCGCCGGTTGCCCCGGTTTGCATTGTCTCCCGCGCGCGACCGCTCCAGTTCTAAGCCGGCTCCCGCCAAGGCCCAATCGATCCCAGCTCGCCAGTTCCCAGCTCGCATGATCCTCCCCACCACCTGGAATGTCCCCGAGTCCATCCGCACGCGCGTCGGCAAGACCACCTACGGCCGCCAGCGCGCGATCGTCGAGGAAGGCCACATCGTGCTCGTGCTGCACCAGCCGCCGGTGGCCGACGATCACAAGCGGTCGGGGGAGCTCTTTTGGCGCACGCCCACCGGCGAGTGGCACTGGAACCACGGCGCCTCGCTGCCCGCCGCGGTGAAGCGCCACGTGCAGGCGTATGCCGAGATCGAGGGCAAACTCGAGGAGGAGAGCGAGAAGGCCGCCGACCTCCGCGCGCTCTTCGATCTGCTCGGCAAAGTGGTGCCACTCGCGCGCGCCGCGCGCAACCAGCACGCCGCGATCCAGGCCGCCCGCGAAGCCGTGAAAGGCGACGCCTTCCTCATCGAGCTCCGCGATCTCGCCTCCGATATCGAGCGCAGTTTCGATCTCCTCTTGGACGACGTGCGCAACACCATCGCCTATCGCACCGCGCGCGAAGCCGAGGAGCAGGGACGGGTCAGCCAGGCGGCCCTGCGCGCAAGCCACCGCCTCAATCTCC
>JAZKEV010000653.1:1085-2926 GCA_040386765.1 Verrucomicrobiota bacterium | reverse complement strand
TCGCGGCGCTTTTCTTCCCGCTCACCGCGGTGGCCAGCCTCTTCGGCATGAACCTCCAGCACGGCCTCAATCCCGCGTCGGCCGCGATCTTCTGGCTTATCTCTGGCGCCAGCATCGTCCTCGGCCTCGCCATCATGGGCTGGCTGCTCGGCCGCCCCGCCGAACCCAAACGCCAGCCGCCGAAATAGCCGGCGCCGCCCGGTTCTAAATTTGCCCGGAAGAAAACGAAGCGCGGATTTTGCGAACGAAGGCGGCAGCGCTCTTCGTTGCCTTCTGTAAAATCCTCCGCTGGTAGGGAAGCTGGCTGCGGTTTAAAATAAAATGCTGTCGGCGAAGCTTGCACGGCTTCCAGGCCTTCTCTCTGTCGCTCATTCCTTACACCGGAATCTGCCAGCGCCGGACCACGCCGCTTTCGGCAAAGCCCGCGAACGTGTCCGGCTCGTTTGTAATTGAAATCGCGATACACGGCTCGCCGGAGAAGGGGAACCACGCGAGCCGCACGGCGCGCTGGAGCTCGAGGCGGATCACGAGGCCTTCCTCGGGACCGACGAGGATGAGTCTGCCGTCGGCGAGGAAGCAGCCGCGGGGTGTGACGAGGCTGTCGTCGATGGAGAAGTGCACGTTGCCATCGAGCGAGAGGAAGGCGGCGCCGCGTTCCAGCAGCGCGACCCAGCCGGCGGGCAGTCCCGGCCCCTGCACGGCCATAAGCCCCAGCACCCGTCCCCCGAGGGTGGAGCTCACGCGCAGTGTCCCCTGCGATTTCACCAGCACATGCTGCCCGTAGCCCAGGGCCACCGTGCTGCCGATTTGGGCGGCGAGCGTCAGCTTGGTGCCGCCGCCGGTCGCCCCCGCGGCGGTGAGGGCATCGGTGACATCGGTGGAGCTGACGAGCGCCTGGTTTTCAAACGCATCGAGCACCACACGGTCGCTGACGGCGCGTGCGACCCAAAGCGTGAAGCGCGACGAGGTGACCTCGACCGCATCTTCGGGAAGATACATCGGCGTCCCCACCTCCGAGGTGATGCCGCCCAGCGCATCGACCAGCGGAATTGGCTTGAGCGGCAGTCTCGCCGCAAAGGGCCGGGCAAGCACCACGGACGTCACATACGCCTGCAAAATAAAAAGCCCGCTGCGGTCCGGTGCAGGGTCGGTCCACCCCAGCTGGTATTTCACCCCCGACCAATTGCTGCGGGTATACAGGATCTTCCGGTCCGCAGTGTAAGCGACGGCGAAGAACCCTGAGCTGTCACCCAGCGCCCGCGTCCATCGGCCCGCGCGGTCCAGCAGGGTTTCTTCACGCTTCGTCAGCGCGATGCGCCGCACGAGCGATGAGTCCGCCGAAGGCGCGGTGGCCCGTGGCGCCGGCCGCTCGCGGAGCGAGCGAAAGTGCTGCACATCGCGCACGAGCAGCCGGTCGCCCGGAGCGATGCGGGTGAGCGCGCGGAGGAGCGACGTTTCACCCTCGTGGCGGCGCCCGCCGGCCAGCGCCGTGGCGACCTTCAGCCGCACGGAGTTGGCGGCGGCATGACGCAGGCGGGCGTCGACCGACTTTTCGAACGTCGAGGCAAGCAGGCCGGTGAGAGGAACCGTCACCGCGCCCGGTGTCGCCTCCTCGCCGAGCGCAACGGCCAGCTTGCAGGCCTCCTCGCTGCGGTGATGTCGCTCGAGCAGTGCGAAGCGTTCCTCGATGGAGGCGAGCGCCTGTTTGCCGTGCGGCCACGCGTGGGCGAGGATGGAAAGCGCTTCGTCGGGCAGGCCGAGGCTTTCGTCGCCGCGACCTGGAACGCTTCGTCTATCGCTCGGGCCAGCTGATGCGGCCCCTGGTCGAGAAGGCGCGGACC
>JAZKEV010000653.1:0-1075 GCA_040386765.1 Verrucomicrobiota bacterium | reverse complement strand
TCGGGCAGGCCGAGGCGCGTGTCGATGAGGCGGGCTGCGCTGACGACATCGCTCTTCTCGAGGTGGGCGTCGACGACCTTGCGCACGGCGGCGTGTTCGGCGGCCTTGTCGCCGAGACGGGCGTGGAGGTCCGCGGCCTCGAGCCAGCGCTCGTGTTCCTCATAGAGCGCGAGCGCCTCGGCAAACGACCCGCCCTCGGCGAGGCAGCCGGCGGCGGCGAGGGGATTGCGCAGCCGGTCGCGATACAGCACGGCGGCCTCCTGGAAAAAACGGCCCTGCCGCAACGCGTCCGCCGCCGCCGAAAAATCTCCCAGCAACTCCGCAAAGATGCACGCGGCGCGGCGATGCCGGCCCAGCTTCATCTCGCGCACGGCGAGCTCGCGGTAGTGCATGGCGAGCGAGGCGCGGAGCTGCTCCGGCACATCCCAGAAATCGGCGGCCTGCCCGCCGCGCAGCCGGCCGAGGCTGAAGTCGAGCGAGCGCCGGCCCAGCCGGCTCGAAGGCGCGCTAGTCCCGCGATGCGCGAGCCCACTGAGCGGGATGGCGTGGCGCAGGCCTTCCTCGGGATTGTTCTTCAACAGTTCGGCGAGGCGGTGCAGCTCGCGATGACGCACCTGATCGAGCTCGCGCGAGATCGAGGTGAGCTGGCGCCGCGCCCAATCCTGCAGCGAGTTTGCCCACGTGGGCCCCTTGGCGGTCTGCGGCAGCATCGACGTGATGCCCATGAGCGTCTTGGCGAGCAGTTCGCTCGCACCGCGAGCGAGTTTGTCTGTCACGTTGTCCGTCGGCTCGCGTGGCGCCGGGGGCAGGATGTCGAGCGGCTCGCTGCCGATGTCGTTGCTCTCCTGGCCGAAGATATCGTCCAGCGAGAGTGCCGTTGCGAGCTGCACGCCGCGCAGTCCCGGGAGCGGAGGCGCACCGGCGACCGCCACATTCCACGCGGCGGCGACCGCGGGCGGTGCAAAAACGAAATCCCACGCGCGGCGGCGATCGGTCGTCTCGGCGCCGGTGAGGCCAAGCACGGGATGAAAAATCAGGACCGGGTAGGGCGAGGCGCGGCGCAGCTCATCAGCGG
>JAZKEV010000652.1:0-3020 GCA_040386765.1 Verrucomicrobiota bacterium | reverse complement strand
CATCGAGCCCCTCGGCTACCTCGATATGTTGCGACTGGTCGGGTCGTGTCAGCGGGTCCTTACCGACTCGGGCGGATTGCAGAAGGAAGCGTACTGGCTTGGTCGGCCGTGTGTAACGCTGCGGGCCGAAACGGAGTGGACTGAAACAGTCGAGGCAGGTTGGAACACGCTGGTCGGCGCCGACGCCGCCAACCTTGACAACGTGCTCGCCAAACCGGTGCCTCGGGACCGTCCCCACCTTTACGGCGACGGTCGAGCCGCGAAGAAGATCGTCGCCGCGCTCCATCGTTGAACCAGCCTGCCCATGGTCGAGCTACCACGCATCCTGATTCTCTCTCCCTCGGACCTGGCAACCGACCCGCGGGTGAATCGGCAGCTGAGATTACTTCGATCCCTGGGCAGGATCACCGCCGCCGGATTGGCCGATCCGGAGCTCGAACAGGTTGAATTTGTATCACTCGCCTTCAATCCGGCCGTCCGCGGCAGCCGAGTCCAGCGGCTGGGTCGACTGGCAACTCGGCAGTTTCGTGCCTACTACGACGCGTTGCCTTGGGTGCAAAAAGCACGCGCCGCCCTGAAAGGACGCTCGTTTGACGTCGTTATCGCCAATGATGCGGAGAGCTGGCCGCTTGGGTTGGAATTGCGCGGTTCAGGCCGCACACTTTTTGATGCGCATGAGTATACCCCGCGCGAATTCGAACACGCCTGGTGGTGGCGTACGTTTTACCAGCCGTACAAGATTGATCTCTGCCGAAAATTCCTGCGTCGGGCCGACGGTGTATTGACGGTTTGCCCTGGGATCGCGGACGAATACGCACGTGAATTTGGTATTCGGCCCATCGTGGTCATGAATGTGCCCGAGGCGGCCGCCGTCGCGCCCTCGCCGGTGACAGGAGATAAAGTCCGCATGATCCACCACGGCGGTGCCAATCCCTCTCGAAAAATCGAGCTCATGATCCAGATGTTAGATCACCTGGATGCTCGCTTCACTCTCGACCTCTTGCTGGTGCCTTCCGATCCGCGCTATGTCGCCTATTTGCGGCAGCTTGCCGCGCCCCGTCCACGCGTGCGTTTTCTCGATCCCGTGCCGATGAGATCCATCGCAGAAACGATCAATCGATATGATATCGGTCTCTATTTGCTCGAACCAAACAGCTTCAATAACCGGCACGCGCTGCCGAACAAATTCTTCGAGTACATTCAAGCGCGGCTAGGAGTCGCCATCGGGCCCTCTCCGGAGATGGCGCGCATCACGACGCAAGAAGAGTGCGGAGTGGTCGCCACTTCTTTCCAGCCGGAGACGCTCGCAGCCGCGCTGCAAGCGGTGACTCCGGATCAGCTCGCCCGCTGGAAGCAAAATTCCGATCGGGCGGCCCAGCGTTTGTGCTGGGAGCAGGAAGGTCTGATTCTCCGCCGCGAAGTCGAGCGACTGCTCTCTCTCGGACCATGTGCGGCATAACCGGATTGTTCGAGCCAAGCGCGCCGTCGTGGCTCGCGAACGTGACGCTCGCGATGACCCGGATCATTCGCCACCGGGGACCAGACGGCGAAGGCTTCGCTTTCTATCACCCGGGACAGCACGAGGTCACTGCCGTCTCCTCGGAGCAAACGCCGGTCGGAGTTGCGGGCCAGCGGGCTGCCCCGCCCGGCAGCATCCTCGCTCTCGGTCATCGCCGGCTTTCGATTCTTGACCTAACTGTGGCCGGTCACCAGCCGATGTCGGATCAGCATCGGGACGTGTGGATCACGTTTAATGGCGAGATCTACAATTTCGCGGTGCTGCGCGCGGAGCTTGAATCGTGCGGCCACTTTTTTCACAGCGGCACCGACACCGAGGTGATTGTCGCCGCCTGGCGGGAATGGGGCGAATCCTGCCTGCCTCGTTTCAACGGCATGTTCGCGTTGGTGTTGTTCGATCGGCGAACCAGGCAGGTCTTCGCCGCCCGCGATCGCTTCGGCGTGAAACCGCTTTACCTGTGGCGCACGCCCGCCGGCGGTCTGGCATTCGTCTCGGAAATCAAACAGCTCACGGCTCATCCCGGATGGCGCGCGCGCGTCAACGGGCAGTCGGTTTATGACTTCCTGAATTGGGGCATTTCCGACCATACCGCCGAAACAATGTTTGCGGGCGTGACCCAACTGCGAGGCGGCGAGTACCTGCTCTCGCATTTGGAGTCCCTGTCCACCGCGCAACCGCGGCGCTGGTATGATCTCTCGCCCGCCACGTTTACGGGCAGTTTCGCCGACGCGAGTGAGCGATTTCGCGAATTATTCGAGGACTCCATCAGGTTGCGCCTGCGGGCCGACGTACCCGTAGGCTCGTGCCTTTCGGGCGGCCTCGATTCCTCATCGATCGTGTGTACAGCCCGGGCGCAACTCGGTGACCGCGCCGCATCCGTGCAGCGCACCTTTTCCGCGTATTCCGATACAGCACGCTTCGACGAACGCGGGTTCATCGAGACCGTGAACGCCGCCACCGGGGCCGAGGCCCGGAACATCACTCCCGATCCCGTCAGTCTATTGAGCGAACTGTCGCTGCTCGCCTGGCATCAGGATGAGCCCTTCGGTTCAACAAGCATTTACGCCCAGTGGTCAGTATTTCGACTCGCGCGAGCAAGCGGCGTCGTGGTCATGCTGGACGGGCAAGGTGCGGACGAGTCACTTGGCGGGTACCACGGTTATTTCGGGCCGCGCCTGGCCGGACTCCTTCGCAGCGGCCGATGGCTGACTTTTCGAAGCGAGGCTGCTGCCATTCGATCGCTGCACGGGCAGACCCGCCGGGCACAGGCGAAGTCGATCGCAAATGAATTGGTGCCGCCTTGGCTCGCCGACCGCCTCCGGGGACTCGCCGGACGGACGGTAATGAGCCCCCCGTTCTTGGATCTCGCTCGTCTCGGCGCCGTCCCTCACATGCTTCACCATGGCAGCGTCGACTGGCGCGACCCGGTACGATCACTCAGCCGGTCCCAGCTCACCGCGCTGAACCTGCCCATGCTGCTCCGTTACGAAGACCGCGACTC
>JAZKEV010000651.1:0-4030 GCA_040386765.1 Verrucomicrobiota bacterium | reverse complement strand
TGGCCGGCGGCGGCGTCCGCGGCGGCCAGAGCGTCGGCGAGACCGATGACCTCGGCCTCTATGCCGTGAAGGATCGCCTGCACGTGCACGATCTCCACGCGACGATCATGTTCCTCCTCGGCATGGATCACACCAAAGTGATCTTCCCCAACCAAGGCCGCCCGGAGCGTATCGATCAGAATGAGGGGAAGGCGTATACGAGGATCGTGGCGTGAGCGGCGAGGGTGGTGAAGGCGGATTGAAGTAGGGCGGGTCTGTGACCCGCTCTGGATTGGAGCAGGGACGGCAGTGGGCGGACGTGGGTAGGGGCCGTCGGGGCTTCCGCGGAATTTAGGCGTGCGAGAGGGCGGGTCAGAGACCCGCCCTACTTCAATGCCCGCGGCAATTCGCTACAGCGGCAACTCTGGCTGGGGCTTGGGTGGCAGCCTGCGGACGAGCAACTGCGAGCTAAGGCCCGGGAGGCGTTCAGAGAAATTCTCGGTCTCGGGCGTCTGGCGTAGCGCGCGCTGGACCATGCCCATGCGGGCGTCGAGGTTGTCGACCATCGAGACGAAGACGGCTTCGGGGGTCGCGGCGTAGACGGCGGCGCCCCACTCGGGTTCGCCCTGGTGGGAGAGGACGATGTGCTCGAGGCGTTCGAGGCGGTCGGGGTCGAGCTTGGCGCGCATGCCGTGCTTGCGGGCGAGCTGATAGCCGAGGACGACGTGGCCTTGCAGGATGCCGCGGCGGCTGCGCTTCGTGGCGAGCGTGCCCTCGTATTCGATGGCCTTGCCGGTGTCGTGCAGGAGGATGCCGGCGAGCGCGAGATCGGCGTCGACCTCGGGGTAGACGGGCAGGAGGGCCTTGCACGCGCGCGCCATGTGCACGGTGTGCTCGAGCAGGCCGTGACGGTAGGCGTGGTGCATCGCTACGGCGGCGGGCGACCAGCGGAAAGTCTCGCCCACCTCGTCGAACACGCCGCGCACGGTCATGCGCAGCTCGTCGTGCTGGATGCTATCGATGAAGGCCTGAAATTCCGTCCAGAGCGCGTTGTGATCCTCGGGCGCGGTTTCGACGAGATTCTCCAGCACGCCGGGTGCGCCGAGCTCTTCTTCACCAAGGGGCAGGGCCTTGGCGAGGCGAGGGGAGAAGCGGCCCTGGTAGAACTCGACCTTGCCCTCGAAGCGCACGACTGCGCCTTCGCCGGCGAGCTTCAGTGCTTCGAAGACGGGGCTGTCGTTGAAGATCGTGCAGGTGAAGGAGCCAGTGCGGTCGCCGAGCTCGAGGCTGTAGAAGGAATTGCCGTTGGAGGCGGTCTTCGACTGCAGCTTCTTCACGACGAGCACGCTGGCGAAGGGCCGGCCGTGCGAGCCGGTGTCGAAGGCTTTCAGATCGCGGACGATCAGGAGGGGAGCGTCGTCAGGCATGGCGGACTACGAGGCGGATTTCACGAGCTGCGTGTACGAGCGAAAGAAGGGGTGGCCGACATCGTGCAGGAGCGCGTAGAAAACGGTTTCGGACGGCAGCACGTGCACGCCCGCGCGAATGAGCGCATCGAGGCAGACGCGGGCATCGTCGTTGCGGCGGGCCGCGACGGCGTCGCTGAGCACGGTGACATTCAGGTCGTCGGCCAGTGCGGCGATGGCTGTCTGGTACACGCACACCGGCGTCTCGATGCCGCAGAGGAGGATGTGCTGAATGTTGCGTTGGCGGATGATGGCATCGCGGATCCCGTCGTCCGCGAATGCGGAAAAGGTGTTCTTGCCCCAGAAGGAGGCCTGCGGCGCGAGGCTCGCGAGGGCGGGCGAGGTGTGGCCGAGCTTCTCCGGCACCTGCTCGGTAAACGCCACGGGCATGCCGAGGCCGACCGCGCACGAGATGGCGAACTCGCAGCGTCGCTGCAGCCGGTCGACATCGGGGATCACGCGGAAGAAAGGCACCTGCATATCCACGCACAGCAACAGGGTATCGTCGGGAGGCGGGAGAGAAGAAGCAGACATACGCAGAGGGATCGAAACGTTAGGTCCAGTAGCGTTGGCGTGCTTTCACCTGGTGAAAACGTTTTTCTGTCACCTCGTACGCCGTGAGGTGCCCGCCGCGCACGCAATCGGTGTCGAGGCCCAGCGACCATTTCAACTTGTAGACCTCGGGGCGCGGTGTGTGGCCGTAGATAACGAAGGGCGGCCCGCTCCAGAGATCGGCCCACATGGGGGCGCCGGGCTCGGCGGCGCGCTTGGCAGGCTGGCCGTTGCGATCGATGACTTGAATCCGGGTAACCACCTCCGCCGGCTGGCGCTGCCAGGGCTGGTCGGGCAGGAAGCCGCCGTGGACGAAGACGGTGTTCAACTCCGGTTCTTCGTAGGTGAGCTTCATGGCCTCGAAATAGGCCCAATCCTCGGCGCGCAGTTTCTTGAAGGTATCGGCGTCGCCCTCCTTCAGGTATTTCTTATCGCCGGTGCGCCGGTACTTCATCAGGCGCAGTTCGTGATTGCCGAGAAGGGAGATGGCCCGGTGCTCCCGGGCGAGATCGATGACCTTGCAACTGTCGGGACCGCGATTGACGAGATCGCCGACGAGGACGAGGCGGTCGTCTTTTTCGAGGGCGATGCGGGATAGTAATTCCGCAAATTCAGCGTGGCAGCCGTGTATATCGCCAACGGCGAAAAGTCTCCCGTTCATGCAGCGGGAAAGTGCTAGCGTCCGCCTTGAGCGAGAGTAAACAAGAAAGCCTATGGAAATGCATCTGCAGCCCCTCGCGACGACCTGTTTCGTATCAGGCGAGCCATTCGTCGAGGGCGCGCGCGTGGCGAGTTTCCTCATGCGCAGCGGCGCGGCGCTGGAGATCGTGCGCTACGATGTGCTCGAGGCGCACCTCGCCGGCTTCACGCCCGAGGGGCAGCTCGCGTGCCGCTGGGTGCAGGCCTACAAGCCGCGCAAAATAGGGGAGAATGCCGACCGGGCGCTGAAGCTGACCACGGAGAATCTGTTTGTGACGCTGGCCGACCCGACGACGGAACCTACGCCGGAGAATACACGCCTGCTGCAATTCCTCGCGCTGATGCTGGAGCGTAAGAAAGTCCTGCGTCCGCGCGGGCGGAGCAAAGATGGCGCGCGCAATCTCTTCGAACACGCGAAGTCGAAGCAGATGTTCGAGATCCCCGCGGGTGAGTTGACGCCGGAGTTTTTCGTGGCGGTGCAGGAGCAGCTGAGCGTGCTCGTCGGCGTGCCAAAGACCAAGGAAGGGGCGAAGCCGGTGGTGGCCGCAGCGGCGGGGGCGGCGACGCCCGCTCCCGCGATAGAGCCCGCCGTCGAGCCTGCAGGCGCTCCGGAAACCACGCTTGTGGCGATGGTGACGACTGAGACGTCCGCGACGGACGGGGCGAGTGCGGAAGAAGGACAGAGAAATGCACCCGAGTCGCCCGCGACGCCTTCGTCTTCGACAGAGCCGGCGCAACCCGCGCCTCTGGAGCGCGTGGTTTCAGAGGAGATGGAGCCGACTGAACAGAAGGAAACGCCCGTTGCGTCCGAGCAACCGTCGCAGGCGCAGCCCGACGATTCAACCCGTGGAGGCAGTGGCGGGACGGCGGCGGCTTGAGCCGGTCTCGGTCGGCGAGGGGACCGGAGCGGGTCGAGCGCGCGACCGAGTGCGAGCCGTCGTATGCGTCGCGGTTGCTCGGGGAGTGTGACTACGGGTCCGTGAGGACTGCGTGGGCTTGGCGCTCTTGGCGCGGAGACGTGGGGATTTTTTCGTTTTCACAGGGCGGTTCCAGGCACGCCACGTTTCGGGACCTTTCACGGGCGGAGCGATTTCTGGCACCGCAGTGCGTTCGGTGGTGAAGGACGGAACGACATGCTCACCGACCATCTTCATCAGCGCCGCGGCGTTGAGTGGGGCGCGGGTATTGAGGTCGTTGTTGAAATACACGTAGGAGGAGAGGCCTCGTGCGGCGGCCTTGGCGAGCTGTTCGGCCCACGGCGCGAGCTCGTCGGCGGTGTAGTCGTGATACGCGCCGTCTTTCAGCCCGTGGAAGCGGAGATACACGAAGTCGGC
>JAZKEV010000650.1:5910-7024 GCA_040386765.1 Verrucomicrobiota bacterium | reverse complement strand
CAAGACGAGCTACATCCTCACGGCGAGCCAGTACTCGCGCGGCTTCGACCAGGACTTCGCGCGCAACCACAACAACGAGTACTACCTCGCGCTGAAGCACACCTTCTCCGACAACTCGAGCCTGCTGCTCTCGGCGGAGTATTTCCACCAGACACGCCACGCGCCTCCGGTTGCGGCTCCGACGATTCTGGACCAGAAGGGCACCACGAGCGCAGATGACGACGTGGTGATCGGCTACGCGAAGAATCTCTCCGGCTACAATCCCCACGGCCCGAACAGCGAGCTCAACCGCGGCAACATCGGCTTCAACGCCGTCTACGACAAGCGCCTCAGCGAGGTCTGGAGCTTCCGCGCCGCGAGTAATTACTTCAAAGCGCGCCGTTGGGACTATAATCAAAACAACGGCTGGGGCGCCATCACGATCAACACCCCCGCGGGCGGTCCTGTGACCACCACGCGCGGCGGTACGCCGAACAAGGGCCTGATCTTCGAGGATGGCGGCGGCGTGCAAGCCGACCTGCTCGCGCACTACTGGACGCGGAATCGCACGATCGAGAACCGCACGCTGATGACGATCGATTTCAACGACTACTATCGCTGGGACCCGACGTGGAACTATGCCGCGGCGACCGATCCCGATCTCGTCGCCTGGAATGCCGCGGGCTCGGGCCGCGTCGTGACGCTCGACAGCCAGTACCGGCCCACCGCGCCGTTGACGTATTTTCCCAAGGGGTTCCAGTGGGGACGGGAAACGCTCAACCGTCTCACGAAGCGCCGTACCACGGTGCTTGGCGGCCTGCTCCGCCATCAATCCGGGTTCCTGCAGAATCGTCTCCTCACGTTCATCGGGGCGCGCTTCGATGCGGTGCGTTTCCAAGAGCGCGATTTCACGACCGCCGTCGCCGGGTTCCGTGCGTTCCCCGAGTATGCCAACTACAACCAGGGTGACATGATCCGCCGCCGCGTGAATCAGCTGAAGCCGAACTTCGGCGCGAACTACAAACTCACGCCGCAGTTCCGCGTCTTCGCCAACTACAGCGAGAGCTACTTCGTCAACCAGACGGACAACCCCATCGTCTTCGCCGATCCCACGTACAAGCCGGAGATCGCGGAT
>JAZKEV010000650.1:0-5900 GCA_040386765.1 Verrucomicrobiota bacterium | reverse complement strand
GGCATCAAGGGCGAGCTGATGGACGGGAAGCTCACGTTTACCGTGAGCGGTTTCTACGCCACGCGTGAAAACGTGAGCGTCGCACAGCTCGTCGAGACGCCGCAGGGCTCGGGCACCTTTGTGAGCGTGAATGTCCGCGACGGCAACCAGCTCGTGCGCGGTGCGGAGCTCGATGTGAACTGGCGCATGACCGAGGCGACGAGCCTCACGGTCAGCTTTGGCCACGTCTACTCGGTCTACACGGATTTCGGTTCGGCCAATCCGCTCGCCGTCGGTCGCAAGGTGCAGAGCGTCTCGCCCCAGAATGGCAGCATCTCGCTGCGTTACGGACCGCGCACGGGCGTGCTGAAGAACTTCTCCACCAACATCGGTGTGACGCACGTGGCCGCGACCCCGGGCGAGGCGCCGAATGCGGGCGACACCTATTTTCCAAATCTCGTGAATGGCCAGCGCGTGCTGCAGCGCACCAATTATCAATGGCAGCTGGAGACGCCGGAGTTTACCCTGGTGAGTGCGGGTGCGCGGTGAACAACGCGCTTGATAAGGATTACCTCAAGGTGAACAAGCAGCTCGGGGAACGCCGCGCGTTCTACTTCACCTACAACCTGGGCTTTGCTCCGGGTTCGCGCTGAACGGACTGGCTTCGTTTTGGTTGCAACCCCGCCGCGGCTTAGGCCCGGCGGGTTTTTTGTTTTGTGGGGGCCAGCGATTGCACCATGGGCTCACCGGAATCGTCCCATCGAGGAATCGGGCGTCTCACCATAAGGCCTGTTCGCACCTAATGCCCTTTCACGCGTCTATAGCCGCACCTCCGGTTTCGGCCGGCAGGCTCGCTCAGAAAAACTTCCACTGCCTGGGCCATCGCACGTTCAGGATCGGACTCGGAAGAGCAAGGAACGCCGGATGGTGGCGGGGTGGAATTAAATACGAACCGAAAAAGCATCCAAGGATCACTTATGAAACACACACGTTTGACTCTCGCTTCCATGACCGCGCTCGCCGCACTGGCGCTGGGATTCAGCGGCTGCAATCGCAATGCGACGCGCAGCAATTCCGACATGGAAACGCCGCCGCCGTCATCCACGGCACCGAGCTCCGATGCATCGAAACCGAGCTCGACCACCACCTCTCCGGATACGACGAGCTCTACAAGCTCGACCCCGAGTAGTTCGAGCACGCCGAGTTCCACGGAGCCGCAGCCGAATCGTTAATCACGGTTAGCAACCGTTTAGGGGATATGAAGCGTTGGGAGCGCGGCGCGATTTCGCGCCGCGCTTTCTTTTTGCGTCACGCGGTTGGCGTGGGTGTTGTGACGGGTTTTCAAAAGGGCTCGTCATTCCCAAACGGAGCCAAACCCTAGGTCGGCATGGCGCTGAGGTCGCTGACGATCTGAGCGAGCACATCGCCGCGCGCGGTCTGGTTGAAGAAATGGTCGCCGGGAAACATCCGCAGCGAAAATCCGCCGCTCGTGTGCTGCGCCCATGCCGCGAGCTCGGCTTCAGTGGCCCAGGGATCATTTATCCCGCCCATGGCGGAAATCGGCACGTGAACGGGCTTCGAATTCTGCCATGCATAGGTTTCCACCAGCGTGAAATCGGAGCGCAGCGTGGTGGCGATGAGCTCGGCAATATCGCGGTCCTGCAATAGCTCGTCGGGAATACCGCCGAAGTGGGTGCCGATCGCGGGGAGAAATTCCGCCGCGGGCAGCGCATGCACCTTCGGCGCGCGATAGGGGAGATGCGGCGCTTCGTGCCCGGTGAGAAATAACCGCCGCGGCTGATGGGGTACTCCGCGGCGTGCGAGTTCCACCGCCAGTTCGAAGCCGAGCAACGCGCCCATGCTGTGCCCATAGAGCGCGCAGCGGCCGCCACCGCAAATCTCGCCCCAGCGATCGGCGAGCGCCTGCACCATCGCGGTGGTGGATTCGATGCGCGGTTCGGAAAAGCGACTCTCGCGTCCGGGATACTGCACGGAGCGAACCTCGATGCCGGAAGGCTCGAGCGCAGCGCCCCACGGGAAATAAGTGCTGGCCCCGCCGCCGGCATGGGGGAGGCACACGAGCCGCCAGCGGGCCGCAGGGCTGGCGCGAGGGACGAGGATCCAGCGGGAAGGGCGGGTGGGCGCGGTGCTCAATGCGTGTCAGGACATTTCTTCACGGCACAGAGACAAGCGCCGAACGCAGAGCCATCCGCAGGTTTTTCCCTTGGCCATTGCGGAGCAGGCGTGCTTCGTTCCGCGGCATGCGACGCCGTGCTTTCTTGTCCGTAGTGGGAACCGCGTTTCTGAGCGAGACGCTCGTCCGGGCTCAGACGAAGCCTGGTGCTGCGGGGCTGACGATTCAGACGGTGCGCGGGCCGATCGCGGCCACGGAACTGGGCCGGACGCTGCCTCATGAGCATGTGCTGGTGGATTTCATCGGTGCCGATCAGGTGTCGCCGGCGCGGTACGATGCGGAGAAGGTATTCGCCGCTGTCCTGCCACATCTGCGTCAGGCGCGCGAGTTGGGCGCACGGTCGCTGGTCGAGTGCACGCCGAATTTCATTGGGCGCGACGTGCGGCAGCTGGAGCGACTCAGCCGCGCGGCCGAGCTTCATCTTGTCACCAACACCGGTCTCTACGGCGCAAGGCAGAATAAGTTTCTGCCGGCCTACGCACACACGGAGACGGCTGAGCAGCTGGCGCGTCGTTGGGTCGCCGAGTCGCGCGATGGGATCGAGGGCACCGGCATCAAGCCCGGGTTCATCAAGAGCGGCGTGGACCCCGAGCCGGCGCTCTCGGAGGTCCAGCGCAAGCTCGTCGCGGCCGCCGCGCTGGCGCATGCAGCGACGGGACTGACCATCGCGGTCCACACGGGCAAGGGGCCGGGTCTCGCCCAGCTCGATGTGTTGCGTGAGCGCGGAGTCGCGGCAGCGGCTTATGTGTGGGTGCACGCCCAAGGGGCACGCGATGACGATCTGTTTGCGGCGGCGGATCGCGGGGCGTCGATTTCGCTCGATGGGCTCAATCGTAACAGCGTGACACGGCACCTCCACCTCTGCTCGGAGCTGAAGAAGCGCGGCCATCTTGCCCGCATGCTGCTCTCGCACGACGCAGGCTGGTTCGATCCCGCGAAGCCGGAGGGCGGCACGTTCCGGCCGTTTGATCTGCTCTTCGCGACGTTTCTGCCGTTGCTGCGCGAGAACGGATTCTCCTCTGCGGAGATCGATCAGATTACGATCAAGAATCCGGCGGAGGCCTTTACGGTGCGCGTGCGCAAGGTGTAGGTGGGATCGCGTGCAGGCCGCCGCGTGAGCGGCGGGGCCTCAGGAATACCGCCAGCCAGGTAGGCAGCCCGCTTGCTGGCGCTTTGTAGTTGGTCGGATGAGCGCCAGCGAGCTGGCTGCCTACCACGCGGGTACCTCCGTCCTCGTTCCTGTCGCGGCGTAAAGCTGCCCCCCACAATCAAACCCGCCGCAAACAATAGGGCGGAGAGGGGATTTTAAACTTAGTTTCCGGGCAGCTCCAAGAGGAACATCTGGCGGGTGCCGTCGGGGGCGATGCCGGGGACGACGATGGCGCTGCTGGTGCGATTCCAGGTGGGCGCGGGATCGAGGCGCAGCGCGCCGCGGTTCCAAGTCGAGAGGAAGATTGGCGGCGATTTCACCACGCGACGCGTCTTCATGTCCAGAAAGGTGTAGTGGTGATATTCACCGGAGCGGCTGCTGTTGACGAACCAGCTGCCATCAGGACTGAGCGCGATGTCGCCCTCAGGATTCGGGAAAACGTCTTTTCCGCCGAGCGATTCGACGATCTTCTTTTGCGCGGTGTCGTAGATGACCTGCTTCTCGCTGTGCGAGCCGATGATCTGCGGGCCCCAGGCCCATTCGGGATGGCCGCCGATGAAGGTCTCATGGCGCGTGAGCTCGCTGCCATCGGGGCGGACGGTGAAGACCGCATTCACGCGCGGGCCGTTGACTTGCTCCTCGAAGTCGGCGCGGCAGTAGAAGTAGATCAGGTCGTTATTCCGATTATTGAGCGTGTGGTTGATGAAGAAATGCCGCTCATCGAGCTTTTCGATGTTTGAGCCACGCAGGGCTTCCCTGAGCTGGTGGAAGGAGACGATGAGCTTTTTCTGGCCCGTCGCGATATCGACGCGAAAGATGCCGTCGTCTTTCGGTGCGCCGACGCCCTTGGTCCAATCGGTGGCCTCGGGATAGCCGGTGACGGGGCGGAGCCGCGCCATGCGGGCGTAGTTGATCGCGGTGAAGTAGCCGCCGTTTTGAGCGACGCCGCCATTGCCAACGGGCGTGTCGTCGAAACGGTACTCACGGATGCGCTTGCCCTTGCCGCCGTCGGCGGAGATGTCGAAGAGCACGGTGAAGACCTTGCCGGTCTTGGGGTCGCGGTCGTTGAAGAAGAACTGCGTCTCGGGGTGCTCAGGGTTCCAGTAAAACATCGTGCCCTGTTGCGGATTCCAGCCGTGGGAGCGGTCGATGACGCGGATGGCGTAGTTGGCCTGGGTATCGAGCAGGCAGATTTCCGCCGCGTCGGCAGCGCCGGGCATCCGGTCCTGGAAGCCGACCTGCAGCGCGAGCATGTAGCGGCCGTTGGCATTCCACGGGCTCGTGCGGCACTGGCCGATGTATCCAAAATAATGATGCAGGGGGCCCTGGGTGATCTGCGTCACGCGCACGGGCGAGGATGATTCGGCGGCCGTCGCGAAGCCGAGGGAGAGCGAAAGGCAGGCGATGGCGAGAAGCAGGCGGGCAGGGGTCATAAGGGGTCCGACAATTGCGAAAATTAAATGGGCGTGGCGCAAGCCTTGAGCTGGAGAAACCGCGCCGTTAGTTCTGAGGCTACCCCATGAAAGCTACCCCTTTTTTCGTCGTTGCACTGTTCCTTGCGTTCGCCGGTGCCGCTAGCGGTAGCGCCGCTGAGAGGCCGGGGACGCCGTTTCGGCTGCCCGGTGAGCTGGCGTCGGCCAAGCGCGTCGTTGTGCTCGGGGACAGCATCACGTATGGCGGGACGTATGTGGACTTCGTGGAGATGGTGGTGCGGCAGGCCGATCCGACGTGGCGGGGCGAGATCCTCGACCTCGGTTTGCCGAGCGAAACGGTGTCGGGGCTTTCGGAGGATGGGCATGCCGGCGGCAAATTCCCGCGTCCCGATCTCCACGAACGACTCGACCGCACGCTCGCGCAAACCAAACCCGACCTCGTGCTCGCGTGCTATGGGATGAATGATGGGATTTACCACCCGTTCTCCGAGGAGCGTTTCGAGCGGTTTCGCTCCGGCATCGTGCGCCTGCATGACAAGGTGGTGGCCTCGGGCGCGGCGATCATCCACCTGACGCCGCCGGTCTTCGATGCGCAGCCGATCCGGGACAAGGTGTTGCCGGTGGGCTTGGTCGCGTATCCGAAGCCCTTTGCGGGCTACGATGACGTGCTGGCGCGCTACGCGGTGTGGCTGCTCGAGCAGCGGGCGAAGGGGTGGCAGGTGATCGATGTGCATGGACCGATGCGCCGCGAGCTCGAGGCGCGGCGGCGCACCGCGCCGGAGTTCACGTTTGCGAAAGATGGCGTGCATGCGGACCGCTTTGGGCATGCGGCGATCGCGCGCGCGATTCTGGCGGAGTGGAAATTTCCTGCGGCGGCGGTCGAGGCGCCGATGGGGTGGGCGGCGGAGCGGGATGGAGAGCTGCTGCAGCTGATCCAGAAGCGACGCAAACTGCTTTCCGATGCGTGGCTGACTGCGATCGGGCACAAGCGCCCGATGACACCGGGGCGTCCGCTCGAGGAGGCTACGCGGGAGGCGGCGGTGCTGACGGAGAAGATTGCGGCGGTGGTTTTTGCGCGGGGGGCGCGGTAGGCGGTATTCGAAAGGGGAGACGCCAGCGTGGTAGGCAACCTGCTTGCTGGCGC
>JAZKEV010000649.1:0-3253 GCA_040386765.1 Verrucomicrobiota bacterium | reverse complement strand
TCGAGGGGCTCGACTACGTCGATCGCATCGATCGGATCCAGTCCCCGTTCAAGCTGATGGACAAGCGCTCGGATCTCGCGAGCCATCGGATCACCATCGGTGGCGTCACGCTGGGCGAAGAGCTGTTCGTGATCGCGGGCACGTGCACGATCGATCCGAAGAATCCGAATTATTTCTACGAGACGGCGGCCGCGGTGAAGGAAGCGGGTGCGAGCATGATTCGCGGTGGCGTGTGGAAGCCCCGCACGAATCCCTACACGTTTCAGGGCGACGTGAAGTCGCTCGACATCCTGCTCGAAGGCGCGCGCCGCACGGGCTTGCCGGTCGACACCGAGGTGATGGAAGAGGCGCACATCAAGTTGGCGCTCGATGCCGGCGTGACGTGTCTGCAGGTCGGCGCGCGCAATGCGCTCAACTACTCGCTGCTCCGCGCCATCGGCCGGGCGGTGGGCGAGCGCGACACGACCGTGCTGCTCAAGCGCAGCATGCACATGGGCCCGATCAGCGAGTTCATCTCGGCGGCGGAATACATCGCGGCCTTCGGCAACCCGAACATCATTCTCTGTCCGCGCGGCACGGCGCCGACCCTCGACGGTTATCGCAATCATCCCGACGAGAGCATCACGCCGTTGTTGAAGGAAAAGACGTGGGCGCCCGTGGTCGTCGATCCCTCGCATTCCGTCGGCAAGGCCTCGTATGTGCCGGCGTGCGCGCTCGCCGCCGTGGCGTATGGCGCCGATGGTTTGTGCATCGAGGCGCACGTGAGCCCGAGCCACGGCATCGGCGACGATCCGAAGCAAGCACTCACGCCGGCGGTCCTCGCGGAAACCATCGCGCAGGCGAAGCAGCTTTGGGCGATTCGGCGCGGCGCAAAGGTGAACGCAGGCTGAGGAAAAATTTGTGATGAGGCCTCATGAGGCTATTTGGGCCTCATGAAGCGTAAGACGCCGGAATCGGAGCTGCCCAGGGGCCTGATGATGGTCCGGTATCGTCCGGTGATCCGAGCCCGTTCTGGTCAAGGGTCGGGGCGTGACGCGCGATGCACGGTCAATCGCCCGGTTCGGGGACGACCGTGTCACGGTATTGTCGATACGCTTCGGAAATCTGGGCGGCAGCAGCAGCGGCGCCGGTGAGAATGCGCTTTTGCAGCGCGGGGCCGAAGCGACGGCCGAAATCCATCAACTCGTCGGTCGTGGGGCTGCCTTTCCAACCGGCGACGCGCAGATGGGCCCAGGCCACCAGCCGCGCCCATTGCCGCACGAACCGCGAGTATTCCTTCTTGGTGAGGTGAATGCTGTCCATGCGGTCTTCCGCCGGTTGGAATTCGGTCAGGACGAAGCTCGGCGTCGTATCCGTCCAGCCGAGACGGTTGATGGGCATATATTGCACGAACCGCTGGATCGTGGCGACCCGGTGCGCCTCGCTGTGCCACTTGGGCTGAGGCGTGCCCGCGGCCGCGGCGAGGCCGCTGGGTTGCGCCTCCTTCATATCGATGATGGCGGGCTTTCTCTTTCCTCTAATGAGGACGAGATACCGCTCGCGGGTGAGGCTGCCGACGCCCGCCGTGCTGCCGCACACGTCCATGACCTCGAATTTCTTTCCGTCCTCCTGGCGGGAAGACCATGCCTCGAAGATGCCCAGCGCGCGCTGGCGCGTGACGCTTGGCAGGCGGAAGGTCTCACTCGGAATGTCTCGGATGCGATCGCGCTTCACCCATTGCTGGAGGAATTCGCTGCGCGTGACTGACGTCACCCGGTCAAACAGCAGCTTCACGGGGCCCTTGGCGCACTCGGGCTCGATGTGAAAAGGCTTCCCGTTGGCCAGCGTCTTCCCATACGTGCGCAGGAAGTCGTCCGCTTGCTCGGCGCCATGCGTCAAATACAGGCCGGCAGTGGCCCGGCCTAAATCGAAGTGAAGCGGCGCCAGCGCGGCATCGTCGAAGTCATCGAGGTCGAAATAGGCGATGCCGTTTTGGCCGCGATAGGTTCCGACGTTCTTGACGTGGACGTCTCCGCAAGACCACACGGCCGGGCTGGAGGGCAGCTCGAGCTTTTTCCAGTAGCGATAAAACACATCCGCATGGCCGCGGAAATAGTTGAAGTCGGACTCGGCGAGCTTGCCGCGCTTCAACCAGAGTCGGAGCGACTCGTTTTTTGCATCGGGCTGGAAACCATGCAGGAAGGGGTTTGGATCCACAGAGGGGCCTACGGACTTGAGATAGGGCAAGTCGTTCCGTGCCGCCGGTCACGGTGCCAGAGGTATGCGCCCGCTCCAGGGATCTGTCAGCGGCGGAACGCGGTGGCCGGCGCCTGTCCCACGACCTCGTAGTGCGCCAGCGCTCGGCGCCACCATTCGGCCAATTGCGGCGAGGGCGTGGCCCACAACTCCTCGTGCAAAGTCGCCATCGAATCTGCATCCGATAGCAAAGCCACCCGATCCTGGGCGTTCATGACATCCGGGCCTTCACGCAACAGTCTGGCGCGCAGTTCGACCAGGCGTCGTTCCATCGGCTCGGGCGCCTGGTCTCTGCTGCGCAACAACGAGACGTGCACGGCGTTCACGAAAGGATCGAGCACCGCCTGAAGCAGTCCGTATCCGTTTTCCAACTCCGCCGCCGGGACGCGACCGCCGCGCACGGTGGAGAGGATTGCCGTGAACCGCTGGAGCTCCGGCGCAGGTTGAGTTTCTTCCGGGGTCGCGAAAATGCCCCACCGGCGAAATCGCTCCCCGAGGGAGACGGACCCCGTGAGAAAGGAGAGGGGAATGGAAAGAATGAGCCCTGCGAGCAGCGGTGACATCCACCATGCCAACGCCGGGCTCAGGCGCGCGACAAACACCGCGAGCGCGATCCCGAACAATGTCTGGCCGAGATGGGCGGAAACCGCCTCACGCCAGGCGGCGGCCGCCCCCGCGCTGCCCCGGCGCTGGCTGCCCCATGAAATCGTGCGCCGACAAAGGGTCAGCACCACGAACTTCGTGTGAAACAACATCAGGATCGGAGCGATGAACGTGAAGGTGATCGTTTCGGCGAAGATGCTGAGGCCGATTTTCAACCCGCCGCCGAACGCCGCGATCTCCGCCGGACGCCGTCGGAGATCGAGGATCGAAAGCACCTTGGGCGCCAGCAGGAGAATCATCGTCGCGCCGAACAGCGCGATGGCCTGCGCGCCGAAACTCCACGGCAACAATGCGGCGGCTTCAGCGCCTCCGTTCTCGGGCGAGGCGGTCCGATAGGCGATAACGCAGGAGACCA
>JAZKEV010000648.1:0-7005 GCA_040386765.1 Verrucomicrobiota bacterium | reverse complement strand
GGCCGCCCGCGTGGCTTCGCCTTCGTGACCTTCAGCAACGACACCGAGAGCAAGCTCGCGACCGAGAAGATGAACGGCGTCGAAGTCGACGGCCGCCAGCTCACGGTCAACGAAGCCAAGCCGAAGGAAGAAATGGGCGGCGCCGGTGGCAACCGCAATTTCAGCAGCCCGAATCGCCGTCCTGGCGCTTTCAACAACCGGTACTGAGCTCCGGCTCATTCAGGTTCGCGTTTTTCCGGCGAGGTGCTTCGGCATCTCGCCTTTTTTTTGGCCAATTTTTTCGCGCTCCCGACCGCGGGCAGCGCGCACCTCCAGCATATGCACCTCGAAATCTCCCACCTCACGCGCTACGAGTACGACCGTGACGTAAGCCTGCAGTCCCACCTGATGTATCTGCGGCCGCGCGATACGCCGCTCCTGCAGGTCTCCCGCTTTGCCATCGACTGCGCTCCCGCCGCGCAGCTGCGCTGGATGCGCGATGACTTCGACAACATCTGCGCCACCGCCGAGTTTTCCTCGCTGGCTCGCACGCTGGAGATCCGCGCGTTTAGCAGCGTGATCACGTCCGATTCTCCGCCCTTCGATTTTCAGGTCCGTGACTACGCGCGGATGTTTCCCTTCGTCTACGAGCCGCTGCACCAGTTCAATCTTACGATCTACCTCCAAGGCCCGGATGCGGCCACGCAGAACGCACTGCGCAGCTGGCTGGATCGCCGCTTCCCGGCCCGCCCCTCGGAGACGGTGGCCTGGCTCTTCGCGCTGAATCAGGCGATCCACTTTGGGCTCACCTACCAGCGACGCGATGAGGCCGGTATCCAATCCGCCCTTACAACTCTCTCGCTCGGCTCCGGTTCGTGTCGCGACTATGCGGCGCTGCTTGTCGAGTGCGCCCGCACGCTCGGTGTCGCCGCGCGCTTCGTGAGCGGCTACCTCTTTGATGCGGCGCTCAGCCCAAATGGCTTGGGCGATATGCATGCCTGGGTGGAGGTCTTCGTCCCTGGAGCCGGCTGGCGCGGGCTCGATCCCACGCGCGGCCTCTTCTGCGACAACACCTACATCCCCGTCGCGCACGCCGTCGTCGCGGAAAGCGTGAATCCCATCCAGGGTTCGTACTCGAGTCCTGCGTCCACCGGCGTGGAGCTCTCGGTCGAAGTGCGTATCCGGCGGCGGTAGTCGGCAGGGGGCGGACGCTGCGATCCGGCGATTAGATTAGCTCCGGCCAAAAGAAATCGACGTGGGATTGAAGCAAGCCGCCGGTCGCATGACTCCCATGCTAGGCCGCATAGCCCCGCGCCGCGCTTTTTGCTGAAAGGAGCAGCGGACCGCGGCTACGCTGCGTGTCCGATGAGTACACGTCATCTGTGGCAGCCGGGGCAATCTGCCCGCTGGGCTCCGGGGCGCGAGCACGCGCGGACGTAGACTTCGATCCGGGACGAATGCCTTTGAATCAAAGTGGGCCGGTCACTTACCCCTAAGCGACCGGCCCTTTGCTTTCTTTAATACCCCAAAACCTCCGCTAAGCGGAGGCTGGCCAAGAATGTGGCAGCGAGCGCGCGATTGTCAAAAGGCGTTGGGTAACGATCCGGTGTCGACTTGATCGGGCACTCGGCGGGGGCGCAGTTCCTCGTGCGGCTTGCCGCCTACCTGGCGGGCGAGGCGTATCGTCGCGGGCAATGCCGGTTAGCTCCTCTTTCCGAGCGTCGACCATGGATTCGGCTACGGCCTGGACGGTCTGCCGCCGGAGTTGCGAGACGAGGCGATGCAGCAGCGTTATTTTGCTGCGCCGCTGACGCTGTACCTGGGCACCGGTGAGGTAAGCGATGCCGCGTTTACCTTGATGTGAGTGTTCAGGTATTGGCCATCGAGGCCGGTTTGGATCAGGGACGGCGAGTCAAGCGCCCGGCCGGCGAGGGCGGCGCGCTACATTTTTCCTTTTATGAGTGCGTCTTTCCTCTCTGATGTTGTCGACGGACGGTGTCAGGAATGACGACGCTGCGTATGCCCAACCCCTCTCCCGATCCCGCCAACGGCTCGAATGTCTCCTTGTCGCCCGACATCGTTGTCGTGGGCGGCGGCTTTGCCGGTGTGATGGCGGCGCTGGCGGCCAAAACGCCGGATAACCGGGTGATGTTCATCGAGCCGAGCAATGTCCTGGGCGGGCAGGGGACGGCGGGTGGCGTGGCGGGATTCTGCGGCGACACGGCGCGGGTCAACGGGGAGTTTGCCGCGATCGTCGCCAAGCTCGCCGTGCACGGGCTGATCGAGCCCTACCGGCCCAACGACGACCGACGGGCCTACGATTTGGAGTGGTGCGCTTTTTTCCTGCAGGAGACGGTCGTCGAGCGCGGGATCGAGGTGCTCTTGCTCTCGCGGGTCGTCGCGGCCGAGGCGAAGGACGGCCGGATCGGGCGGATCACGGTGTCGACCTCGGGCGGGTTGATCGAGCTCACGCCGAAGTTTGCGATCGATGCCTCCGGCGCCTGCGTGCTGGCGGTGCTGACGGGATTCCCGTTCATGCACGAGGGGGCGAACCGGCAGCTGCCGATGAGCCTCTACTTCACGTTGTGGGATACCGGAAAACCGGTTAAGCCCGTGCTGCCCGAGGGCTGCCCGCGCTGGCAGCACGACGACGAGATACCGATGACGAGCCTGCACCGCTTTCCCTCAGGCAAGGTGGAAGTGAAGATGAAGGTGGTGGGCTTCGATGCGGCCGATGGCCTGAGCCGCTCCGCCGCGGAGATCTTCGCGCGTCGGCAGATGCACGGGCTCATTTACTACCTGCAAACGGTGGGCTACCGGGGAAGAAAACTGGATACCCACGTGCTGGCGTCGGTGTCGCGCGGCATCGGCGTGCGTGAGGAGCGGCGGATCGTGGGCGAGCACGTTCTCACCGAGGCGGAGGTGAGGCGTGCGGTCATCTTCGAGGATGCGGTGGCGGTGAACACCTACCACATCGACTTTCACTGGCCGGACCGGATGCAGCGCGCGGGCACAGGTATCACCGACATGCTCGACCCGCATCACCTGCCGCTGCGGATGATGATCCCGCAGGGCGCTAAAAATTTGCTCGTCGCGGGACGCGGCGCCTCGGGCGACCAGACGGCGATGAGCGCCTACCGGGTGATGGCGGTGGTGGCGCAGATGGGTTTCGCTGCGGGCCACGCGGCGCGACTCTGCACCGAAATGGGGGCGGACCTCACCACACTCGACGTGGCCAGATTGCAGGCCGCGATCGAAGCCGGCGGCCAGTCGCTCAATCTCTCCGACTATGGCGAATACTTGCGCTGTGATTTGCTGACGCACGAAGCGGTGCCCGGCGTGGTCGTGGCGGAGGGCACGGTGCTGGCTCTCCGACAGGAGCGGAACGCGTGTTTCGTGGTCACTTGGAGCACTCCAAGGGGCGAGTGTTGGGCGGCCGGGCGGCGCGAAAAACAGTGGTCCGCGCCGCGCCGCGCCGCGGAGTCCGTTGCACAGGCGAAAGCGACGGCGCGGACGACGCTGGTCGATGGAGCTTGGGTGTGGGTCGATGTTGTGGCCGGCAAGGTGTGCGCGAAGCTGTCGCGCGATGCTGGCGCAACGTGGTCACACGAGCGTGAGCTGGCGGGGGCGGCTCTGGCCGCAGTAGCGCCTGTGGTCATTGCAACCCAGACGGGACTGGCGGTCGCGTATGCGAGCACGAGCGGGCAGGTGATGTTCTGGCACGGATCGGTGGATCGGATCGTCGATGGTGCGCCCAAGGCGGCAGCGCTGCGGCTCGATGCGCCGCCGGAGCACGTGGATGCGCCGCATTCGCTGCGAGCGTGAGCGGGTCGGGACGTTCTTGCCCGTGGGAGTGAGGCCCATATCTCTCGAGTCTCCAGCATGCCCCCCGCCGATGATCGCCAGAAAGTCCTCAGCGCGCTGAATGCGTGGCTGGCCAGCGAGGCGCGGCTGCCCGTCGTGCGGGTGCTGGAGGGCAAGCGCCCGGAGAACGAGCATCCGGCCTTCTTCATGGAGGTGCCGCGGCTGATCGTGGGACTGGAGGGACGCGGCACCTTTCTGACGATTGAGAATGACCAGGAACTCATCTTCGACGTCGCGGCGGGGCAGGTGCTCTTTCTCGCGCCGCGTACCTGGATCTGCCCGGTGCCGCGGACTCCGTACCGCTCGCTCGGCGTGGTGCTGCGTCCCGACTCCACGCGCATCACGATCCACGCCCGCCGGGCGATGGCCCTGGATGGCACGATTCCGGCACGCTACCTTGCGCAGTGGCGCACGCTCGAGACGCTGGGAACGAAGAGCGAGCATCTGCTGCAGCTCCTGCGGGAGCCCCCGGCGGAGCGGCTGGGCGAGCGGACCTTTACGCTGCTCATGGAAGTACTGATGGCGGAGCTGGCGTCGCTGGTGGAGCGCGCGCCGGAGCACGAGCGCGGGGCGCAGACGGTGCTCTGGCAGTCGGTGTGCGATTACATCTCGGAACACTGGTCCGATCCGCGGCTGAGCCGGAAGGAGACGGCGCGCTTCTTCAACCGGCATCCGAATCACTTTTCGCGCTTCTTCCACACGCACACGAAGCAGAATTTCCGCACCTACGTGAACGAGATCCGGCTGGAGCGGAGCCTGCACTTCCTGCGCGACCTCCGCTACAACGTCACCGACGTGGCGAACCTCTGCGGCTTCACGGACGTGCAGTATTTCATTCGCTGCTTCCGCGAACGCTTCGGCTTCACGCCGGGGGAATATCGGAAGCGGCATGAGGATTGAGCTGCGGGTGGGCCGTTGCGCGTGAGCGCAGGGATGGACGGGGTACTCACGCCTTCTGTCCTGCCGCTCTCGCGGCGAGCTGCACAGGACACAGGGCTTTTTTTGGAAAACGCTACCTTTTCACCTGTCTTGCTAGCTTATTCCCGTTGGCCTGTCGGAGCGGTCGAGGCAGTCTGCAGCCAACCCCGATGAAAACGCTTTTTGCCGTTCTCGCCCTTGTTGCCGGCTCTGCCGCCGCATCGCTGATCAGTGGCTGCGCCGGAAACACCGCCTCGGTGCGCCCGCCCCTTGATACGCGCTCGCCCATCATGCTCGCGGGCTCCTGGGTGCCGGCGAGCCCCGACGAGATCGATTTCAATAAATTGCCGCGCGTGCCCGTGCAACACGCCGTCGTGAGCGATGTGGCGCCGCGGCGCGGCGTCAATCAGCACAACTATCTCATCCACCACGCCGGCAAATTCTGGGCGATGTGGAGCGACGGCCCCGAGATCGAGGATCGAGTGGGGCAGGTCGTGAAGTACGCCACGAGCCCCGACGGACTCAAGTGGTCGGAGCCGAAATTCATGACCGGTTACCCGAAGGGGTTTTCGCCGGACTCTCCCATCTACAACACGCGCAAGAAGGAGGGCATGCGCTACATTTCGCGTGGCTTCTGGGTGCGCGACAATCAGCTCCTCGCGCTCGTCTCGCTCGACGAGGCGGCGGGGTTTTTCGGCGAGAGCCTGGAGTTACGGGCGTTTCGCTGGAATGCGGGCGCCGACAAGTGGGACGACATCAGCGTGGTGCACGACGATGCGATCAATAATTTCCCGCCGCAAAAGCTGCCGACGGGCGAATGGGCGATGACGCGGCGCACGCACGACTACAAGAAGACCGGGGTGCAGCTCCTCATCGGTGGAGTCCAGGCGCTCGACAAGTGGACCTCGGTGCCGGTCGTCAGCGGAGCCAGTGCCGACAATCCCCTCAATGCCGAAGAGCCGATCTGGTATGCCTTGCCCAATGGCAATCTCGTCGCGCTCTTCCGCGACAATAACAATAGCAAGCGCCTCTTCCGTGGCTTCTCGACCGACAGTGGCCGGACCTGGAGCATGCCGGTGCAGACGGACTTTCCCGATGCACGTTCGAAGCTCTTCGCCTTTCGCCTGAAGGATGGGCGCTATGCGCTCGTCTCGAACTCGAATCCCAAGAAACGCGATCCGCTCACGCTGGCGTTGAGCGACGACGGTTTGGTCTACGACCGGCTCTTCTACGTCGTCGGTGGCCGGCACATCGACTATCCGCACATGATCGAGCATGATGGCTATCTCTACATTGCGCACTCGGGCGGGAAGCGCTCGGTGGAAGTGCAAAAAGTACGCATCGCCGACCTTGCCGACCTGAAGATGCCCGCGTCGGTGAAATAAACGGCGGACGCCGCCGCGGAGTGAGCGGCGCCGCTACCTTTTTCCCTGTCTTGCTAGCTTATTCGTATGCGAGTCGGGCGGGCGAGTGCGCTTCGTTTGACCCGACTCGGAACCCCAGCCGCACCCTCGGCTTACCCTCGATACCGCCATGAACCCGAATGTCCCCAGCTCTCAGTCCCCGTTTCGGAGCGCTCGCTGGCTAGCGTGCCTCCTCGCTCTGTTCTCGGCGCTCGCGCCGGCCTTTGCCCAAGCGGTGACGGGCAGCGTCGCCGGACGGGTCGTTAACGTACTCACCGGCGCCTATCTCGAAGGCGCTGAGGTGACACTCGGCAAACTCCCGCCGGTGCTCACCGATCGCAACGGCGCCTTCACGATCTCCAATGTGCCGGCCGGCGCTCACGAGATGACCGTCTACTACACGGGGCTCGAGCACGGGACGCGTCGTATCGACGTGCGCGGCGGTGAGACGGCCGAGGCGAGCTTCTCCCTGCAGGCGAGCGGAGTGACGATGCTCGAGGTCTTCAAGGTCTCGAGCTCCGCCGAGGGCGAGGCGGCGTCGTTTACCAAACAACGCACCGCCGACAACGTGGTGAACGTGGTCTCGACGGAGGCCTTCGGCGCGGTGGCGGATGGCAACATCGGTAATTTCATGGTCCGGCTCCCCGGCGTGGCCGGCGAGTTCGAGAATGGCGAGATCGTGGGCATCAAAATCCGCGGCACGCCCGTCGAGTTCTCCTCGCTCAACGTCGACGGTGTGCGCTCGGCCGGGGCGTTTTCCGGCTTCAACACGCAGGGCGATCGCGGTGCGCAGAGTGACCAGATCCCGGCCGAGTTCATCAAGGAGGTCGAGGTGACGAAG
>JAZKEV010000647.1:9194-17335 GCA_040386765.1 Verrucomicrobiota bacterium | reverse complement strand
CGCCTGATCGGCGAACGGCGGGCGCGGGTTGGGCGATAGTGGAGGAGGAGCGGTTTGGGAGGGCGGTGGTTGCGAGGTGCTCCGCCGGCTTCCTGGGGCTGGTGAGTAGTCGGACGAGCGCCTGCGAGCAGGCGGCCTACCTGGGTGGCGGGGTCTTTTCTCGGAACAGGCTTAACGGAAGGATGGGCTTACTTGAGTTTCTTCAGGGCTTCGGTGGCGGAGGTAAAGGTGGGGTCGAGTTTGACGGAGGTCTCGTAGGAGGCGCGGGCGCCGGCGGGATCGGATTTTTTCTCGAGGAGGGTACCGATGCGCCAGTGGACGTTGGCGTGCGAAGGAGTGCTGGGCTTGGCCGGGGGCGTGAGCTCGAGGCAGCGGCGGAGAGTGGCGAGGCCGCGGTCGAGCTGCTGGCCGGTGAGCGCGGAGAGGCGGCCGATCTGATAGAGGGCGTTGTAATCGTCGGGCGCGGTGGTGAGGACCTCTTCGAACTGCGCGAAGGCCTCGGGGATCTTTTTGTCGTCGATGGCGACGCGGGCGAAGAGGATGCGGCCGCCGAGGTCGTCGAGCTTCTTGATGGTGGCGGCTTCGGCGAGGGCCTTGTCGCGACCGCCGCCGACGATGCCGGGGGCGCGGTAGTAATACTCGAAGAGCGAAAGACGGTAATCGACGCGGTCGGGAGCGAGGGCGACGGCGCGTTCGTAGGAAGCGACGCAGCGCTTGGCGAAACCGAGCTGCTTGAAGACGGAGGCCTTCTGGGCGGAGCGGCCACAGGCGTCGCCAAGGGCCTTGTGGGAATCGCCGTTGTTGGGCGAGAGAGCGATGGCGCGCTCGAGGTGCGCGATGGCTTTCTCCGTGTCGTCGCGGCGAAGAGCGAGGAGACCGAGGTGGAGCTGGGCGACGTGATTCTTGGGATCGGCGGCGGCGATGGCGTCGAAAGCGGCCTGGGCTTCGACGGACTTGCCGCGTTCGCGATAGAGGGCGCGGGCGGCTGTGATGGGATCGTCTTCGGCGGCGAGGAGGGAACTGACGGGGAGGAGAAGACCGAGCGCGAGGAGACGCGGGGTGAAGGCGAAGCGGTTAGGGACGGTGGCCCGGGAGCGTGAGACGGGAAAATTCATGCGGACTTCATGGGGTATTCGGCGTGAGTTCGCGAGGCGGCGGGAGGGCGGTCGGCTATTCGGCGCGGAGGGCGTCGATGGGGTTCACGCGGGTGGCGCGACGGGCGGGCAGGAAGGTCGCGAGAAAGGCGACGAGGGAAAGGAAGAGCGCGACGGCGGCGTAGGTCGCGGGGTCGGTGGGGCTGATGATATTGGCGAGGCCGTTGCGGATGGACTGGCCGCCGATGAGCGCGATCGCGACCGCAACGCCGAGGCCGAGCGCGATGCCGACGCTGAACTGCAGCGCGCCCTGGCGCAGGACCATCTGGACGATGCGGCCGTGGCTGGCGCCGAGGGCGAGGCGGATGCCGAACTCCTGCGTGCGTTGGTTGACGGAGAAGCTCATGACACCGTAGAGGCCGACGGCGGCGAGGAGGGTGGCGGCGACGCCGAAGACGCTGCACATGACGGCGATGATACGGCTCTGACCGAGGAAAGCGGCGGAGTTCTCGCGTGGGGTGCCGACGAAGTAGATGGGGAGGTTGGCGTCGACGCGGGCGACTTCGCGGCGGAGGGCATTGGCGAAGGCGGAGCCGTGGGGATTGCGCGGCTTCACGACGACGGTGCCGAATTGCTGGGCGGTGGGCGCGGGGAGCGCGGGGCCGAAGGCGGTGGCGAAGTACGGAATGTAGAAACCGACTTCCTCGACCGCGGGGTTGTTGAACGGGCCGAGCATGCGCACATCGGAGACGACGCCGACGACGGTGCGCCACGGGCCGAAGAGCTGGCCATTGTTGCCGACGGTGCGGAAGCGGCGGCCGAGGGCGCTCTCGCCGGGAAAGTATTTCTGGGCGAAGCCGGCGTTGACGACGGCTACGGGCAGCTTCGCATCGGTGTCGTCGGCGTTGAAGTCGCGGCCCTCGCGGACCTTCATGTCGAGCGTGGCGAAGTAGCCATCGGTGACGTTCTCGAAATTCACGAAGGGGCGCTGGGCGTCCTCGTCGTAGCTGCGGCCCTCAAGCTCGATGCGCGAGGCGCCGGAGAAGGTCATGCGGAAGCGGCTCGTGAGGGCGGCGCTCTCGATCTCGGAAGAGCCGCGGAGCGAGAGGAGAAGACGGTCGTAGAAGCGCTTGCGGGCGGCGGCATCAGGATAATCGCCCTCCATGAGGCCCATGCGGGCGGAGATGACGCGGTCGATATCGTAGCCGTAGTCGATCTCCTGCTGGCGGTAGATCACCTGCACTTGGAGGAGCGAAGCGATGAGGATGATGCAGGTGACGAAAATCTGGATGACGACGAGGGTGCGCGTGACGAGCGTGATGGCGCGGGAGGTGTTGCCGCGACCGCCCTCGCGCATGGCGTCGGCGGGATTGGCCTTCGACGCCATCCACGCGGGGAGGACGCCGGCGAGCACCGCGGCGAGCATGGTGGTGGCGACGACTGCGAAGAGCACCATGCGATCGATGTCGAAGGTGATATAGGCGGGGATGGGGTTGGTGGCGTTGCGAACGGTTGCGAGCAGGAAATCCGTCGCGTAAAAAGCTCCGAGGATGCCGATGATTGCGCCGAGGCTGGCGAGGAGCAGGCTCTCGGTGAGCATCTGGCACACGAGGCGACCGCGCGTGGCGCCGAGCGACGAGCGGATGGCGAGCTCCTTGGCTCGCAGCGTGGCGCGGGCGAACTGCATGTTCATCACATTGGAGCAGGCGAGGACGAGCAGCAGCACGCAGACGCCCAACATGAAATAGAGCCCGCCGCGGATCACGGGATTGATGAAAGTGCGGAGGAGCGGCTGGACGAGGGCGATGGCGAAGGACTTGTTAGTCTCGGGAAAATCCTGAGCGAGCCGCTGGGCGAAGCCGGTCATCTCGAGATTGGCCTGCTCGAGGGAGACATCGGGTCGGATGAGGCCGATCACGATGGGCGTGTTGCCTTGGGCGTTGCGCTCGTTGCGGGGGCGCGGAGTGAACTCGTTGAAGAGCGGAATCCAGAGCTCCTCATTTTGCGGAAACGCGAAGCCGGGCGGCATGACGCCGATGATGGTGGCGGAGCGGCCGTTGAGCCGGATGGAAGTGCCGACGATGTTGTGATTGGAGCCGAAGTCGCGCTGCCAGAGCTTGTGACTGATGAGGGTGACTTTCTCGGCGCCGGGGCGGTTGTCCTCTGAAGTGAAGTCGCGGCCGATGGAGGGGGCGACGCCGAGAATTTTGAGGAAATCCTCGGTGATGTACGCGCCGGTGTAGCGCTGCGGGGTGCCATTGTAGGTGACGTTGACGGTGGAGCCGTTGATGTAGGCGGCGACGCGCTCGAAGGATTTCTGGCTCGCACGGATCTCCTGGTAGTCGAGGGCGAAGATCTGGTTGGCGACGCCGAAGAAATTATTCTGCGACGGATCGATGAACTGGATGCTCGTCATGCGCCCGGCATTCGGAAACGCGAAGCCGCGGATCATCACGCCATTCACGACGCTGAACATCGTGGTGACGGCGCAGATGCCGAGAGCGAGCACGACGACGGCGAGCGCGCAGAAGGTGCGCTCTTTCACGAGCACGCGAAAACCGATGCGGAGATCCTGGGCGAAGGCGGAGAACATTGAGTGTGGCGGAAAAGGCGAGGGCGGGCGCGAGGCGGAAAACTACTCGACGCGCAGGGCGGCGTTGGGATCGATGAGCGTGGCGCGGCGGCTGGAGAGCCAGCAGGCGGCGAGGGCGACGAGGGCGAGCAGGAACGGCACGACGGCGAAGGTGGGTGGATCGCGCGGCGAGATGCCGTAGAGCAGGCCGGTGAGCAGGTGGGTGAGGAGGAAGGCGGAGATGAGGCCGGCGACGAGGCCGAAGCCGACAAGGCGTGCGCCGTGGCGAAGGACGAGGCCGATGATCTCGCGCGGCTCGGCGCCGAGCGCGAGGCGGACGCCGAGCTCCTGGAAGCGCTGGGTGACGTTGTACGACATCACGCCGTAGATGCCGATGCAGGCGAGGAAGAGGGCGACGAGGCCGAAGACGGTGAAGAGGTAGCTGAAGAAGCGGAGCTGCCAGACGGACTCGGCGCGGAGGAGGCGATCGTCGAGGGCGGACTCGTCGTAGATGGGGATCTCGCGATTAACGGAGAGGACGGCCTCGCGCGCCGGCTCGACAAAGGAGAGAGGGTCGCCGCGGGTGCGGAGGAGGGCGGTGAGAAAGGTGGCGTCGGGATTTTGTGCGACGGAAAGGTAAATCGTCGATTGCCGGTCGGGCCGGTCGAGCTGATGGCGGACGGTGCCGACCACGCCGACGATCTCGGCGGAGGCGGAGCCCTCCACGTGGAGCTTGCCCTCGAGGGTGGTGAGACGGCGGCCGAGGGCGGCGGAGGGGCTGCCGAAGTACTGGGTGGCAAACGCCTCGTCGATGATGACGGAACGTTTTGTATCCATGCGATCGATACGCGAATCGAAATCGCGGCCGGCGAGGAGCGGGATACGCAGGGTGGCAAAGTAACCGGGCGTGACGGTATTCAGCTGCAGCCGGCGGGCGTCGGCCATGCGCTCGGGCAGGGGCTCGCTGTCGATGATGGCGGAGTGCAGGGCCCAGGCGCCATCGGTGAAGCCGGGCCGCCAGGAAACGAGGGCGGCGGACTCGACGCCCGGAAGAGCCAAGAGCCGGGGCAGGAGGCCGGCGAAGAACGCGTGGGGCATCTCGTTCTCGCCCTTATACATCATGTGGGGGAAACCGGTGCGGAAGGTGAGCACATTGCGCGCATCGTAGCCGGGATCGGTCTGACGGAGCGCGAGGAAGCTGCGCATCATCAGGCCGGCGCCGACGAGCAGCACGAGGGCGAGGGCGATCTCAACGACCACGAGGAGATTGCGCAGGCGCGCGGCGGCCGGACCGGTAAGCTCGGCGGTGCGGCCGCCTTCCTTCAGCTCATTGACGATATCGGGCCGCGAAACGCGGAGGGCGGGGACCAGGCCGAACACCAGCGCGACGACAAGCGAGAGGACGAAGACAAAGGCAAAGACGCGGAGATCGAAATCGAAGCGGAGCCAGTACGGGATATCGATGGGGAAGGAGGCGACCATCGCATCGTTGCCCCAGAGGCCGAGGATCAGACCGCCGACGCCACCGAGCAGGGCGAGGACGATGCTCTCTATGACGAGCTGGCGGACGATGCGCCCGCGAGGCGCACCGAGCGCGAGCCGGATCGCGTTCTCGCGCGAGCGGTTGGCGGAGCGGGCGAGGAGGAGATTGGCGACATTGAGGCAGGCGATCAGGAGGACGAAGAGGACCGCGCCAAGCAGCAGGCTGCCGAAGCGCTGGGTGCCCTGGATCGTCTCGAGCCGGAGCGGGAGGAGGCGGGCGCCGACATTGGCGTGGGTGGAGGGCGACTGTTTCGCGAGCGCGACCATGACGGCGTCGACCTCGGACTGCGCGGCAGCGAGCGTGGAGCCAGGCTTGAGCTTGGCGCGGGCGGAGAAGAGGGGGGCGTTGGCGGTGAACTTTTCGCCGAAGGGGCGGAGGGGCGTCCAAAGCTGCGTGCGATCCGGGTAGCGCCAGCCCTCGGGCATGATGCCGACGATCGTGTGAGCGATGCCGTTGAGGACGATGGTGCTGTTAAGGGCCTCCTCGGACTGGGCGAAGCGGCGCTGCCAGAGCGTGGCATTGATCAGGACGACGGGCGCGGCTTTCTCGGCGGCGTCGGCGGCGGCGAAGGTGCGGCCGCGGAGGGGTTTGACGCCGAGCTGCTCAAAGGCATCCCACGAGATCTCGGTACCGATGTACCGCTGCGGGCGCTCGGAGCCGCCGGAAATGATCACGGTGCGGTCGGTGTGAACCCAGGAGGATTCGAAGGCGGTGGTACGCTCGCGGACGGCGAGGAAATCGGGATAACTCCAGCGGCGATCGTCTTCGCCGCGGAGGTGATCGACCTGGGCGGCGTAGACGAGGCGATCTTCCGGGACGGAGAGGTGCGGGAGCGGCTTGAAGAGAAACGCGTCGATTGCGGAGAAGACGACCGTGGTGGCGCCGATGCCGACGGAGAGGGTGAGGAGTGCGACGACGGTGAAGCCCGGGGACTTGGCGAGCTGCCGGAGGGCGAAACGGACGTCGGAGAACATGGGAAGTGCGAAGGCCGAAGTGCGAAGTGAACGCGGCAGGGGCTTTTACTTCGGATTTCGACTTATGACTTCGGACTTTGCATCACTCGGCGCGCAGCGCGGTCATGGGATCGACCTTGGTGGCGCGGCGGGCGGGGAGGTAGCAAGCGAGGGTGCCAATGACGGCGAGCAGGCCGGCGACGGCGATGAAGCTGAGGGGGTCGAAGGCGGAGACCTCGAAGAGGATGCGCTTGAGGAGTTGGGTGAGACCGAGCGAAGCGATGAGGCCGATGGCGAGGCCGAGCGCGGCGAGCTTCAGGCCGTGGCGGAGGATGAGCTGCACGACGGAGCCGGGCGTGGCGCCGAGGGCCATGCGGACGCCGATCTCGCGAGTGCGTTGGCCGACATTATAGGCGAGGACGCCGTAGAGGCCGAGGGCGGCAAGGAGGAGCGCGAGCGCGGCGAAGGTGCCGAGCAGCCAGACGGTGAGACGCTGCGTGGAGACGCTGGAGGTGAAGAGCTCCTCCATCGTCTGGATGGAGAAGATGGGCAGCGTGGGTGCGACTTCGCGCATGGCACTGCGGATCGAAGGCGCGAGCGCCGAGGCATTTTGATTGGTGCGGAGCGCGAACGTAACGAACGTCGGAGTTTTCTGCGTATACGGCGTGTACGTCTGCTCGCGGGTGAACTGGGTGGAGGCGAGGCCGTAGTTCTTAATGTGAGCGACGATGCCGACGATCGTGATCCAGTCGGACTCCTTGGCCGGTGGGTTGCCGCCGTAGCAGAAGCGTTTGCCGAGGGGATCGGTGCCCTTGGGGAAGTTTTTCTCGACGAAGCGGGTGTCGACGATGGCGACGCGCGGAGCGGCGCCGGTATCGCGCTGGTCGAACGTGCGGCCCATGAGGAGCGGAATTTTAAGGGCGGCGAAGATATTACCGCTGCTCTGGAAAGTCTCGGCGGCCGAATGCCGGCCGGGCTCGGGGAGCGGAGAGCCCTCGATGTAATAGGTGTTCTGGTTGCCGCTGCCGCTTAGAGGGAGCGGATTGATCAGCGCCGCGTGCTTCACGCCGGGGACAGCGGCGAGGCGATCGAGCGCGCGCTGGATGACCGGAGCGCGTTTCTCAGGCTCCTTGAATTCATCGCCGGGCAGAACCCAGCCGACGGTCAGCGTCTGTTCAGTGGAGTAGCCAGGATCGGCGTGGTGGAGATTGGAGAGCGTGCGCAACATGAGGCCGGCGCAGACCAGCAGGATGCAAGTGAGGGCAAACTCGCCGACGATGAGGGCCGCGCGCCAATTGGCACCGGAGGCGGAGCTGCCGCGTGCGCCCTGCGTGAGGGCATCGCGAATATCCTGCTTCGAGGCGTGGAGGGCCGGGACGAGGCCGAAGACGATGCTGGTGACGAGGCTCAGTGCGATGGCGAAGACGAACACGGGGGTATTCAGCGTGACCTCGTCGATGCGCGGGACATTGGACGGCAGGATGGAGCGGAGGGCATCGAGGCCCCAGATGCCGAAGACGAGACCGACGCCGCAGCCGAGGCCGCCGAGGAGCACGCTCTCGATGAGCAGCTGGCGGACGATGCGGGCGCGCCCGGCACCGAGCGCCGCACGGACGGCGAACTCACGGGAGCGGGCATGAGCGCGGGCGAGCTGGAGATTGGCGACATTGGCGCAGGCGATCAGCAGCACGCAGGCGGCGGCACCGAGAAGGACGTAGAGCGCAGGACGGACGGCGCCAAACGCGATATCCGTGAGGGGCTGAACGCTGGCGGATTGCCGGGCGCTGAAATTGGGATACTCGCGGGCGAGCTGCTCGGCGACGCCCTTGATATCGGCCACGCCGGCTTCGTAGCTCACGCCCGGCTTGAGCCGGCCAAACAACTGCAGCCCCACCCCGTAGCGCCCCTGCGGATTTTCCGCCTGCGCCGGCCACGAGAGCGGGGTCACGTACTTCACCCGCGCATCCCAGGCCTCGAAG
>JAZKEV010000647.1:0-9184 GCA_040386765.1 Verrucomicrobiota bacterium | reverse complement strand
CTTGAGCCGGCCGACGCAGTAGATGCCCGGATGGTTGCCGCGGTGCTCGTATTGATCGGCGAAGAGGCCGATGGGCACCCAGAGCTCGGTGGCGGAGCTGGGGTATTGGAAGGAGGCCGGCATGATGCCGGCGATGGTATAGAAATTGCCGTTGAGCTGGATCTTCTCGCCGATGACGGACTGGCGGCCTCCGAAGACGCGGTGCCAGAGCTTCTCGCCGAGGAGCACGGTGCGCTCGGCGCCGGGCTTGTCTTGCTCGGGACCGTAGAGGTTGCCGTGGAGCGCAGGGACACCCAGGGCGGTGAAGAGATCGTGCGAGGCCATTGCACCCGTGAAACGTTCGGTGTCGGAAGCGCCGACGTAGTTGAAGCCTTGAGAGCGGGCGGCGCCGATCGCGGTAAAGTTCCGCTGCCGGGCCCGCCAGTCCAAGAAATTTGGATACGAGACCGACATCTGCGGGACCTGCTCGGCCCACTCACCGATGAAGAGGAGCTTCTCCTGCTCGGGAAAGGCCAGCGGGCGAAGGACCACGCCGTAGACGACGGAGAAGATCGCGGTATTGGCTCCGATGCCGAGGGCGAGCGCGAGGATGGCGACGAGCGCGAAGCCAGGGGACTTCGTCAGGGAGCGGAAGGCGTAGCGGAGATCGGGCATGGCGGCTAATTTCCGACTGGCGATTGCCGATTACCGGGACTGGAGGCCCGGCAGCCGACAAGAGAATGCCAGTCGGTGATGAAGGTGGGCTAGGCGCGGGTCGGGTCTGACTCGACTTGTTCCTGGACGACGCGGCCGTCGAAGATGTGGATGGTGCGCTCGGCGTGGCGGGCGAAACGGGCATCGTGCGTGACCATCACGATGGTGGCGCCTTGCTTGTGAAGATCGGCGAGGAGCTGCATGACGCTGTCGCCGTTCTTCGAGTCGAGGTTACCGGTAGGCTCGTCGGCGAGGAGCACGGCGGGCTTGCCGGCGAGGGCGCGGGCGACGGCGACACGCTGCTGCTGACCGCCAGAGAGCTGGGAGGGAAGGTGCTTGGCGCGGTGGCCCATGCCGACCTTCTCGAGGGCCTCGGTGACGGCGGCCTTGCGCTCGCTGGCGGGCATGCCGCGGTAGGTGAGAGGGAGTTCGACATTCTCGTAGACGGTGAGGTCGCCGATGAGATTGAACGACTGGAAGATGAAGCCGATCTCGCGATTGCGGATGCGGGCGCGCTCGGGGAGCGAGAGGCCCTGCACGGGGCGGCTATTCAGGACGTAGGAGCCATCGGTCGGCGAATCGAGGAGGCCGAGGATGGAGAGGAGGGTGGACTTGCCGCAGCCGGAGGGGCCGGCGATGGCGACGTACTCTCCCTGCCGGATATCCATGTGGATGCCGGAGAGGGCGTGGGTTTCAACTTCGTCGGTGAGGAAGACTTTGGTGACGCCTTCGAGTTTGATCAGGGAGTTGGACATGGTCGGGAGTGTTGAAATTAACTGGGGGATAGGATCTCGGGTCTAGGGTCCGGGGACTCGGGGGAGGCCCGCCCATTACGCGAAAACACGCGAATGGGGGTCGGAGTTACTGATTTTATTCGCGGGGACGGGCGTGATTCGCGGGCGGATCGGAGTTGGCGAGCAGGCGGATCAGTTGATCTTGATGCGTGGGTTGGAGTCCCATTGGGACATGTCGGAGAGGATGACGCGGTCGCCGGGGCGGAGGCCTTCGACGATCTCGATGGTGTTCACGGAGCTGCGGCCCAGCGTCACATTCGTGCGGTGGGCGTAGAGGCCCTCGGTATCCAATTTGAAAATACCGACCGTGCTGCGCTCCTGGCCGAAGGCGGGGCGGCCGACGTAGACGACGTTGTCGAGGCGCTCGAGCTCGATGGTGCCATCGACGGAGAGGTCGGGGCGGGAGCCGCGGGGGAGCTCGCCATCGAGGAGGACGTCGACGGTGACGGTGCCGTTCTGCACGGAGGGATCGATGCGGGCGACCTTGCCCTGCACGGTGCGGTCGCTGCGGGTATCGATGGTCGCGGGCTGGCCGATCAGGATATCGCGGGCCTGGGTCTCGGCGACACGGATCTCGGCCTTCAGGCGGGTGGGATCGGCGACGCGGGCGAGATTGGTGCCGGGCTGGACTTGCGCGCCGACTTCGACCGGGAGGAGCTGGAGGACGCCGGGCATGGAGGAGCGGACCTTGAGGGCTTCGAGCTCGTCGCGGCGGAGCTTGGAGATGGCGCGGAAGCGATCGACCTCGGCCTGTTTCACGGCGAGCTGGGGCTCGATGGTATCCTTGGCGAACTGATAGCGCTTCTGCTCGATGCCGTGGCGGGTGGAGGCCTGCTCGGCGCGGACTTTCGAAAGCTCGAGCTCGAGCTTGGAGACGAGGCCATCCTTGTAGAGCTGGTCGTTTACGGCGGCGCTGAGCTTGGTCTGCTCGAACTCGGAGCGGACGGTGGCGGCGACGGACTCGGCCTGGAGGACGCCGCTCTGGAGTGTGACGCGGAGACTCGTGAGCTCGGCCTCGGCGGCCTGCAGCTGGGAGTCGGCATTGACGGCGGCCTGCTCGACGTCGGGATTGGCGAGCTCGAGAATGACGGTGCCGACGGCCACGGTGGCGCCAGGACGGAGGATGATCTTGTCGACGCGGCCCTGCGTGCGGGCGGCGATCCAGCGAATCTCCTCAGGCACGAGGGTGCCAAGGCCGCGAACCTGGCGGAGCATCTGGCCCTGCTTCACGGTATCGATCCAGACGAGGTTACGCTCGACGGTGGGCGCGGCGGGCTCGAGGCGGGCGAGGCCAACCGTGATGCCGGCGAGCGCGAGCGCGCCGATGACGGCGTAGAGGATGCGCTTCTTGCGTTTCGCTTTGGATTGGTCGGGGCGGGCGATGTCCATGGGTTGCGGGGGGAGTATTTGCAGCGGCTGTGCCGGGGGTGTGGTGTGTTGCGTAAGTCTGTGCAGTGTAGATTTAAGAAAAATTATAGGCTGTGAGTGGGGATGACTGCGATAGGGCGATGCCTTCGGGGATGGGACCGGAAAATCCCAAGAATGGGACGACTGCGGAGGCGGGATGCGTTCGGCGTCGCGGCTGGGCGGGCACGAGCTTAGTTTCTGGCCCTGCCGCTTACTTCCCGGATGCGGATGCGGGGAACGGGAGTAATCCAAACTCCCGCAAAAGGGCGTAGAAGATATCTGCGGTGATCGCGTCATCGCCACGACCGTGATTCATTACGATCACTGTGCCCCATTGTGTCTCGGGGACGAACCACATGTTGGCGCGGGCGCGGCCGGAATAGCCGCCGTGAAAGACGCTGTGCTCGACGACACGGCCGTGGGCGTCGCGGTTTACTTCCACCTGCCAGCCCAACGCATACGTCTGACCGGTGACGGGGGAGCGGAGGTACTGCAGCGATTCACGTGACAACAAAGCGTGACCGGTCTTCTCGCCTCGGATGTGGAAATCAACATAGCGTAGCAGGTCAGGGACTGAACAATACAGGAAGCCGCCTGGTGAGCCGAAGGGCGGACTCCCGTATTCCGCAGGATCGTTGGCGATGGCGTGCGGTCGATTGAACCAACCGTCTTCATGACCGGACACCTGCACCGGTGCACGATCGGTCGAGACGCCATGATGCATTGAGGGCAGTGCCAGCGGTTGAAACAAGCGGGTGCGCACCAGCGTTTCCCACTCCACGCCCGCTGCGCGTTCGAGAATGCAGCCGGCGATCAAGTAAGCGTCGTTGGTGTAATATTCATCCGCCCCCGAAGGATATCGCGGCGGCTGTTTGAGGGCGGTGGCGGCGAACAGGAAGCGTAGTTCGGCAGCGGACTTGCCGGGATGCTTCCGCGGCCATGCCCTCCAGCGGTCGTTGCGATCCATGAGGCGACCAAGTCCCGAGCGATGGCGGAGTAGCTGCTCCAAGGTCACAGCGGCGTAGCTGGGATGCATCCCTGCTTTCAACTCGGGAAACGCCTCATCGAGGCGGAGATCCCAGCGCACCTTCTTCTCTTCGACCAAGAGTGCTGCGATGGTCGCCGTGACCGATTTGGAGCACGACGCGATATCGAACGCGTCGTCGAGCGTGGCCCAATCGGCCGTGCCGATGGCGCGTTCGCCCGCCATGCCCAAGCCGACAATCTGCCCGCGATGGATGATGCCGACGCCGAGCGCGGGCAGCTTGTGTTTTAGGCGATAGGTTTCGGCGAAGCGATAAAGGTCCCGGGCCGATGGATGTTTTTCAAGGCCGAGCGAGCGGCCGGGATGTTGTCCGGCGCGCGTGCAGGCGATCAACAGCAGGGCCAGCGAAGCGAGGCCGAGCAGGCGTTTTATTGAAGGCCTGTTTCGGGGGAGTCGCATAGCATCCATCGCTTTTTTTCTCTTTCGCTCTCTTGGCTTGGGTCAGGCCGGGAGGCGCAGGGTGGCGAGGGAACCGCTGGCGTCGGTGCGGTTGGCGAGGCTTAGGTTGCCGCCGTGGTTTTCGGCGATCTGGCGGCAGAGGACGAGGCCGATGCCGCTGCCTTCGGGCTTCGTGGTGAAGAAGGGCACGAAGAGATTGGTGGCTTGGGCGATGCCGGGGCCGTCGTCCTCGATGAGGACTTCGAGCGAGGAGGCGGACTTGCGCCACTGGAGGCGGACGCCGGCGGCGGGGTGGCCGTTGGCGCGCTGCTCGATGGCGGCTTCGACGGCGTTCTTGATAAGGTTAATCAAGACCTGCTCGATCTGCGCGGCGTCGCAGGCGAAGGTGAGATTGGGACCGCCGAGGACCTGTACGGGGAGGCGGCGCTCGAGGGCGATCACGCGGTGGATGAGCGGGGCGATCTCGGCAGGGGCGACGGTGGGCTGCGGAAGACGGGCGAGGCGCGCGTAGGCCTGCATGAAACGCCCAAGGCTTTCGGCGCGGCCGGCGATGATATCGAGGCCGCCGCGCATATCCTCCTCCCAATCGGCGGCGCGGCGGGGATTGCGGAGGAGCGAGCTGAGGCTGCCGGCGATGGACTTGATGGGGGCGAGCGAGTTGTTGAGCTCGTGGCCGAGGACGCGGACGATGCGCTGCCAGGCTTGGAGCTCCTCCTCGCGGAGGCTGCGGCTGAGGTCGGCGATGACGACGAGCTGGTGCGGACGGCCGCCCTCGCGGAATTCGCTGCGGCGCATGCCCCAGCGGCCGGCACCACCGGGAAACGTGATCGCGAGCATGCGGGCGGATTCGCCGCCGAGGCAGTCGGCGAGGCCGATATCGGCGGCGTCGCGGCCGAGGATGCGCTCGGCGGGTTTATCGAGGAGGAGCTGGCCGGCGTGGTTGGCGAGGCGGAGCTTGCGGTCGGAATCGAAGGCGAAGATCGCGATATTGATTTCCTCCATGACGGTGCGGAGGAGCGCTGTGGCCTCGAGGGCGCTGAGGCGCTGGTCCTGGAGGGTGCGGCTGAGGGTATTGATCTCGGCCATGACGTCGCCGAGCGGCTCGTCGCGGCGGGCGCCGCGGGCGCGGATGGCGAAGTCGCCCTCGCGCAACGCAGAGAGGAGATTGGCCATGGTGTGCAGCGGGCGGACGACGAGGGCCTGGGCGGCGAGGGCGAAGCCGAACCAGAAGCCGACGATGAGGAGCGTGAGGGTCCACTGCTCCTTGGGCGACGGGGTGGTGGCCGCGAGCCAGAGGTAGTAGAGCGAAACGAGGACGGCCGGAAGCGCCGCGAGAAGCGCGTAGACGAAGACGGTCTGCTCGTGGGTGAGGCGGCGTTTTTTAGGCGGGGCCATCAGAAGAAGAGCCAACGAAACACACGAAAGACACGAAAGGAAAACAAAGAGATCGCGGTCTGAGCCTCACGACGTTGCCGCCATCCGCGTTATCGGCGCAATCCTCGGTCGGCTTGGGACACAGAGCGCACGGAGGCTGCACGGAGGGCACAGAGGAAGAGGTTTTGACCGCGGATTACGCGGATGGCGCGGATAAATACAGGAATTACAGCCCGTATTTTTCGAGGCGGCGGTAGAAGGCGCTGCGGCTTAGGCCGAGCTCTTCGGCGGCTTTGCGGGCGTTGCCGTCGCAGCGGGCGAGGGTTTTTTTGATGAGGAAGGCTTCGACTTCCTCGATGCTCATTTCCTCGAGGCGCGGGGTGGCCTGGCTGGCGTTGAGGCCGAGGTCGGCGGCGCGGATGACTTTGCCGGGGGCCATGAGGACGCCGCGCTCCACAGAGTGGTCGAGCTCGCGGACATTGCCGGGCCACGAGTAGGCGCGCATCGCCTGCAGCGCGCTTTCGTCGAAGCCGGTGATGGCTTTGCGGTAGCGCGTGACGTGTTGCTTCAGGAAATGCTGCGCGAGCAACTCGATGTCTTCGCGGCGCTCGCGGAGCGGCGGGAGGTGGAGCTGGATCGTGTTGAGGCGGAAGAGGAGATCCTGGCGGAATTTGCCGGCGGCGACTTCGGTGGCGAGGTCGGCGTTGGTGGCGGAGACGAGGCGGACGCTCGCGTGAAAAGTGCGCGAGGACCCGACGCGCTCGAACTCGCCGGTCTCGATCGTGCGGAGCATCTTCGCCTGCTGGCTCAGCGGGATATTGCCGATCTCGTCGAGGAAGAGCGTGCCGCCATCGGCAAGCTCGAAGCGGCCGGCACGGTCGACCTTGGCATCGGTGAACGCGCCGCGGACGTGGCCGAAGAGCTCGCTCTCGAAGACGCCCTCGGGGAGGCCGCCCATATTGACGGAGATGAAGGGCTTGCCCGCGCGCTGCGAGACGGCGTGCAGCGCCTGCGCGACGAGGCCCTTGCCGGTGCCGTTTTCGCCGGTGATAAGGACATTGGCATCGGAGGGGCCGACGCGCGCGATGATCTCGAGGACGGGGCGCATCGCGACGGATTGCGCGATGATCGAGGGGCCGGCTTTGCCGCTGCCGCGAAGAATCTCGTTTTCCTGTTCGAGGCGCTTGTAAGCACGCTGGGCGCTGCCGAGCTCGATCTGGTTTTTGACGATGGCGAGGAGGCGCGGGTTATCCCAAGGCTTGGTGACGAAATCGCGCGCGCCGCGGCGCATCGCCTCGACGGCGACATCGACGCTGGCCCACGCCGTCATGACGACGACGGGGAGCGCGGCGTCGAGATTCTGCAATTTCTGCAGGAGCTCGAGACCTTCCTGGCCGCTGGTAGTATCGCGCGCGTAATTGAGGTCCATGAGCACCAGCGCGTAGTCGTGGGCCTCGACGGCCTTGAGCACGGCGGCGGGAGACTTGGCGGACTCGGTGGCGTAGCCCTCGCCCTTCAGCAGCAGACGGAGGGCCTCGAGAATATCGGGCTGATCGTCGGCGATGAGGATGCGATGCGCGGTGGCGGAGGACATGCGGGAGCGAGTGATTGGCGAGCGGACGGGAGTGTCAAGGAGGGCTCAGAGGACTCAGGCCGCGAAGGGATAGACGTACTTGCGCGAGCTGACGGGGACCGCGGCGCGACGCGCCACCGAGAAGGGTTTGCGCGTATAGTCGGAGAAGGCGATGAGGGCGACGAAGGTCGCGACAAACGCGCCGAGGATATGCGAGGCATCGAGCGCGGTGGGAAGAGCGAGGCCGAATGATTCGGCGGCGGCGACAGCAGGAAGAGCCGAGGTGGAGATGAGCGCGAGGAGCTTGAGAGCGGTTTTGGTTTTCATGTTTTTCATGTTGAGGCCGCTCCTTTTGCAGTGGCTGTGCCAAGATTTTGAATGCGATGTAGGTGTGGGTGCTTGAGGCGGTTGCGATTTTTGGCGGGTTGGACGGCGGGTTGGGGGTGTAGGGCTCTTGGGAAAAACGAATCCCATGTTTGGGACGCGCGAAGGGGACGGAGAGGGATGCGGAGAGGGGAACGCTAATCTGCGCTAATTTTTCGGAGCCAAAGGGGCGTGGTGGAGATAGAGAAGCTTCGCCTGATCGGCGAAGCACGGGCGCGGAAGGGGCGCGTGGCCGGATATTGTTTGGGGCGGGCGCCGCTTGCGTGGTAGATTGTTCGCCGGCGGGCGCGGGTGAGTAAGCGGACAAGCGCCTGCGAGCAGGCGGCCTACCAGGGTGGCGGATCTTTTCCTCAACCGGAGTCCTACGGTGTGAGGTCCTGGTCTTTGGGGGCGGCGATGGCGGAGGTGCGCCAGTTGAAGACGATGGTCAGCGCGCGGAAGATGAAGGTGAAGGCGATGGCCGCGATGGCGGCGGGGGTGGCGGCCACCTCCACTTCGACGAGGAGAAAGACGAAGACGATCGCGCCGGCCACTGCAGTGAGGACGTAGAACTGGCCGGGGCGGAAGACGAGCGGCTCTTCGCGCGTGATGATATCGCGGAGGAGGCCACCGCCCGAGGCGTTGATCACGCCGACCAGGACTGAGGCGGGCACGGAGAGGCCGGCGAGGAGGGCCTTTTGCGTGCCGAAGACGGCATAGGCCCCGAGGCCGAGGGCGTCGATGAGCGCGATGACGCGGCGGGCGCGCTTCACGTGCGAGCCGAAGAAGGCGGCGAAGATCGTCGCGGCGACGACGAGGCTGATGTAGCGCGGGTCGGTGAGCAGCGGCGTGGGTTCGGGACTGGGCAGAAAAATACCATCGCGAATCAGGCCGCCGCCGAGACCGGAGGCGAAGGCGAGGAAGAACACGCCCACGATGTCGTACCCGCGTTGCGTGGCGGCGATCGCGCCGGTGAGCGCGAAGGCGAACACCGCGCCGACGTCGAACCAGGCGGGGAGGGTGAAGGCAGAGGACATGCGAGAGGAGGCGAGGGCGAACGGCGAAAGAAGGAGCGACGGAAGGCGAGAGGTGTGGTCGGAGGGGCGGAGCGCTGAGAGGCTAGAGCTGAGGCGGACTCATGGGTTGAGGAGGGAGGCGGTTTTTTTTGACCGCGGATTACGCGGATGCTGCGGATACGCTGGCGCGACAATTTGGGGTGATCCGCGATATCGGCGTTGCCCGTGGCTTCTTGCCCGAGGCATTGGAGCTACACGTTAGTAGGTGAAGAAGGTTTCCTGGATGATCTTCGGATCGGTCGTGCGAGTGAGGGCGAGTTGGAGGAGGACGCGGGCTTTTTGGGGGTTGAGCTCGTCGGCGGCGATGAAGCCGAGGGCGTCGTCGTCGATCTCGATGTTGCGCTCGACGAGGCCGCTGCCGGTGCGGGAGCTGCGGACGAGGGCGATGCCGGCGCGGGCGGCTTCGGTGGCGGCGGCGAGGGCGGTGGCGTGGAGATTGCCGTCGCCGACGCCGGCGATC
>JAZKEV010000646.1:0-2030 GCA_040386765.1 Verrucomicrobiota bacterium | reverse complement strand
GGAGCACCCAGGGCCGCGACGCCGCCGCCACCGCCCTCGCCCGCTTGACCGCCATCTTCGGCTCCGCCTCCGATCCCGCGCAGGCGCGCCTCTTCGTCGAACTCCAGCGCCGCCGCCTGCGCGGTGAGGAACGCGAGATCACTTTTCTCCGCGACCTCGCCGCCGCGCACCGCCTGCCACTCCTCGCCACCGGCGGCGTGAACTACGCCATCCCCGAGCACCGCATCGTCGCCGATGTCTTCACCTGCCTGCGGCACCACACCACCCTCGACGCCGCCGGACGCCGCCTCGAGATCAACTCCCAGCGCCACGTAAAATCATCCGTCGAGATGGCCGACCTCTTCGGCGACCTGCCCGAAGCGCTCCTCAATTCCACGCGCCTGGACGCGCGTCTCGACTTTACCCTGGAGAATCTCGGCTACGAGTTCCCCTCGTACGACACGCCCAACGGCGAGTCGATGGACGAGTTCCTGTGGAAGCAGACCTTTGCCTCGGCCCCGGGGCGCATCGGGGGCGCCCTCTCCCCTGAGCTTCGCGCCCAGCTTGAGAAAGAGCTCAACCTCATGGCGCGGCTCAAATTCTCCGGCTATTTCCTCATCGTTTGGGACATCTGCAAATGGGCCCGTGAAAACAATATTCTGGTGCAGGGCCGCGGCAGCGCCGCCAACAGCGCCGTCTGTTACGTCCTCGGAATCACCGAGGTAAACCCCGTCAAGCACCGCCTCCTCTTCGACCGCTTCCTCAACGACAGTCGCGTAGGCAAGGACGGCAAACCCGCATGGCCCGACATCGATCTCGATTTCCCGAGCGGCGAGCGGCGCGAGAAGGTTATTCAAGAGGTGTATGCCCGCTACGGAAGCCGCGGGGCCGCGATGACCGCTAACGTCATCTCCTATCGCGGCCGCAGCGTCATCCGCGAAACCGGCAAAGTCCTCGGCTTCGGCGAGGATGCCCTCGACCGCTTTTCCAGCCTCTATGCCAACGGCGACTTCCCCCAGACACTTGAGTTGAAGCAGCAGCTCGCCATGTCCGGCATCGCGCAGGAGCATCCGCGCGCCGAGGCGATGGTGCGGCTGAATCATTACATCCGCGCACACCCGCGCCACCTCGGCCAGCACTCTGGCGGCATGGTGATCAGCAAAGGCCAGCTCGATAAAATCGTCCCGCTCGAGCCTGCCTCCATGGAGAAGCGGAATGTCTGCCAGTGGGACAAGGACGACTGCGAGAACCTTGGCATCGTGAAGATCGATTTCCTCGGCCTCGGCATGATGGCCGTGATGCAGGAGGCAATCGAGTTGTGTGCAAATAACCCTAAGGGACCGCACGCCATGAACGACATTCCGGTGGACGATGAGGTTACTTACGATCGTATCCGAGCAGCCGATACCATCGGTGTGTTTCAGATCGAGAGTCGCGCCCAGATGTCGACGCTGCCCCGCTTCAAACCCAGGAACCTCTACGACCTCGCCATGCAGGTCGCGATCATCCGCCCCGGCCCCATCACCGGCAACCTCGTGCACCCTCTGATCCGCCGGCGTAATGGGGAAGAGAAACCAGAATTCATCGACCCTTCGGTCGAAGAACGCGTTAAACCGATTCTAGCGCGCACCGAAGGCGTGATTCTTTTTCAAGAGCAGATGCTGGAGCTCTCCATGGAGCTGGCAAAGTTCAACGGCGCCGAAGCGGAGGAACTCCGGCGCGCCATGGGCTTCACCAAAGACAAGGCTCGCATGGAGCGGTCCATGGCCAAGCTCGCGGCCGCGCTGCGCCACAAGGGCCACAACGAAACGGTCGTCACCAAGGTCGTCGCCGCCACGACCTCTTTCGCCGCATACGGTTTCCCTGAGTCGCATGCGATTGGTTTTGCGATGCTCGCCTACTTCAGCACGTGGCTGAAAATTTATCGCACCGCCGAATTCTACGCCAGCCTCCTCAACAACCAGCCGATGGGCTTCTATTCGCCCGCCACCCTGCTGCAGGATGGCCGCCGCCACGGCCTCCTCGCCCACCCCGTCTGCGTGCAGCGATCC
>JAZKEV010000645.1:0-3155 GCA_040386765.1 Verrucomicrobiota bacterium | reverse complement strand
TGCTCCGCGGTGACTTCGAACGGAGACAGCTCCACCACGGCGTTGGTGGGAGGCGTGGGGGCCGGCTGGGCGGAGGAATCCAGAGCGACCGCCGCGGAAAAAAGCGCAGCGAGCGATCGGGTAACAGCATTGGAGCGGGATGGCATGGTAGAGGGTTCGGGTTCAGCAGCAGGGCTTGCCTGGAGAGGAGTCGGGGAGGTTGGGGGTGCGACGGCTGGGCGTTGCACGATGGAAATGGCGCGGGTCTTGGCATCCTGCCGCGCGTGCAGCCGCGTCTGCGCGAGCATCACCTTCAGCGCCGCGATCGGCACATAGTCGCCTTGGACCGCGTGCGTCTGGACGCCGCCGACGTCGTCGGTGTGATAGAGCAGCTGCTCGCGCGACTGGGAGGCGAAGCGCTTGAGCGTCACGGTCGCTTCGCCCGCGGGGATATCGAAAGCGCGCGCAGCATCCTGTGCGGCGCTGCGACTCGCCGGGATCAAAAGGCCGAGCCCTACGGCGACGCGCAACGCCACGCGCGCAAACGGCCGACGACGGTCCGCGGAGGAAAGGAAACCTAGGGGTTGAAGCATACGGGGTTCTCAAACTGTGCTAGGCGCGCTCAGGAGACGAGTGCGGCGGAGAAAACTACTAGAAAGTTTTTCAAGAAAGTTTCTTTTGCGCGACGTGGCCCGCGTGGCCGCCGAAGTAATGGTCGGAAAGAGAGAGCGGTGAGTTCCGCCGTGTTGAAGGGAGCGCAAGGTTAGGGGGCAGAGCCAGGGTGATGCATGGGGGCTCGCACTGCTGGAGTCGGGGAGGGGGCGAATGGCGTGGGACTGGCGGTTCAACTATAGCCGCACACTGAACCACGCGCACCTCGACCAGCTCAACCTCGACCTATTCGCACACGGCCACTGGCTCGCGCCAGACCAGGGCTATCCGGAATTTGCGACGGCGTGGCTACATCGCGAAAAGTGGACGCTCTATACGCTTTCGCACAACACGGTGTTTGTCGACGGGGCGTGGCAGCGAAGGCTCTGGGGCGGGAAGGTCCGGTTTGTGCCCGGGTTCCCGGCCTGGCAGTTCTGCAATTGAGGCGAAGGGTGCATAGCCCCAAGTGCAGGACTATACGCGCACGCTGTTGCTGATCGCTGCGCCGGTCGCGAGTGGTGGCGGCGCGTATGTGGCGGATATCTTCCAGGTAAAAGGCGGGAGCGATCATGTGTGCGGCTTTCATGGTCCGCCGGGCAAGGTGTCGGCCACCGGTGTGGAGGGCAGGCGCAGGCGGGCCGGACGTACGCTGGTGCGGAGGTTTCGCGTGGGCCGCGCCCGCTGGAAAAATTTCCCCTGTGCTACTCTTATCTGTATAACGTGAAGAAGGCGCAGCGCCCGGCGTGGCCCGTGATGATCGGCCGGAGGATGAGCGCGGGTCGCCGGGGCCTGCGGCCCTCGGCAGGCATCCATCGGTGGCTGCAGGTGCTCGCCGCCCTGCAACGACATTGTTTTGGCGTAAGGCGACCCGCCGCAGAACAAACCGGGCAATCCGCGCCGGCTCGACTACGTGCTGCTGCATCGTGCGGGGCCGGAATTGGAAAGCACCTTGTATCGGCGATGGAGCCCTGCCGCGACCGGCCGGCCATGAAGTCGGTGCACCGCCTCACCACCGAGGGCGTGCGTGCGGTGGCACTCCGGGTGGAATTCGCCGATGGCACCGTGGATCGCATCCGGTTTAACTCTCAGCGTCGTGACGCAGTACGTCCAAAGCCCGGTTGCGGGCGATCTTGAAGAGAAAGGCGCGCGCGCAGCCGATCTGCAGGCTGGCCCGGGTTGCCCAGATGCGCAGAGAGGAGTCCTGCACCACAACGCCGACATCACGCACCCCGGGGACGAGCGCTGCAGATAGGAGCGCAGCGCTCGGCGGTGGGGATGAACCTCTTCAGAAAACCAGCGGGCTCGGTCGATGTGGGGGGCGGCATCGCGACGCGCGAGACTTGGCCCTGACTCAAGCAAGGGCTAGCCATGCCGTCTGCTAGAACGTGCCTTTGATGCCTGCGGTGAGGCCGACGCCGAATTCCTGGTGGACGTTGTTCTGGGCGTAGTAGGGCGTCGTGGCTCCGTAGACGATCTGGCGGGGTTTGGCGTTGAAGACGTTGCGGACGTTGAGGAAGAGCGTCAGGCGGGTGTTAAGGCGCCAGTCGGCGTTGACGTCCATTTGCGTGCGGGGAGCCCAGTAGCGAAAGGCGTCGACCCCAAAGGCGGGCACAGAGGCGAGGCGCTGCTCGCCGCGGTAGGTCCACTTGGCGAAGAGGGTGAGGGGACGGCGGGTGAAGGTGATGCCCCAGTTGGCACTCTCGGGGAGGAAATTGCTGAAGGAGGCGTTTTGGTTGCCCTTCAGCTCGAGCTTGGTCGCGTTGGCGAAGAGGATGAAGTGCTTGCCCCACGCGCCGAGGCCTTGCAGGGACTGCTTGGCGGAGAGCTCGGCGCCGCTCACGCGGGCGGTGCCGCTGTTGAACATCGTGGTCATCAGGAAGCCCGTGTAGCGTTCGTCGAGGCCGAGTTCCTCGATATCGGCCGCGGTGGCCACGCGGGTGACGGAGCCGAAGAAGTCGCTGATGTCCTTGCGGAAGACGCCGGCGGTGAAAACGCCACCGGATTTCGTGTAGTACTCCAAGGAGAGATCGTAGTTGTTGGCGACCCAGGGCTTGAGGCCGGTGTTGCGGACGTTGATGGTGCCGGGGTTCTCGGGGTTGGCGATGATGTCGTTTTCGGTGATCGTCGCGTTGGGGATGATGTTGGCGAGATCGGGGCGGCCGTAGGTGCGGGCGTAGGCGAGGCGCACCTGGAACGCTTCGGTGATATTGGTCGTGAGGTGGAGGCTGGGGAAGAAGTCGTCGTACGTGCGGGAGACGCGGTTGGCGCGCTCTTGGTGCGTGAAAGGGATCTCTTGGAGCGAGCCGGCGGCGCCGGCGGCGGGATCGCGCACGCGGGCGCCGGCGGCGTTGCGCACAAAATCGCCGGAAGCCGTGCGGAGAAAGACATTGCTGGGATTGATGAGCGGGCCGGCGGCCTTCGTCTCGGTGCGCTCGTAGCGCACGCCGGTGAGCACGCGGAGGCGCTCGCGGAAGAGGCGGGTGTCGACCATGCCGTAGACGGAGTCGACCGTCTCCTTGAAGCGC
>JAZKEV010000644.1:0-6151 GCA_040386765.1 Verrucomicrobiota bacterium | reverse complement strand
GCCCCGTCAGGCAGATGCGGTCGCGTCGCCGTGTGGCTGCTCGCCGCGGCCCCGGCGATTGTTCAGGCCGAGACGACTTCTGCGACCGGAGCGTCGTCGGCGGAAAATGTCGTCTCGCGGCCAAGATTGGCACCCGACAAAGGAAGCACCCCGTCCCACCCGCGGCCTCCGATGAATTTACGATGAACCCTTCCCGACGAAACTTTCTCAAACTCTCCTCCGGCATGCTTGCGACAGCAGGGCTATCCGATCGCATCCGGGGTGAAGAAAACGCGCGCGCAGGACGCTTTCACCCCACGCCGGTTTCGACGACTTACAAATGCATCTTCAACCACGAGCTTTTGATCATCTGCAACAAAGATGACAACAGCCCGGCCTACATCGGCTCTTTCATCGACAAGCTGAAGAACACCGACGTCGACGCCATCATGTGCTGCCCGACGATGTGGCGGACGAATGTCTATCCGTCGGAAGTCGATCCGCAGTGGAAGAAATATACCCCGGAGCAGCGGTCGACCAAGTTCCCCTCCTTCGACCGGATCATGCGCTACATCCACGGCGGGGGCGACCCGGTGAAGGACACCCTCGAGGCCTGCCGGCGGAATGGTAAGGATTTTTTCGTCTCCTATCGGATGAACGACCGGCACTACGTGAACGACCTGACGTGGCCGAGTCACAACGCGATCTGGCGCGAGCATTCCGAATACTGGCTGGGCGACTCCAACGACACACCCCGACCGGGCAGCGACAACGTCCGGATCTTCAACTATATGATTCCGGAGGTGCGGGATTATTATTTCTCGATCCTGCGTGAACTCTGCACGAACTACGATGTGGACGGGGTTGAGCTCGATTTCCAGCGGCATGCCCACTTCTTCCGGCGAGAAAATCTGGAAGAAGGGCGCGGCGTGATGACCGCGTTCATCCAGCGGATCAAGCGGATGATGGAGGACATCGGCCGCCCCCGCGGGAAGTCGCTGAAGCTCTGCGTGCGAATTCCAGAAACGCGGGCCAAATGCGAAGCGGTCGGGCTGGACATACCGGCGTGGGACCAGCAGCGGCTGGTCGAGATGGTCAATCTCTCCCCGTCCTACAACCACACGATCGAACTGGGGGTGGAGGAGTTCCGCGCCGCCCTCCGTCACGCCAAGCTTTACGGCGAGATGAACTACGTCACCTATCAGGCGCCGCGGCGCACGGGCGCGACGAACCGGCGTTATACGACGTTCGAGATTTACCGCGCTTCGGCGTTGAACCTTTTCCACCGCGGGGTCGACGGCCTGAGCCTGTTCAACTACGACTACGTGCCGGCGGCCCAACGGGTGCCGATGGCGGCGGGTCTCCGGGGGATCACGGACCGCGATTACCTCAGGCAGAGTGCGAAGAACTACGCGATCTACGCCGGCTTCGGCACCTTCCCGGCGAAGGATGAGAAGACGATCGAACTCGTCATCGCCGACGACACTTCACGGGTCCGGTTCGAACGCGCCATCCTGCGCGTGGAAACGCGGCGCGGAGCGCCCGCGCCGGAGATCGAAGCCGAGTGGAACAAAACACCCTTGACGCCACTGGCGCGGGAAGAGACCGAGTTGTTCCCGCCGCTGGCGCAGAACGAGGCGTACCCGGCGCGCGCCGCGCTGCGCTTCTTTACCGTGCCGCTCGAGCGGATCGTGCCGGGGCGGAACACCCTCCGGCTCGCCAACCGGCAGCGCACTACCCGCAGCTGCGAGTTCGTCTCGATGGAACTGGGGCTCTATCGGTGAAGCGCGAGCTGCTGTATCATCTTCGTGAATACTACAAGGCATCCTTTATGAACGACCCCAAGACAACCTCCATGACCCGCCGTGACTTCGGCAAGGCCGTCGCCGCTGGCGGCGCGTTGCTCGGTCTCAGCGCTCTTCCGAGCCGCGTGCGCGCAACCCCCGCAGGCCGCCGCCTCCGAATCGCATGCGTCGGCGCGGCCGGCAAGGGCTGGGATGACTTGCGCGGCGTGAGCGGCGGGGGCGAGCTCCACGACATTGTGGCCCTTTGCGACATCGACCACCGCGATGGCGGCAAGCAGCCGCCCAACCTCGCTCCGGGGCAGCTCGCGCGCTCGCTTGGCATCGGCGCGGCGGCGCGGATGTTCCCCAAGGCGAAACTGTACACCGACTATCGGAGGATGCTGGAGCGGGAGGACATCGACGCGATCACCGTGTCGACGCCCGATCACATGCACGCCACCGTGGCGATCTCGGCGATGGCGCTCGGCAAGCATGTGTTTGTGCAGAAGCCGATGACGCAGACGGTCCACGAGGCGCGTATCATGCGCGAATTCGCCCGGGCAAAGGGCGTCGTGACGCACATGGGGAACCAGTATCACTCGAGCGTGGGATATCGCTGCGCCGTGCAGGCGATCCGGAGCGGCGTCCTCGGAAAGATCCGGGAGGCGCACTCATTTCTCAACACGAAGCCGGTCTGGCTCCCGGGAATCAAGGAGCTGGCGGTCGGCGAGGATCCCGTGCCGAAGGACATCCACTGGAACGAGTGGGTGGGCGTCGCGCAGCCGCGTCCGTACAAGACGCACCTCTACCACAACTTCAATTGGCGCGCCTGGAAAGAGTACGGGACAGGGTCGATGGGCGACATGGGCTGCCACATCATGGACGTGGTCGTCTGGGCGCTCGAACTGGGAGCCCCGACCGCGCTCCGCGCCGAGGTCAGCAACATGGATGACCTCGTCTATCCGGAGGCGAGCACGGTGGTCTACGAATTCCCCGCGACCCGCTACACGCACGAGGGCTTCCGCTATACGTGGTCGGACGGGCTGAAAAAGGAATCGCCGATCGACAAGAGCCTATTCCCCGAGGGATTCAAACTCCCCAGCAGTGGCTCGCTGTTTACAGGCGACGAGGGGTGGATGCTGGCGTCTCCCGGCTCGCCGCCGCGGCTGTACCCGCAGGAGAAGTTTCGCGACTATACGGTCGGACCGCTCAAGCAGATGTTTGGGGAACTGGGGGCCGAGAAGCTCGACCATTATCTCGAATGGCCGAATGCCATCCTCGCCGGTCGGTCGGCCAACTCGTCCTTCGACGTCGCCGGCCCGCTTACCGAGACAGTCATGCTCGGTACGATCGCGCAACGCGCACCCGGACGGCGCCTGGTGTGGGACGCCGCCCGGCTGCGCTTCGACGACCCGGCCGCGACCGCCCTCGTGCGGCGCCAGTACCGCAAGGGTTGGGGGATCGACGCGCTGCGCGGCTAAGAAAACCACAATCGAAACTGTCGCATCCCTCATGCACGAATCCCTGCTTCATGGCGCCGCTCCGCTGAGCCGGCGCGACTTCTCGCGTGTCATCGTCGGCGCCGGGCTCGGGGCACTTGTCTCCGCGCCGCTGCTGGCGGCCGCGGGCAAACCCCGGTCGACGGTCGGGCTATCCATCGGCACCTATGGGATGAAGGATCTCACGACGCCCGACGCGCTCCGGCTCATCAAGGAGACCGGCTATGACGGCGTGCAACTTGCGCTGATGCCGGGCTGGCCAACCGAGCCCGTAAAGCTCACGGCCGGTGCCCGCCGTACCCTGCGCCGCCAGATCGACGAACACGGCCTGGCGTTGCCCTCGATGCTCGAGAGCCTCCAGTTGCGGGGCACGCCTGAGGCCCGCGTGGAGAATCTCGACCGGCTGAAGCGCGCCGTCGCGCTTGGTCGCGAACTCTCGCCCGAGCGTCCCCCTTATCTCGATACCATCCTTGGCCGCGGCAAGGCCGAGTGGGAGAAAGTCAGAGAGCAAATGGTCGACGAGCTTCGCGGGTGGGTGCCCGTGCTCGAGGACGGAAACACCACGCTCGTCTTCAAGTCGCACGCGGGCCACGCCGTGCAGAGCCCGGAGCGCGCGCTTTGGCTGATCAACGCCGTCGGCAGCCCGCGCATCCGCGTCGTTTTCGACTACAGCCACTTCGATGTGGAGGGCCTCCCGCTGGAGGAGAGCCTGCGCCAGCTCATCGCCTACTCCCCGCTGATCGTGGTGAAGGACGTCGAACACGTGGCGAAGAAGCACACGTTCCTGCTGCCCGGCGAGGGCAAGACGGACTACCTCGCTTACTTCCGCCTGCTCCGGGAACTCGACTACTCGGGCTTTGTGAATGTCGAGGTGAGCGGGCACGTGCAACGCAGGCCCGGCTATCAGCCCGTGCCTGCGACCAAATTTTGTTATGAACGGCTCGCGCCGCTCATGGACCAGGCCGGACTCGTCCGGCCCGCGCGTCGCGGCAAGGGGTCGGCGTGAAGGCGGTGCAGTACCATCGTCGACGAGTTCGCTCTTCAGGATGTTGCCGAGCGTTCCCCGGTGCCGGGGCGCGGGTTCAGCCGCTCCGAGCTGCTGGCGTATTCCTGGCTGCCGTTCGTTTTCGGGGCGGGGGCCAACCTCGCCGGGGATTCGCGGCCGACTGGGCGGCGAATCGCTGGGGCCTGAAGACGGGGCGCCGGGTGATCGGGTTCACCGGCCTGCTCGCCTCCGCGGTGTTCATCGTGCTGACACTTGCGGTACGCGATCCCGTGGCCACGATCGTCCTGCTCGCGATGGCGTATGCAGCCTCGGATTTCATGCTGCCGATGGCTTGGGCCGTCTGCATCGATATTGGCGGGCGAAACTCCGGGGCGGTCAGCGGTGCGATGAACATGGCGGGGCAGGCGGGCGGGTTTTCCACGTCCCTGCTTTCGGCTATATCGTCGGGCACACGGGCAACTACGATACGCCGCTCGTCGTCATGGCCGTCTTCACCGCCGCCGCCGCCTTTTTCTGGCTCGCGATCGACCCCACTGTGCGGTTCTCCCCCCGCCCTGGCGAGGTGAAGTCAGCGCAGTGCAGCGAATGAATGCCGGAAGTCTTTTGCAAGGAAACCATTCAGTGACGAGATGTCCGAGCGAGGCGACCGCCAACGATATGGCCGACTTGTCAGTTCACTGCAAAAGGCCCGGTCTCGAGCAGAGTTCTACCCGCGCTCTTGACGTCGTTGATTGTGGTTCCAATTGGCGCCGAGTCTCAGTGACCGATGGCGACAGCCCGCGACCCGCGGGCCTCCTCTCGGAGGCAATGATCCCGAGATCAAAACCATCCTAAAGATCCGAATGGACCGATCCGCAGGCAGCAAAGCCGCGATCCAGGTGAGCCCCGCCGCAAACGGCAAGCGGTAGATTAATCAAGATTAACTAAGGCGACCCCGATGGTACGCGCGTGGAGAGTGGGCCGTTGGCAGGCCACAGGATCGAGCGGTCGAGCTTGGCGAGGGAAGCGGCGCCGCACAGCGCCATCGCACTGAGCAGTTCCATGCGGAGGATTTGCAGGGCGTGGGCCACGCCTTCGGCACCGCCGACGGCGAGGCCGTAAATGTAGGGGCGTCCGATGAGGACGGCGGTCGCGCCGGTGGCGATGGCCTTAAGCACATCGGTGCCGCGGCGGATGCCGCCATCGATCAGGATCGGCATGCGGCCGGCGACGGCGTCGACGATATCCGGGAGCGCATCGATCGTGGCCGGGGCGGTATCGAGGGCGCGGCCGCCGTGATTGGAGACCACGATCCCATCCACGCCGTGTTCGAGCGCGCGAACGGCGTCGACGGGGTGCAGGATGCCTTTCAGCAGGAGAGGCTTTTTCGTGAGGGTGCGCAGCCAGTCGATCTCCGCCCAATCGAGTTTTTGCGGGCGCACTTCGTCGAGGGTTTGCAGGGAGGGGCGCGTGGTGTTGCGGCCGAAATAATTCGGGAAGCCGACGCCCTCGGGTCGCTTGAGCCGGGCGCGCGTCTGGCGATTGCGCATGCCGTCGACGGGGCTGTCGATCGTCACGCAGAGCGCCTGGCTGCCGCTTTGCATCGCGTGCTGCACCATGTCGGAGGTGAGCGCGCGCTCGTGCTGGGCGTAGAGCTGAAACCACACCGGCGAGGTGGCCGCGCCCACGACCTCCTTGATGTCCTTGTTGGCGGCGCTGCTTAGGATCATCGTGGTTTTGGTGATCCCCGCGCCGCGGGCGGTGGCGAGTTCGCCCTCGGGGTGGGCGAGCATGTGATTGGAAGCGGGCGCGAGGAGGATTGGCGTTTCAAGGCGCTGACCGAAAAGCTCCAGGCTGCAATCGAGGCCGGAGACGTCGTTGAGCACGCGCGGCCGGAGGCGAAG
>JAZKEV010000643.1:0-2448 GCA_040386765.1 Verrucomicrobiota bacterium | reverse complement strand
TCGACGACAGGATCTGGTCGATCTGGCCCTGCGCCATGATCGAGTAGCTGGTCCGACCTATGCCGGTATCCATGAACAGCTTCTGAATATCCTTCAACCGGCAGGGCTGTCCGTTGAACGCATACTCGCTCTGCCCGTCACGATGCACGCGACGCATGATCTCGATCTCGTGAAATTCGCTGCCGAGCTGCTTCTCGCACTCGGTGAGGAGCAGCGACACTTCGCAGATCTGCGCCGGCTTCCGCGTATCCGCACCCTCGAAGATGACGTCCTGCATCTTGCCGCCACGCAACGCCTTGGCGCTTTGTTCACCCAGCACCCACCGGATCGAGTCGGCGACGTTCGACTTGCCGCAACCGTTCGGCCCGACGATGGCCGTTACGCCCGGCTCGAAGCGGAGCGTGGTCGGGTCTGCGAAACTTTTAAAGCCATGGAGCTTGAGCGCCTTGAGATACATGCAGCGGTGAAACGGGCGATTGAAAGGCGCACTCCGCCACCCGCAACGGAAAAACCCCGGGGGTTATTCACAGGGGATTCACCGGGCCCGATTCCGCTGACGTTTGTGGTTTCGCCTTGGGCGGGATTCCGTTTTCCTCAGTTTCTTCTCTTTCTACCCCATGCGTTCCCCTCGCCCGTTCCTCCTCGCCTGCTTCCTCGCCTCCGCCGTCGCCGCGCTCGCCGCGCCCCGCCTCCCCGGCGTGGGAGCAGCGATGGACGACATGATCGCCCAAAAAGAGATCGCCGGTGCCGTAACCGTCGTCGTCGCCAAGGACAAGACGCTGCACCTTGAGAGCAACGGCTTCGCCGACGTCGCCGCCAAGCGCGTCATCGCTCCCGACTCGGTCTTCTGGATCGCGTCCATGAGCAAGCCGATCACCGGCGTCGCCGTCCTCATGCTGCACGACGAGGGCAAGCTTAACGTCAACGACCCGGTCGCGAAGTACATCCCCGAGTTTGCCAACCTGAAGACCCCCTCAGGCAAACCCGCCAATCTCACCATCGCCCAAATCCTCACCCACACCTCCGGTCTCGGCGAGGCATCGATGGAGCAGACCAAGGCCGCCCGCACCCTCGCCGACCTCGTGCCCGCATGGCTCGGCGCCAAGATGCAGTTCGAGCCCGGCGCCCAGTGGAAATACTGCCAGTCCGGCATCAACCTCGCGTGCCGCATTGTCGAAGTCGTGAGCGGCCAGAGCTTCGACGTGTATCTGCAGAAGCGCCTCTTCGAACCCCTCGGCATGAAGGACACCACCTTCTACCCCACCGCTGAGCACAAGGCCCGCGCCGCTCTCGGCTATGCGAAAAACAAGGACACCGGCGAACTCTCCGTCGCTCCCTCCCGCGTCGAGTACGATGGCGCGCGCACCCGTCCCCCGCAGGGCAACGGCGGCCTCTACTCTACCCCCACCGACTACGCGCGTTTCTGCCAACTCCTCCTCGGCCACGGCACCCTCAACGGCAAACGCTACTTCAGCGAAGCCGCCTACAAGGTCCTCACCACCCCGCAGACCAGCGGCATCCCCACCGGTTTCTTCCAGAGCGAACAATGGGGCAAGCGCGGCAACAACTACGGCTGGAGCATGGGCACCTGTATCCTCCTTACCCCGCACGACGGCGTGCCTTCGATGCTCTCACCCGGCACTTTCGGACACGGCGGCGCCTGGGGCACGCAGGCCTGGGTCGACCCCGTCAAAGGCGTGGCCTACCTGCTCTTCGTGCAGCGCTCCAACTTCCCGAATAGCGACGGCAGCGAAGTACGGCGGGTGTTCCAGCAGGCGGCAGCGGGTGCATTGGGAAAGAGTAAGAGCTGAGGGCACGTAAGCACACGTTTCGAGGCCGCTCTTTTTGAGCTCCCTGCGCCTCTTCTCGGCCATCGGCTCCAACCGAAAGAATTCTGCCCCACAGAATTTGACCGCGGATAACGCTGATAACGCGGATAAAACCAAATCTGTCGCGTCAGCGTATCCGCGCCATCGGCGTTTTCCGCGGTCAAAAAAGCGCCTCCGTCGTTCGGCGCAGCGGTCAGCAAACCCTCACCTCACGAGCCTCACCCCTCCGCCCGCGCCTTCGCATCCGCCTCAATCGCCTTGTTCAAACTGTCGAGCGTCGCGCGCACGCGTGCTTTCACGGCGGGAAGTTCGGACACGTTGCTCACCTTGTCGTTGGCGAAGAGATAGAACTTCATCTTCGGCTCCGTGCCACTCCCGCGCGCCGCGAACGAGTAACCGTTCGACAATGTCACGAGATAAAGGTCCTGCGCCGGGATCTGCTCGCCGTCCGCATCGAAGATTTTCTCGCGGCCGAAGTCCTGGAACTTCGCCACCGTCACATCGCCAAAGGCCTTCGGCGGATTCGAGCGATACGACTCGAGGATGCGCTTGATCTTCGCATTTCCGCTCGCGCCCTCGTAGTAGATGTTGATCACGCCCTCGAGGTAGAAGCCGTAGC
>JAZKEV010000642.1:4293-6099 GCA_040386765.1 Verrucomicrobiota bacterium | reverse complement strand
AGGCAACAAGCGAACCCCCAATCGATTTCACCCAAGGCGTGAAATGAGCACCGGGAACTCCTGCTCATCGCGTCCGCGACAAGATACGGAGCCTGATCGCGGCCCGCGATTAGCGGGCCCCTATACTAATAGCGCAGGCGTTCAGCCGGAGCCGCACCTCAAAATTTCACCCTTTGGGTGAAATCGATTAGCGGTTCTCCCCTCTCCGTCTTCCGTTTCCCTCTGTCCTCCGGCCCCCGCCCGCCTGATCCCCTTCCAGCCTCACGCAAATGTCAGATATTCCTTCCCGAAATACGGCACCAGCGCCGCCGGAATCTTCACGCGGCCATCGGGCTGCAGGTTGTTTTCCAACAGCGCCGCGAGCACACGCGGGACCGCGAGGCCCGAACCGTTGAGTGTGTGCACGAGCTCCGGTTTGCCACTCTCCTTCGAGCGGAAACGGATCTGCGCGCGCCGCGCCTGGAACGCCTCGAAATTGGAGCAGCTCGAAACTTCGAGCCAGCGCTTCTGGCCGGCCGCCCACACCTCGAGATCGTATTTCTTCGACTGCGAGAAGCCGAGGTCGCCGCCGCACATCAGCAGCACGCGGTACGGCAGCTCCAGCTTCTGCAGGATGCTCTCCGCATCGGCGCGCAGCTTCTCCAACTCATCGTAGCTCGACGACGGGTGCACCCATTTCAAGAGCTCCACCTTGTCGAATTGGTGCAGCCGGTTCAGCCCGCGCACATCCTTGCCGTAGCTGCCCGCCTCGCGGCGGAAACACGGCGTATAAGCGCAGCGGCGGATCGGCAGTGCGCTCTCCTCCACGATCTCGTCGCGGAAGAAATTCGTCAGCGGCACCTCGGCCGTCGGCACCGCATAGAGATGGTCGGCCGTCTCGTACATCTGGCCCTCCTTGTCGGGCAGCTGGCCGGTCGCCGTCGCGCTCGCCGCATTCACGAAGATCGGCGGATTCACCTCGGTGTAGCCGGCCTTCACGTCTTCATCCAAGAAGAAGTTGAGCAGCGCCCGCACGATCCGCGCGCCGTCGCCGACGTAGAACGGAAAACCCGCGCCCGTGACCTTCGAGCCCCGCGCAAAATCGAAGAGCTTGTCGAAGCCCCCGATCTCCCAGTGCGGCAGCGCGTGCGGTCCGACCGCTTCGGGCGAGCCATTCGTCGCGTGCACGACATTCTCTTCCGGCGTCTTCCCCTCCGGCACGCTCGCGTGCGGCAGGTTGGGGATCGAGAGCATCGCCTGCTTAAACTTCTCTTGGATCTCGGTCAGCTGCGCGTCCTTCTCCTTCACCTGCGCCGAGACCGCCTTCATCTCCGCAATCTTGGCCACAAACTCCGGCGACCCCTTCGGCAGCGCCGACGTCGCCGTATTGGCCGCCTTCTGCTTCGCGCGGAGCCCTTCGACTTCCTGCAGCAATGCGCGCCACGAGGAATCGATCGCCAGAACGGCATCGAGGTCGACCTCGAGGTGCTTCTTGGCAATCGCGGCGCGGACAGCGTCGGGGGTTTCGCGGATCAGTTTCGGATCGAGCATAAAAGAAACACCATGACCGCCGCCCGGCACGGAATAAACACCAAAGTTGCAGCTTTCCCTTTACGTCCTTCGGCGTAGCCCGCCGCGTGAGCGGCGGGATCGGCGATCGTCGCAAGTGACGTCGGTCCCTGCGCTCACGCGCAGGGCTACACGAAGCGCTGCCCGAGCCTTTGCTTGGTGGCCCTGCGCGTGAGCGCAGGGAGAGGAGGCACGAAAACCTCCTCCGCCAATCCGCCACCCAAACTCCAAAACCGCCACCCTGTAGCGGCGGTCTAT
>JAZKEV010000642.1:2915-4283 GCA_040386765.1 Verrucomicrobiota bacterium | reverse complement strand
CGGGATAACGCCTCCTTACGACATCGGCGGTCACAGACCGCCGCTACATATACTGATTCACCTACTTCTACCGCCCTACTTCTCAAACCGCGCCCGCGCCCGCAGAAACCGCGAATACACATCCTTCGCCGAAAGCAGCTTCAAATCCCCCACCGGCGCCTGCACCACCACATTCGACGGCGCATTCAGCGGATACGGGCCAAACAATTGCGGATCGGTCGGCCCAAAGATGCCCAGCACGCGCACGCCCAGCGCCGCCGCCAGGTGCATCGGACCGCTATCGTTGGCGATCACCCAATCCGCGCGCTTCACCAGCGCCGGGAGCGAGACGAGGCTCGTATTGCCGGTAACGTTGAAAAACTGGTCTGCCGGATACGCGCCCTTGTCGTGCACGTAGCTGCTGCCCGCCCACACGACCTTCCGCGCCTTGGACTCCTTCAGGATCAGCTCCGTGAGCTGCTTGAAGCCGCCCCACGTCTTCTCCGCGCGCCGGCTGTCGACAAACATCACGATCGGCTTCCCACCCCCGCGCGCATCGGCGAAGCGGAGGTTGAGCGAGTCGACTTCGCGAAATTTCAGCGCGCCACGCAGCTCCGGCTTGGCCCCGAGCACCGGGCAGAATTGCAGCAGGATATCGAGAGCATGGCTGCCCTTGCCCTTGGCCGGCAGCGCCACCCGCTGATGATAAAACACGCCCGAAAATTCCCGCGCGTCCGCCCGGCCGACCTTTTTCGTCGCCAGCACCCGCGAGGTCATCAACCCCGTGCGGAGCAGCCCCTGCATGTCGAAGACGTAGTCGAAGGTGATTTTCCGCAGCTCCTTCGTGAGCTTCATGAAACCCTTGGCTCCCGCATTGCGCTCGAATACATACACCTGATCGACCGCCTCACACGCCCGCACGATCGGCGCGAAAATATCGCGCACCACCCACGAGATCCGCAGATGGTTCACCTGCGCCTTGAGCGAGGTCGCCACTTGCAGGCCGTGGACAATGTCGCCCAGCGACGAGGGTTTGATGATCAACAGTTCGGTCATGGAAACAGCGGTGTGCAGCCTACCGTACAAGAATCTGCTTTAACCGCGAGAGCGTTACGTTTCATGGTTTTTCCCGGAGGAAATCAAAGACAAATACCGCACGCGTGCTTACTTTCGCACTAAAATCACTCGGCTGGCTGGTTGCGCATGCGCCTGAGCCGGTGCTCGACGTGCTGGCGCGGGCCCTCGGCGACTTTATTTTCTTCTGCCTGCCCCGCCGCCGCCGGCTCGTCCTCTCCAATCTCCATCACGCCTTTCCCGAGAAACCCGCCGCGTGGCACCGCACGATCGGCCGCCAGACCCCGAGCCGACCGCCCTCGATGCGCTGCAGGC
>JAZKEV010000642.1:2184-2905 GCA_040386765.1 Verrucomicrobiota bacterium | reverse complement strand
CGTGGTATCTGGCGGACCAGATGGCGATGGCGGCGCACCCGACCTGGACCTGATGTTCGGCATCGACGCGCATCGGTCCATCCTGTCGCACTCCATCCTGATGGGTGCAGCTCTCGAGACCGGCTTCCTCTCGCTCGCCACGCCCTTTCTCTCCGAGGCCCGCTGGCGGCGGATCGTCACCGCCTCCCCCGCCCTCGTATCCGCGCACACCCTACACCACGCCGACCCGGCGGCCACGCTCATCTGCTCGCCCCATCTCGCCTACTGGGAGGCTCAGACGGCGCAGTTTCTCGTCGTGCCCGGGCCGAACCCGGAATTCGGTATCATCTTCCGCCCGCTCGACAACCCCTCCGCCGATGCGTTCGTAAAGCGTTCGCGCGAGCGCTTCGGTATGAAGCTCCTCTCGCGCAAGGAGGGCTTCGCCGATGCCCTCAAGATCCTCCGCCGCAAGGGCTGGATCGGCGTGCTCTTCGATCAAAACGCCGGCCTGCAAGGCGCGCTCACCACGCTCTTCGGCCGCGTCTGCGCCACCACCGAGCTGCCCGGGCTGATGGCGGAGAAATTCTCCGCCCGCGTCTACGGCATCTTCCCCCGCCGCCGCGCCTTCTGGCGGGTGGAAGTCGATGTCGAGCAGCTGCCGCACGATAATACCAGCGAATCCGTCACCATCGGCCTCAACTGCTGGCTGGAAAAGCTCCTCCAAGGCGACGACAACCTCTGC
>JAZKEV010000642.1:0-2174 GCA_040386765.1 Verrucomicrobiota bacterium | reverse complement strand
AGCGCAAGCGGCGGTTCCTGAACGAGGACAATCTCGCCCGTCTCGCGCGGGTGCTGCGGCCCGGCGGCGACCTGCGCTTCGCCACCGACATCGACGATTACGCCGGATGGGTCCTGGCGCGCATCGCCGCCCATCCCGCGTGGCGCGTCGAGATCGGCGCCCATGCCATCCCCCACGACGATTCCGGCGAGGCGGTCACCTTGGGCCTCAACCGCTGGCTCGAAACCCTGCTCTCTTCCGACGACAACCTCTGCGCCTCCTGGCTCTGGGCCCACGACCGCTGGCGCAATCAGGATATGCCCTCGCGCCGCTTCCGCCTCGAGGCCAAGCGCAACCTCCTCGCCACCGACCTCGCCGCGCGCGGGCTCACCACGCCGCAGCGCCGCACCCGCATCTGGGTCCGCCTGCCCAACTGGCTCGGCGATGTCGTCATGGCCATTCCGCTCCTGCGCGCGCTCCGCGCCGGCCGGCCCGATGCGGAGATTGTCCTCGTCGGCAAAAAACAATTTCTCCCCCTCCTCGAGCGCTGGCAGCTCGCCGACCGCTTGCACGCCCTGCCGCCGCAGGGCGCCGGTTACTTCGCCCACTTCCGCCGCCTCGGCGCCGAACACCCCGATGTCTGGCTGCTCTTCACCAACTCCGTCCGCGGCGATGTCGAAGCCCGCCTCACCGGCTGCCGCCAGCGCTTCGGCCTCATCCGCCCCGGCAAGAAGCGCCCCCTGCTCTCCCACGCCTACCGCGTCCCCGCCGATTTCGACGAGCGCACTCACCACCAGCTCGAACTCTGGCAAAACTTCCTCGCCCACTTCGGCCTCACCGCCCCCCTCGACCGCACCCCCATCTCATCCTCCGCCCCCGGACCCGAGACCCCATCCCCCATTCCCCACCGCGGTCCGATCGGCCTGATCCCCGGCTCCGATAACACCCCCGAAAAACGCTGGTCCGTCCCCCACTGGCGCGCCCTCATCGAAGCCCTGCCGCAAGAGCGTTTCGTGGTCTTCGGCACCCCTAACGACGCGCCGATCGCCGCTGCCGTCTCCGCCGGTTTCCCGCCCGATCGCGTCGAGAACCTCGCCGGCAAGACCGACCTCCTCACCTACACCGAGCGCCTCCGCGCCTGCCGCCTCCTCGTCACCAACGACACCGGCGGCATGCATCTTGCAAATGCCCTCGGCGTGCCGCTCCTCGTCCTCTTCGGTCCCACCAACCCGCTCCGCACCGGCCCGGTGTTCTCCGCCCCCTTCACCCTCCTCCAGTCCCCCGACGCCTCCCCCACCGGTGGCGGAAACCTCGCCAACCTGCCTCCGGACCAAGTGACAGCTAAAATTCGCCATTTGCTCACCGCCACCTCCACCCCATACATTGGTCACTAATCATTAGTCCTTGGTCATTGGTCCTTGGTCATTTCCCCCGTGCCTCTCCTCTCCGTCACCGATCTCCGCACCTATTTCTACACACGCAGCGGCGTCTATCGCGCAGTCGATGGAGTGAGCTTCTCGGTCGAGCGCGGCGAGACCCTCGGCATCGTCGGCGAGTCCGGCTCCGGCAAGTCCGTCACCTGCTACTCGATCATGGGGCTCATCCCGCAGCCCCCCGGCCGGATCGAGAGCGGCACCGCCCTCTTCGACGGCGTCGATCTCCTCCACTGCAAGCCCGAGCAGGCGCGCGGCATCCGCGGCAAGCGCGTCGCGATGATCTTCCAGGATCCGATGACGTCGCTGAACCCGTATATGCGGGTCTCCGACCAGCTCATCGAGCCGCTGCTCATCCACGAAAAAATTTCCAAGGATGCCGCCCGCCGCCGCGCCCTCGAGATGCTCGACCTCGTCGGCATCAACGACGCCGCCCGCCGCATCAATCTCTACCCCCACGAGTTTTCCGGCGGCATGCGCCAGCGCGTGATGATCGCCATGGCCCTCATCACCAAGCCGGAGCTCCTCATCGCCGACGAGCCCACCACCGCCCTCGATGTCACGGTGCAGGCGCAAATCCTCGAACTCATCAAAAAGATGCAGCGCGAGCTCGGCATGGCCGTGATCTTCATCACCCACGACCTCGGCGTCGTCTCCGGCCTCTGCGACCGCGTGCAGGTGATGTACGCCGGCCGCATCGTCGAGACCGCCGATGTCCGCACGCTCTTCTACCAGCCGCGCCACCCGTACACCCGCGCGCTC
>JAZKEV010000641.1:2251-5727 GCA_040386765.1 Verrucomicrobiota bacterium | reverse complement strand
CCCCGCCGCTGTCGGCGTAGCGTCGACCACGCCCGGCTCATGGGTTGCTCCGACCCAAGCTCGCCCCTCGCCCACGGGCACGACCCAGTGGCGGCGATTCAAGATCACGTTCGGTGCAAGCCCGCTCACGGCGATCTCCAGCAACTCCCCTTTCGAAAACTCCCACGGCACCGCGCCAAACAACCCGCCCCGCGCCCCGTGCAGCCCCGTGCAATCTATTACCCAAGCCCATTTTCCCACTTCGTCGGCCATCGTTATCGGCTCGATCCGCAAGCGCCCCTGCCCGCTCCACCGCGCCCGCAGCCCGCGCACCAGCTCCCCCAGTTCCACCCGCGCCGCCTGCTCGATCCAAAATCCAGTCTCATCGCCTTCGTCCGCACCGACGTAAGGTGCAAGTTCGCCTGTCACCCGCTTGGCCTGAAAGGTCGCGCGCTCCCGTGCATCCGCAAACAACCGCCGCACCCGCATCGGGTGCCACAACGCCAACCCCAGTTCGCATCCAATTTCCTGATACATCGTCCGCGCCTGAGGCAAGAGCGCGTCCACCCCCCAGCTCTTCACCAGCCGACGGCCCGTGACCGGATTGACGATGCCCGCCGCCGCCAGCGTGGCCGCACGCTCATGTCCAGCATCGGCGACGGCAAACGCGATCCCCGCGCGCTCCAGCGCCCAGCCCAGCAGCGAACCGGCGAGACCTTGGCCAACGATTAGGATATCCGGACGCATGAGAGGATGACACCCGACAGTCGCGTTTGTAGTTTACGCCTTCAGGCGGAATCGGAACCGCCTGAAGGCGGAACTACGAACCCAAACCCTCAAACCGGCTCCGACCCCGCGCTCTCACTACCCCACCCGCGGCGCCGGCAAACTCGCCGCCGCCGTCGCCTGCCCATGCCGCTTGCTCTTCTCGTCCGGCGTGAGCAGCCGCACCTTTTCCGCCAGTGCCGGAAACTCTTCGCGGAGCACCTCCTTGGCGCGGGAGATGATGATCTCGCCGCCCTCGCCGGATGTCACACGGCCGAGGATGAGAAGATTCCGCACGTCGTAAAAATCCGCATAGTGCGCGATCGCATAGCCGAAGCACACGCCGATCGAGTCGTAGATCCCTCTCGCGCGCGCCTCGCCTGCCTTCATCGCCTTCTGCACTTCGATCAACTGCTCCGGGAGCGGCATCGAGCCAAAGCTAAAACCCGCCCTGGCCGCCAGCCGGCCCACACCTTGTTGCGAGAAATACTGCGCGCCACAGCCGCCGTCGCCCGACCACTCGTCGCGCGGGGCATTGGGCCGGTAGTCGAGGGGCGCGAAGGCCAGCTCATTCAGCCACGACGTGATGTTCCCCTCGGGCGTCACGTAGCCGACCGCCTGGCTGGTGCCCATCGCGACGCCGAGTACCGCGTTATCGCCGATGCTCATCGAGCCCGCGAGTGCCGTGACTTCGCCGTCATTCACCACCTCGAAGGGCACGCCGCCCCAGCGCTCCTGCAGCGTGAAGAACATCCGCCGGATGTGCTGCTCGAACTGGTCCGCCGGCACGCCGCGAAACAGCGAGGCCACGCGCACTTCGTTGTTCACGTACACGCCCGCCGAGCTGCCGCCGATCGCATCCACGCGCGGGAGATGTTTCGCCGCGCGCGCGATCGAGTCGTTCACGCCTTCGATGTGATACGCCGGGTCTTTCTGGAAATACGGATCCCACGGAATCTCTTCCGAGAAGACCACCTCGCCATCGATCAACGCCGCCGCCTTGCGGTCGCTCCCGCCGAGATCGAAACCAATCCGGCAGCCCTTCAGATGCCGCCCCATCGGCAGCGTCGTCTCGCGCTCCTGTGGCAGCTCATCGAACTTCACCGCCATGAGCGAGAAAGGCTGGCCGAATACTTTCGCGCCCATGAACTCATGGTCGAAAGCCCGCTCGCCCTGCGGCGAGTAAATCCGCGCCAGCGCCGTCGCGATCTCGTCCGCGCCGGCCACGAGCACCTGGTTGCCGCCCTTCATCCAGAGCAGAAATTTCAGCAGCCGCTCCGCATACGTGAGCGTGAGCGCCACCGAGGGATGCCCGGCCGAGAGCACGCGGCTCTCGTGCCGAAACACCGAGCCATCCGGCCGCTGCAGCACGACGGCAAAGGGCCGCGCGCCGGCATCTTTCGCGACGAGCGCGCGGTAAGCGCGATTCCACAGCGATGCGGGCAGGAACTCAGGATCGAGCGAGGGACGTAGTTTTGAGGCGACAGCGAGCATGGTGAAAACGAGCTAGGTTTGTTCTACAGCGATACTTCTTAGCCACAGATAACACCGATATCACAGATGCTCAAAGGCAGGCCCGAACTTCCGCAGGAATGAGCTGCACAGCGCTCCGCGCATCTGTGTCCATCCGTGATATCTGCGGCTTCTATATGGAGGCTACTTCGCCTCCACCGCCCACATCGCCGCGCCCGAGATTCCCGCTTGGTTGAGGAATTCCGCCGGCACGAGCTTCGCGCGCGTTTTGATGTATTTGAAGAATTTCTTGTGCTTCGAGCTCACGCCGCCGCCCACGATGATCAGCTCCGGCCAGAGCAGCTTCTCGAGCACGCCGATGTATTCGGAGAGCCGCCCGCCCCACTCATCCCACTCGAGGTCATTATCCTCGCGCACGGAGGCCGCGACGTACTTCTCCGCCGACTTGCCGTCCTTCCAGGGAAAGTGCCCCAACTCCAGCGGCGTGACCACGCCTTGGTAAGCGAGGCACGAACCCACGCCGGTCCCGAGGGTGAGGATGAGCACTTTGCCCATGAAGCCTTGTCCGGCGCCGAAGCGCATCTCGGCGATACCCGCCGCCGCGGCGTCGTTGATCATGGACACGCGACAGCCCGTCGCCTTGCCAAAAAGCTTCGCGGCGTCGCAGCCGACGAACTTCGGATGCAGGTTGGCGGAGGTCCAGATCTTCGAGCCCTCGATCACGCCGGGAAAGCCCACGCCGATAGGGCCCTTCCATTTAAAATGCTTCGCCAGCTCGGCGATCGCCTTTGCCATCTGCAGAGGGGAGAGCGGCTCGGGCGTCGCGATGCGCAGACGCTCGTCGAGCAACTCGCCGGTTTTGGTGTCAACGGGCGCCCCTTTGAGGGCACTGCCACCGATATCGATGCCAAGGGCTTTCATGGGAAAGCGGCCAATCCCAAGCCCCGACCCCGGAAACGCCAGCTAAAACCCAAAGGACATAGGTGAGCATTATCCTGAACGAGCCGTCGGAGAAAGCCTCGCGCGCCGGGTAGGCAGCCAACTCGCTGGCGCTTCGTCCGCAGTCGGACACGTCCACGCCAGCCAATCTAATCCTGATTCCGCCGCTCACGCGGCGGGCCACCTCCCATCCGACGCGGCGTAAAGCCGGTCCCTTAATGCCCGCAGCCGCAACCCGAGCCGCAGTTGCCGCCATCGGCTTCGCCGCCGTGGGCGTGGCCGTGGCTGAGCTCGTCGGCGGTCGCTTCGCGGGCCGCCAC
>JAZKEV010000641.1:0-2241 GCA_040386765.1 Verrucomicrobiota bacterium | reverse complement strand
GGTGATTGGCATCGAGCAGCACCTCATCGCCTTCGATGCCCGCCACCGTCACCACCGGGGAGAAGCGGTCCGGGCCCGTCTGAAATTGGTCGCCGATCTTCAGCTCGCCCTCGACCGGCAGCAGGCCGCGCTGGACTTTCTGCACCTGCTCGGGGTCGCGTTCGCCATAAGCCTTTTTGGCCGGCACGGTTACGCGCGCCTTCTGGCCCGCGGGAGCCTCCCGCAGCTGCTCATCGAGGCCCTCGATGATCTGGCCCGCGCCCTCCAGATAGCTGATCGGGTCGGCTCCCGCCGAGGAATCGAGCACCTGGCCCTTGGGATCGCGCAAAGTATAGTGGAAGGAAACGACACGTGGCATGGTAGGAAAAAGGAGTGAGAGACTGAGGAGTAAGGTACGGAGCGCAAAACAAGCAAGTCACCGCTCTATTTCCTCCTCGCCCCTATTCTCTGTCTATCCCCACTCCCGCAACTCCCCGCCATCCGCCCTCACACCTCCTGCCGGAGCACCTCGAGCGGCGGGTGATTGGTGATCCCGCGCCCGGAGAGGAAGCCGGTCACCACCGTCACCACGCATACCGCCGCCGCGCCCGCAAAGAGCAGCAGCCAAGGCACGCTGGGCGCGATGCGGAAGATATACTTTGCCAGCAAGGTATTGCCCGCCACGGAGAGCGCGCAGCCCACGATCGCCGCGAGGCCGCCGAGGATCACGTACTCCACGAGTTGGATCTGCACCAGTTGCCGCTGCGTCGCCCCCAGCGTGCGCAGGAGCACTGTCTCGCGCACCCGTTGGAAGCGCCCCGTCATCACCGCGCTCACCAGCACGACGACACCCGTCAGCACGGTGAAAAACGCCATGAACTGGATGACAAACGCCACCTGCGTAAAGACGCTGTCCACCGTCTGCATCACGAGCGTGAGGTCGATCGCGGTCACGGTGGGAAATTTTTGCACCACCGCCCGCTGCACGCGTGCCGAATGGTCCGCGCTGTCGGTCCGCACCGCGGCGACGTGAAACTTGGGCGCGCCTTCCAGCACGCCCTCCGGAAAGACGATGAAGAAATTGGGCTCCAGCCGCCGCCACTCCACCGCGCGCACGCTCGTGACCTTCGATTTCATGATCACGCCCTGTACATCCCAGTCGATCTCGTCGCCGAGCTTGAGCCCCAACTGCTTGAAAAGCCCCTCCTCCACCGAGATCGGCACCACGCCCGTCCCCGCTGGCACCTGCCCTTCGAAGGCTCCGCTCACGAGCCGCTCGGCGCTCTCGAGCTTGCCGCGGAACGTCGACCGGTACTCGCGCCGCAGCGCCCAGCCCGGCATCCGCTCCGGCTCGCCGCCCTTCTTCGTCTCGCTTCCCCTCTTTCGCTCTTCCCTCTCGGCGTCTTTCCCGGCCTCCCGCTTTCCCTCGCCGTCGCGGCGGCCGTCGGAGCGCAGCCACTCCTCGACTTTCTTTCCTTTGATCGCCGCGATCTTCATCGTCACGATCGGCGCGTGCACGATGACAGGCGCCGCATTCGCGGAGCTCGTTTCCCGCAGCCCGTCGATCTGGTCGTCCTGCACATCGAAGAACAAAAGATTCGGCCGGCCGCCCCCGCTGGTAAATTCGATCTCCTTCAGCAGCGTCGTGCGCGTGAGGAAAAGCGTGAGCATCAGAAACGTCCCCAGCCCCAGCGAGACCAGCAGGAGCACGGTGCGATTGTTGGGCCGGTAGAGATTGGCCACGCCCTGCCGCACGACGTAGGGCAGCCCGCGCGGAATCCCACGCCGTGCCGCCCAAGTAACAGCCTGCGCCAGCACCGTCAGCACCGCAAAGCTCCCAATGAGCGCCGCCGCAAACCCAATGCCATCGCGCAGCCGCGGCGTCTGCCACACGGAAAAACCGAAGACCGCCACGCCGATCAGCCCGAGCACCGCGATCTGCCACGGGTCGCGCCCGCTGCTTTTCTCCGCAAACGCCGAGCGGATCGCCACCAGCGGCGACACATTCCGCACCGCCAGCAGAGGCAGCAGCGTGAAGAGCAGGCAGATCGCGATCCCCGCGCCCATCCCGCGCGCCACCGCCGCCCACGCGATCGCAAACTTCACCTCCACCGGCAGCACATTTTGCAGGACCACCGGCAGCAACGCCTGCACCGCGAGCCCCAGCAGCGCCCCGCTCACCGCGCCAAAGACCCCCAGCGACAGCCCTTGCACGAGGTAAACGGCAAAGCTCTGCCAGGCCGTGGCCCCCAGGCAGCGCAG
>JAZKEV010000640.1:0-6193 GCA_040386765.1 Verrucomicrobiota bacterium | reverse complement strand
TATCACTCGTGGGCGACCGAGCATGTGCGCGTCATCGCTGACACCGGCCGCTTCATCAGTCTGCAGCACACGCTGGTGATGTTCTTCAAGAAGCCCGATGGCACCGACTCCGAGCCCATGACGATGAAACACTGGCGGCAGGACTGGACCTACGAGGATGCGGAGCTGCAGACCTTTCGCGGTGCCGCCACGTGGGCGCGCCGCCGTCCGGCGACGACCGAGACCGCCGGAGCCTGGTCGCAGGCGGTTTTCCAAGTCGACGACTCTCCGCGCTACGAGGCGCTTGGCCGCTGGGAGCATCGCGGTAACCTCTCTGTCTGGACCAGTGAGCGCGCCTGGCGTCCGCTTCCGCGTCGGGAGCACACCGTGCGCAAGGATTACGACGTGATGGAGGGCGTCCACCGCATCATCCTCACGCCCACCGGCTGGCTGCACGAGCAGAACTACTGGAAGCGCGTTACCGGCGAGGCCGCTTCCACGGCCGGTTTCGTGGCCGCCGAGATCGGCCTCGATCGCTACGAACTCATCTCCGCGCCGAGCCTCGCCGCCGCGGATGCGTATTGGAAGAAAACCGCGCCCGATTGGGCGCTCGTCCGGCAGGCTTGGGCCGACACCTATGCGCAGCGCGAGCGGTTCATCCTCCGCGACAAAGTCGATGCCAAGTCGCTCTTCGAGTACCACTTCGCCGATGCCGAGGAACTCGAGTCCGGCAAACCCTTCGATCCCGCCGCCGCGCAGCGCCGGATCCGCGAGACCATCGAGCGCTTCATCGAGAAATAAACGGGAGGAGTTGAGCGGGCTGTCTGCCCATTGCAGGCATTGGCGCCCACGCGCGCCAAAACAGTCTCGAAGCTGCGAGCACGCTCGCATATCGAAGAAGCACCCCACCGCTTCTTCATGCGCCTTCTCGTTTTCTTTGCCCTCACCCTCGTCGCCGCAGCGCTCTTCGCCCAAGGCACGCAGGCCGACTACGAGCGCGCCAACTCTCTCGCCCGGCGGACCGCGGCTAAAGTTTATCGCGAGCGCGTCGCTCCGCGCTGGCTGCCCGACGGGCACTCGTTCTGGTATCGCGTAGCGGTCGCGCCGGGCAAGTCCGAGCACGTGTTTGTCGATGCCACCACGGGTCAGCGCACTGGCAATCTCGACGCCGATTCGCTGGCCGCGTTGCTTTCGAAGCGGCTCGGCCAGCCCGTGAACCCTCGTCGTCTCCCCCGAAAACTTAGCCGCGAGGAGACAGACAACGAGAACCCCGCAGAAACCGAGATAACATTCGTCAACGACTCGCGCCACAGCGTAACCCTCTACTGGCTGCCCTCTGAGGGCGAACGCAAGGCCTACGTCACCCTCAAGCCAGGAGGTGAGCACACGCAGCACACCTTCGTCGGCCACCGCTGGCTCGCCGAAACGGAGGATGGCACCGCACTCGGTAATTTCGTCGGCACCGCCGAGTCCCAGAACATCTCCATCCGGGAAAACGAGCCGCGGACCGCGAGTCCACCGACGGCGACCGCGCCCGCGGCGCGCGAGTGGCGCGCTTTCGTGCGCGAGCACAACGTCTGGCTGCGCCACCGCGACACCAAGGAAGAGATCCAGCTCTCACGCGATGGCACCGAGCAGAACGCCTACCAGGGCACCTTCAGATGGTCGCCCGATGGCAAACGCCTCCTCGTCCTTCAGATCGAGCCGCCCGAAGCGCACGTGGTCCACATCGTCGAGTCCTCGCCCGCCGATCAGGTGCAGCCCAAGCTGCATAGCTCCCCCTATCTGAAACCCGGGGCCCGCATCGCGCACCCACGCCCGCGACTTTTCGATCTCGCCGCCCGCTCGCCGATCCCGGTGGACGACGCGCTCTTTCCCAATCCGTGGGCCCTCACCGAGCTGCGCTGGGCGCCCGACAGCTCGTACGCGGCCTTTCTCTACAACGAGCGGGGCCATCAACTCATGCGGCTGATCGTCCTCGATCCGGCGACCGGCGCAGCCCGCACGGTCGTCGAGGAGCGCAGCACGACCTTTATCGACTACTCGCAGAAGACCACGTTGCGCTGGCTCAACGCCACCGGCGAACTGCTCTGGGCCAGCGAACGCGACGGCTGGAATCACCTCTACCGCTACGACGTGAAGACCGGGGCGGTGAAGAACCAGGTCACGCGCGGCCCGTGGGTCGTTCACGGCATCGACGATCTCGACGAGGCCTCGGGTACCCTCTGGGTGCGCGTCCTCGGCGTCCGCGCGGGTGAAGACCCCTATCATGTGCACCTCGCCCGCGTGCGGTTGGACGGCTCCGATTTCACCGTGCTCACCGACGGCGACGGCCACCATAGCTGGAAGTGGTCGCCCGACCGTAGTTGTTTTGTCGATACATGGAGCCGGGTCGATCTCCCGCCGGTCAGCGTCCTTCGCCGCGCGAGTGACGGAGCGTTGATCTGCGAATTGGAGCGCGCCGATGCCACTGCGCTCCTTGCCAGCGGCTGGCGCATGCCGGAGCGTTTCGTCGCCAAGGGTCGCGATGGCACGACGGATATCCACGGCATCATCACCAAGCCCTCGACCTTCGACCCCGCGCAAAGCTATCCTGTGATCGAGCATATCTACGCCGGCCCGCACGGTTTCTCCGTACCCAAGGACTGGAGCCGCGAAATTGACACCCATGCCCTCGCCGAACTTGGTTTCATCGTCGTCCAGATCGATGGGATGGGCACCAACTGGCGCAGCCGTGCCTTTCACGACGTCGCCTGGCGCAATCTCAAAGACGCTGGCTTCCCGGATCGCATCGCGTGGCTCCGCGCCGCCGCGACCACGCGCCCCTGGCTCGATCTCGCGCGCGTGGGCATCTACGGCGGCAGTGCCGGCGGCCAGAACGCGCTCGCCGCGCTCCTCCACCATGGCGACTTCTACCGCGCGGCCGCCGCCGACTGCGGTTGCCACGACAACCGCATGGACAAGATCTGGTGGAATGAGGCGTGGCTCGGACTGGTCGGTCCTCACTACGCGGAGAACTCCAACGTCACCCACGCCGCCAAGCTCACGGGCAAGCTGCTCCTCACCGTCGGCGAACTCGACCGCAACGTCGACCCTGCCTCGACCCTCCAGGTCGCGAACGCTCTCATCAAAGCCGACAAGGACTTTGATCTTATCGTCGTGCCCGGCGGTGGCCATGGGGCTGGCGATAGTCCCTACGCCTCCCGCCGCCGGGCGGACTTCTTCGTTCGCCACCTGCTTGGCGTCGAGCCGCGCCTGAAATGAAATGTGGGCGCGTCGTTACCGAGGGTTTGTTTCAAAATGGTTTTGTCGTTCTGAGCGGAACGAAGAATCCACGGAGACGGAATCCACGGACACGAACACCATGCCGACTTCGCACGCGTGAATTCTTCGCTCCGCTCATAATGACAGAGATAAGAAATCGGCTCTATTTCGAAACAGGTCTCAGCGCGCCGCTCAGGATATTCGCACCCGCCGAGGCGGTGACTTAAGGATAAGCCGCCCTGCCCCGCCTATCCTTTCTTCATCCCCGTCAGCACATCGTCCACCGCCGCGGCCAATTCCACCAAGTACTCCTCGCCCTTCGCATGGTGGGTCAGTGCCACGAGGATGTAGTGCCGGCCCGGCCCGCTCACGATCGCCGTATCGTGCGCCCACGTCTCCCACCAGCCGGCCTTGCGCCGGATCTCCAGCCCTCGCCCCGCGAGTCCGCGGACGAACTTGTCTTCGATATGGGGAATCTCGGGCGTCGCAAAAATCTCCCGCATCGTTCGCGACCCCTCCGCGGAAACCAAATCGCCCTGCTCGAGTCTGAGATAAAACCGGACGAGCTGGCGCACGGTCGCCGCGTGCGAATGCTTGCCCACGGGGTCGACGTAGCGCTCGTCGCTTTTGCCGTAGTGCTTTCCAATCCAGATGCCGCCGCCGTGCGCCGCGTCGTAGAAGCCCTCTGCGGCGAGAACGCCTTGGATCGCCGTGAGGCCGAGTTCCTTTGAGTACTTTGTTGCCAGCGCGTTGTCCGATTTACGGATCATCAGCGCCAGCTCGCGCCGTGTCTCAGCATCCAGCTTGACCTCCGGCCGCAGTTTGAACCACGCGAGCAGTATCGCGATCTTGGGTACGCTTGCCGCGTAGTCGATTGCATCCGGCCTGATCATCGCCAACCGCAGAGTCCTCAAATCGAGCACGCCCACGGCGGTCTGCTCAGCCGTGATCCCGTGCTTCGCGCGGAGCCGGGCATCGATGTCGACGATGGCGGCCTGGAGCACCGCATCCGTGGGACTCTCGGCACTCAGGCGATAACGCTGCGCTTCCGGCGACATGACTTGCTGCGTACCGACCTTCGCGTCGCCAAGCAATACCGGTCGCTCTGCGCTCGGCGGCTCCGCTCCAAAGCAAGCGCCCGCGGCATAGCAGAGGAGCGTCGCCCACGCGGCCAGCCGGAATCCACCACGACCGCCACGAGCTTCGAATGCCGGATGCATCATGGAATCAGGCGCGACCCGGCCTCAGCGCACCGCAAAATATTTCTCCGCGAAGCGCCGCCCGATCTCGTTCTGCGCCGCCGTGTCGAAGTGCACGTTGTCGCCGATATGCGTCTTCAGATCGCGGGCATCCACGCAGCCCGTTTTCGCGCGTTTCTGTCCCAGCGACAGGAGCAACTTGTTCATGTCCGCCTTCCGGTTGGCGCCCTCGTCGGGCCGCATCTCGCCGATCGTGCAGGCGATAAACGGCAGCGCCGGCTCCTTCAGGTCGCTGCGCAGATCGTCGACCAGCTGCAGCAATTTCTCCTCGTACACGCCAAGCTTCTCCACGCTCGCATCCGCCTCGCCTTGGAGCCACAGCGCACCACGGATGCGGCCGCGCACCGCCGCTGTTTGCTCGACGGCGAGCTTCGCCCGCCGCAACGCCGCGTCGTAAAGTTTCGCCCCGCGCTGCCACTGCGCAATCGGCGAGCCACCCACGGCACACGGCAGCAGGCCCACGCGCGCTTTCGTTTCGCGCGCGAGCACCGCCTCGGCAAACGCCAGTCCGGGACCCACGCCGGCGTTGTCATGTCCTTTGAAGGTCCTGGGGTCGCCCGTCAGGTGCAGCGGATGGCGCGCGAGATACCACGCGTCATCCTTCAAGCTCATCATCACCAGCTGCGGATTGCGACTCGGCGCTTCTGGCATGAAACCGCGGCCCTTCATGTTCGATTGTCCGATCAGCAGGAACAGATCAAGCCGCTCCAACCCCTCCGGCAATCGGCTGATGTCGACTGCATCCAACGGGGGATTGGTCGGTGGTGGCGTGCCCACTTTCGCACCTTTCTTGCTCTCCTGAGCGTTCGCCGTCGCCAGCAGGCCAACCGCCCCCAACCCCATCCCGGTCCGCACCAACCATTGCCGCCGCGTGAGAAAAGAATCAGGTGAGGAGCTCATATAATTTCTGACAAAACCAAGACCGCGTCTGCATGGCAATCACCCAACAGCCCATCGACACCTCCTATTGGTTCGCTTCGTCTTTCAGTCATCCCGTCGCGCCTTCAAGCTCTCCACCTCGGCGCGCAGCTGCCGCAGTTCGGCGAGCACCGGGCCGTCGTCCGGTGGCTTTGAACCGAGAAATTTTGAGGCGATGATACCGCTGAGGCCGCCGAATAGTCCCACGCCCGCCACCATCAGCGCCATCGCCACGAAGCGGCCGACCTCGGTGACCGGATAACGATCGCCATAGCCAACCGTCGTCACCGTGGTCACGCTCCACCAGATCGCGTCGTCGGCCGTTTTAATGTTTGAAGCCGGGTCTTTCTCGCAGAGGAGGATCGCGATGGAGGCCAGCACCACGAGGAGGAACATCGACGTCGCGACCGAGGCGACTCCGCCGCGGGTTTTATTCGTGAACATCATTTCCACCAGCCTTTGCAGCGAGCGCACGCCGCGCAGCAGTCGCAGCACGCGCAACACTGCGGCGAAGCGGCCGAGCCGGAAGGCCTCGATCGTCGGCACGCAGGCGATGAGGTCGAGCCACCCAAACTTCATGAAGGCTAGCTTCGACTCCGCGGCGCGGAAGCGCACCACGAAGTCCACGAAGAACACTCCGCAAGCAATCAGATCGACGGCCTGCAATATCCGCGAGATCTCATGCGGCAGCGAAAACAGCGTGTCGGTCGCAATCGCCGCCAGCGCGAAGAGCGAGAGGAAGAGCAGCGCAACCTGAAAGGGCCCGACGTGAT
>JAZKEV010000639.1:0-4641 GCA_040386765.1 Verrucomicrobiota bacterium | reverse complement strand
GAAGATGGTCTCAGCATGAGCGTCAGTATCGGCGGCCAACCCGGCGGCAATGCCGGCTATACCCGCATGAACATCGATGGCATGGCCTCGACGGGCGTCGGCGGCGACGGCCGCACCGCCACGATGCACTCCTTCTCCGCTTCCATGTATGAGCAGGTCGAAATCATCGCCGGTCAGACACCCGACAAGCGCGCTGACGGTCTTGGTGGCCAGCTCAACCTCGTTACTGCGTCTCCGCTCAGCATGACGGACCGCCGACGCATCGATTATTCTGCCAGCACTCGCTATTTCCCGTCCTTCTCCAAGCGCAACGACATGGTCTCCAACCATGCACTCCGTCCCGATCTCAGCGCCACTTATCGCGAGGTATTCGATGTTGGCGGCGGCTCGCGCAACCTCGGTATCATGTTTAATACGGGCTATCAGGAGATCGTGAACCCGATGGATTTCGATGTGAAGTTCTGGCAGGCCACCACCAATCAGGTCGGCTGGTTGCAGGATTACCAGCGCACCAGCGGTCTCAATGACCGCTTCATCTCCGCGTTCAGCGGCCGCGTCGATTACCGCCTCTCGGCTTCGACCAAAATCTCGGTGCGCTTCCTCTACAATGCCGGCTCGGAGCCCTTCTTCCAATACACCCACGTCAATCCTTTCGGCAGCGCCAACCTCTCGGTTTACGACGCGACGACCAATCCGACCGGCAGCATCATGCCCGGCTTCACGGCCGACCGCACTGAGATCCGCCCCACGACGACGACCTCCGCCGGCACGACCGTCGGTGCTGCCCGTCTGCGCCTGAACATGTGGAAAGTCTCCTTCACCAGCAAGAATCCCACCGGCACCGTCGCGCTCGATCACAACTGGGGCCGGCTCAAAGTGGACCACGCCTACCGCTGGAGCCACACGCACTGGGATTCCGGAGCCGGCCGCAACCGCGAGGCGGGCGAAATCCAGATGCGCACCAAGGACCCGCTCGGCTTCATCCTCGATTACTCCAATCCGGACGGCAAAGTCTTCACCCAGACCAACGCCGCCGCCGTCAATCTCTTCGATCCGGCCAGCTACACCCCGTTCCTCGTCACGGCTCGCAACGTGACCACGCAGCCAACGGACCAGACTTCTACGGTCTTCATCAAACGCGACAACGTGACTAACACGAACGAGGTCGCCGCGATGGTAAACGTTTCCTATCTCCTGCCGACCACGATTCCGATTACGCTGAAGTCCGGTCTCGATACCGTGAACCGTCGCGTCAACGCCTTCGTGCCCAATGCCCGCCGTTGGTATGGTGTGATCGGCTCTGTGTTGCCCACCACTGGCCTTGTGCCCTTGACCGAGTTTGAACGTCAGAACTACGTCGGCGCACGTCTGCCCGTGGTCGATCCAGCCGCGATCAGCACCACGCTCGGCAACACCGCGCTCTGGACCGAGGACGTGAACTACAACGCCATCGAGAAATACCGCAGCACACGCATCCTTGAAGAAGGCGTGGATGCGGCTTACATCCAAGCCAGCTCGAAGATCGGTCGTTTCTCCATCTTGGGTGGCGTTCGTGGCGAGTCGGTCAAGACCGAGGCCTTTTACTACGTCGCTGCGGCGGCGGCAAAACGCACGCCTATCGCCGTCGAGCCCGATCCTCTTAAACGCGCCATTCGCGACTACACCCCGTCGTCCAAAGATGGTGATTACGTAAAATACTTCCCCAGCCTCCATCTCGCCTACGATCTCACACCCAACCTGAAACTGCGCGGCAGCTGGTCCAAGAGCTACGGCCGTCCGCGCTTGCAGGACTTGGTTGCTAGCCCGACTGCAGTCGATCCGACCGGCCCCACCCCAGGTTTGATCACGATCGGCAATCCAGATCTCAGGCCTGCGCTCGCCACCAACTATGACGTGCGCATCGACTACGCATTCTCCAAAAAAGGCTTCTTCTCGATCCGCTACTTCGACAAGGCGATCAAAGATTACATCGGCTCTTCTGTCCGCTCTGGGTTCGTCATTCCCGACAGCCCTGACAACGGCTTCAGCGGTCAGTATGCGGGTTACGAGCTGGTATTGCCCAACAACATCGGCACCACGAAGTCTAAGGGCGTGGAAGTGGATTTCCGTCAGCAATTGACGTTCCTCCCTGGTGCTTTGAAGGGTCTCACGGTCCGCGCCAATTACACGAATGTGCAGACACGAGCGGTGTTCAACGGTCTCGCTTACGCTCCCGGTCAGGTCGTTGGCTCGGCTGGCCAGTGGTATATCCCACGCACCTATAACGTCGGCTTGAGCTACGTTTATAAGAAGTTCGGTGCCTCGTGGGATATGAACTACACCAGCCAGTTCCCCATCGCCTACAGCCTCACGGCTCCGCAGAACAATATCTTCCGCGAGACTCGCACCCTCATGGCCGCCGGTATCACCTACCAGGTCCGCCCCGAGGCGACGCTCTTCCTTAACGTCGCCAACATCGACGAAGAAGGCATCTCGGAATACCGCTATATCCCGACTCGCCACTACCGCGGCTACAACACCCCGCGCTCGCTTAAGCTCGGCGTGTCCGGTCGCTTCTAAAACAACTTCGCTCTTTGGGGGCGGTCCCACGTGGGCCGCCCCTTTTTCTTTTCCCATGTCATTCGTCTCTCTCCGTTCCGGCATTGCTCTCTGCGCGCTCGCCCTTGGAAGCGCCCGTGCGGCTGAGCCCACTGCTGCTGCGAACCCTCCCGTCGACCCCATCGTCCCGCTGCTCGCGAAGCCGCTTTATCAATTCAACGAGGCGGAGACGGGCCGCTACATTACTTATCTCCAGACCGCCGAGCCCGATCTGCGCAAACGCATCGTCCACCTCGCACGCAAAAACATTGGCCAGCCCTACGACATCTACCTCCTCGGCGAAATGCCGTTCGAGACTTACGACCCGCAGCCGATTTACTGTCTCACCAAGAGCGACTGCCTGGTCTTCACGGAGCATGTTTACGCGATGGCACTCAGTCGCGATTGGACCGGCTTCATCCGTCTCCTCCAACGTATCCGCTACCGCGACGGCCAGCTCGGCGTCGCCACGCGCAACCACTACACGGAAGCCGATTGGAATTTCTCCAATCGCTGGCTCGTGCGCGATCTCACCACCGAACTCGCCGGCACCAAGGCCGTGCCCTTCGAGGAAAAGATCGATCGCTCCAAATTCCTCCTCGGTCGCTACGGCTTGAAGACTTCGCTCCCGGTCGAAAATTTCCGCGATACCTTTATCCCGCTCGACGCGCTGGAAGCGGCGCTGCCGCACCTGCAAGACGGTGATTTCGTCAACGTCGTCCGCGCCTCGATCAAGCCCGGCGGCCATGCCAACACCGAGATCTACGGCGGCAACGCTTGGGTCGGCCACACCGGCCTCATCGCCCACGGCCCGGACGGCGCGGTCCACATGATCCACTCTGCCGAGCCCGCCGTTCGCGAAGAGCCCATCGCCGAGTTCATCGCCCGCTCGCTGAAAAAGGCCTCTGAGCCCGGCGCGAAACAGCGCCTCATTGGTTTCAAGTTCCTGCGCTTGGAGCAAGATCCGCTCGCGAATCTCCGCAAAATCGACGGCGCCGACGCCCCCAAAGTCACGCTCCCCAACGGCGCCGGCTTCTGATACGATGGGCCTTCATGTCGTCTGTGCCTCCTTCCATCGCCGCGCTGCCCACCCGCACGCCGGAACTCGGTGCGCTCCTCGAGCGCTGGTGTAATATCAACTCCGGCTCCGGCCACCTTGCCGGCCTTGAGCGTATGCGCGAAGCGCTGCGCGCGGATTTCACGAAGGCATTTCCCGCCGCGAGCATCGAAGACATCGCCACCGACGCGCCCGGTTACAACCCGCCCGGCACGCGCGCACTCAGCATCCGGATGCGTCCCGCTGCGCCGTCGCAGGTGATCATGAGCGGCCACTACGACACCGTTTACGAGGCCGACGACGCCTTCCAAACCTGCCGCTGGCTCGATACTAACACGCTCAACGGCCCCGGCACCGCCGACATGAAAGGCGGCCTCGTGACCATGCTCGCCGCGCTCCAAGCCTTCGAGGGCACCCCGCACGCCGCGCAGGTCGGTTGGGAAGTGCTCCTCACGCCCGACGAGGAAACGGGTTCGCACGGCACCGCCGATCTTTTCCGCGCCGCCTCGCGCCGCCATCAATTCGGTTTCGTCTTCGAGCCCGGCCGCCCCTCCGGCGACATCATCCACTCGCGCAAAGGCACCGGAACCATCGTGGCCACCTGTCACGGCCGCGCCGCGCACGCCGCCAAAGTCCCCAACGATGGCCGCAGCGCCATCCTCGCGCTCGCCGAATTCCTCCTCGAGGCCGCCAAAATCCCCAGCCAGATGGCCGATGTGATGGTCAACGCCGGCAACATCCGCGGTGGCACGTCGGCGACCAACGTCGTCCCACATTTTGCCGAATCCGAGATCGATATCCGCATCACCAAGATCGCCGATCGCGCCCCGCTACTCGCGCAGTTCCAAGCGATCGCCGATCGCATCAACACCCGCGACGGCATCAACCTCGTGCTCAAGGGCGGCTGCAACCGTCCGCCCAAGGAATGTCTGCCGGCCGAGGAAGCCGCGTTCCCCGAGTGGCAACGCGCCGCCCGCGATGTCGGCCTCGCGCCGTTCTCGTGGGTC
>JAZKEV010000638.1:15519-28318 GCA_040386765.1 Verrucomicrobiota bacterium | reverse complement strand
CTGCCGTCGTCGAACAACATCGTCTGTTGACCTTTGGCGAACGAGAGGTCGAGCTCCAGCTGGCGCGGTGCGCCATCACCGTTGATACCGGCGATCCACCAGCGATCACCCTTGCGCCGAGCCAACACCGCATAGCGGCCAGGGTCGCCGGCCAGCAGGCGAGTCTCGTCCCAGGCCGTCGGCAAGCCGGTCAGATAGCGCTTCCAGATTTCGGGCAGCGCGTAGTAGGGCTCGGGCGCGTCGGCGAGATGGAGGACGCCCGATTGGAAGACCACGCCCAGGGCCATCTCATGGGCATGGGTGGTGCGCCGCGGATTCATTTTTGGCGCCGATGTCCTGCCAGGCTTAGCGGCGGGGCGCCCTTCGCGGCTGGAAATTATATATTTCCAAAACCCACGGCGTTGCCTTGGGCTTTCGATTTCCGCTCCGTCAGAGTTTCCCGATCAGCCGATTCCCCCTTTGAAGACACGCCGTAGCACCCGCACCCTCCGGAGGAATTTTCAACGCTGCATCGCGGCCGGAGTCGCGGTGTTTCTCGCGGCAGGTGCGTGGAGCGTGGCGCAGGAGCCAGTGACGGCGCAGGCGATGCGGCTCGCGCGCGATGCGGTGAAGGCGGCGGAGGCTCAGGATACGGCGACTTATCTCGCGAAGATGGAGGAGGCAGTGGCACTGCGCCCGGATTTTCCCCGCATGCTGGTGAATCTCGCGGCGGCGCAGGTGGTGGCGGAGAAACCCGATGAGGCGCTCGCGACGTTGGGGAAACTGGCGGCGCTCGGGCTCAGTTCGCCGATCGACCGCGCGCCGGAATTTGCGCCGCTCAAGGGCCGCAAGGAATTCACGGAGATCGTGAAAAAGATCGTGAGCAACGGACATCCCCAAGGGAAGGGCGACACCGCCTTTTCGCTGCGCGATGTGATCGGCCTCATCGAGGGCATCGCATGGCGCGCGAAGACGGGCGATTTTTATTTCGGCGACGTCAACGGCCGCGCGGTGTGGGTGAAGAAAAAGGATAATACGCTGCGCCGGCTGACGCCCGAGGGCGACGAATTGCTCGGGGTTTTTGGCCTCGCGATCGACGAGGATTCGGGGACGTTGTGGGCTGCGACGGCGGCGGTCGCGGCGATGCGCGATTTCACGCACGATCAGGATGGCACGACTGCCCTCGCCGAGATCGATCTCGAGACGGGCGCGGTGCGCCGGACGATTCCGGTGGTGCGGCGCGCGGGCGACCAGCAGTCGCACGTGCTCGGCGACCTCGCGCTCGCGCCCGACGGCAGCGTGCTGGCCACCGATAGCGGCGGCCCGACGATCTGGCGTCTCCCAGCGGGCGGGCAGGCACTCGCGCCGGCCGTGGAGAGCAACGAGTTCATGTCGCTGCAGGGCATCGTCGTGCTGAGCAGTGGCGCGCTGATTGTGGCCGACCATGCCAACGGCCTGCTGCATGTGGACCTGGGTCGGCGAAGCGTGACCCGGCTCGACTCGCCGCCCAACACCTCGCTGATCGGGCTCGATGGGCTGACGCTCGCGCCGACCGGCGAGATTTTCGCGATTCAAAATGGGGTGCGGCCGAATCGTGTTTTGCGCATCAAGCTGGATGCTGCGGAGGAAGGAGTGGAGTCGGTCACGGTGGTCGAGGCGGGGCATCTCACGATGGCGGCGCCCTCGCTGGGCTGCATGGGGACGGGTGGAGATTTCTTTTTCATTGGCAATGCGGGCTGGACGCGGTTCGAGAATACCGAGGGCAAGCCCTCGACGCCGAGGTCGGTGCCGATCTTCAAAATCGCGGCCGGGGCGAAGGGGAAGAAATAGGGAATTTTCCGGAGCGCTTTGCCCGTGTTCGTAGTTCCGCCTTCAGGCGGAAGGTTTGCGGATTCCGCGACCCCAGACCCCAGACCCCAGACCCCAGACCCCAGACCCCGGCGCACGCCCCGTATCCAATACTCGGTTACGCAGCTTACAAGTCCTGCAACGCGATGAAGGCGCCGCCGTGCTGGTAGCAGACGGTGCGCATCAGGTTGGCAAATTTCAGGCCGGTATTGCCCATCGAGAAGCTGTAGCGGATCGTGGTGGGGAAGCCGACGGCGTTGATCACGACCTTGCGGTTGCCGTTTTCGTCGGCGGGGTTCAGTTCGTCGAGGCGGCGGATGACCGGGTCGGCGACTTCGACGAACTCGTCGCCGAAGACGTAGATGCCCATCTTCATTTCGGGGTTCTCCTTATCGTAGAGGAATTTGAGCGCGTTGTAGATGCCGGGGACCGGATTGCTGATCGAGTCCTGATCGTAGCGGCGGAGGTAGCGCTTGATATCGTTGCGCAGTTCCGGGGTGTCCCTGATCCAGCCGTCGGTGCCGCCGCCGCGGCGTCCCATGATGAAGCGGCCGTCGCCATCGAGCAGCTGCAGGCCCTTGAGCTCCGGATAGGAGTCCAGCACCTCGTCGACCTTGCGGATGACGATGGGCCAGAGGCCGCCGTGATTGGGGTCGCGCATCGAGCCCGAGGTATCGATGACGATCGCGATGTAGTTGCTGCCGACGGGGAGCCCGACGGGCGTCGGCTTCACCTCGGGGAGAAGCTGCATTTCGGGCTTCTTCTGGCGGGCGCCGATCTCCTTCCTAAGCTCGTCGACATCGACGAGGAGGGCTTCGAGGCCCTTCTTCTCGCGCTGGATCTGGCCATCGAGGTCGTCGAGGAGGGCGTGAAGATTATCGGCTTTGAGGCGCGCGTCCGTGACGAGGGTTGTCACGCGGGCATTGCTCTTCTCGAGGTCTTCCTTGCTCAGCCGCAGCTTGGCGAGTTCGGCGAGCTCGGCGACGAGGGTCTGCTGGAGGTCGACGAGGGTTTGCAGCTTCTCCTTCTGCTTGGAGTCGATGCTGAGGACGAAAATAAGGATGATCGCGCCGAAGCCGCAACAAATGCAGTCGAGGAAGGCGAGGCTGAAGACGCTGGTCTGGCGGCGGCGGATCATGTGTCGGGCCAGGATTTGGAAGGGCTGACGAGCGCGCCGCGCGTGGCATTGGCGAGCTCCCAGTAGACGCCGGGTGCGCCGGGATCGCCGGTGAGGAGGGGGAAGAGGATCGTGCTTACCGGGATGCGGGGCGGGAGCTGCTTCTGGGCGATATCGAAAAAGCGGATACGCGTCGGTTCATCGACCTCGCCGTCCATTGGGAGGGAGTCGCTGCGGGTCGGCAGGCCGTCGGTGAAAAGGATGATGCTGTCGGGCAGGCGCGGCAGGAAGCGCACGGCAGTGAAGGCGCGCTCGAGATTGGCGCCGCCCTTGGGTACGACGTTGTTCATCTCCTTGATGATTTCGCTCATCGTCTTGCGGTCGGTGGTGCTGAACCATTCTTCGCCCCGCCCCTTGAGGATGGAGGTGGTCTCCTCGTTGAAGAGGAGGATCTGGAAATGCGTCTCGGGATCGAGGGAGGCGAGCATCCACTGGAGCGAGTGGATGACGCGCTGCCACTTCGGCGCGGCGCGCTTCTTCTCGTCGGAATCCTCGAGGCGGGCGGCGGCGGCATCGATCGTCTCATCGAGCATCGAGCCGGAGGCGCGGACAAGGAAGACGACAAACTCGCCGCTGAGCTTCACGCCGGTGAGATACTGGCGGCGGTCGATATTGGGAATCGGCACGGGCGGTGCGACCTCTTCTGTGGGGATCGCCTTTTTCTCGCCGAGGAGATTGTGCAGCGCATCCTTCATGTTGCCGGTCTGCTGGAGCATCAGCAGCAGATCGCGCTTGCGGTCGGAGAGCTTGTTCTGGTCCTGCGTGTTCTTCGCATTGAGGTCTTGCAGCTCGATCTGGGTGGCGGCGAGGACCTTGGCGAGGCGATCGAGATCGTCCTGCGTCATCGTCGCCTCCTTCTTGGTCTTATCGAGCTTGTCGCGCTCGGCGTCGACCTCGCTCTTGTCGACATCGTTCTTCTGGCCGATCGAGAGGATGAAGACCAGCAGCACCGCGCCGAAGCCGCAGCAAATGCAGTCGAGGAAGGCGAGGCTGAAGACCTCGGTTTCGCGGCGTTTGGCGGAGACGGACATCGGGCAGAGAGGGCGTTAGTCGTGGGCCCGCACGCCATTGGCGGGCGTGCAGTGGGCAAACAGGACATCGGCCGAGGCGGTGCCGCAGCGGATGGTGATGCGATCGCCCGACTCGACGACGGTGCGGACTCCGGCGCCAGTCTCGCGGGCCGCGGCTTGATCGACGAAAAACAACCGGCTGCCATCCCGCACGAGCGGGATGGCGCAGTCATCTACGCCATTGAAGATATCGGGCAAGGGCACGTCGGCGCCGACACCGGCGGCGCCAATGGTGAAACGGCTGCCTTGGCCGAGCGGATGCCCGATTCCATCGAGAATGACATGGGTGGGCGCCGGCCGCGAACCGTGGCCGCGGAGCTTTTGCAGGCGGGCCTCCCACGAGCCGCCGGAGGAGCGGCGCGCGAGCGAGATCGGCAGGGCGATATCGACCGCGACGTCCGCGACGTCGTCGGCGACCTTGAGGCCGGTCTCACCGTAGCGCGCGGCACCGCAGGCCGCGGCCCCGGGGGGCAGGCGGAGGATGCGGACGAAGCCGGCGGAGCGTAGCTTGGTCTCGATCCCCGGGAGGCGGCCGGTGCGATCCGTGAGCGCCACGGTGCAGGGCTCGGAGTAGTGCGGCGAATTGTTGAGGAAGGCCTGCACGCTCTGGACAAGGGTATTGACGAAGGACACCGCGTCGCTCGCGAGTTGCTCGCGCTTGGCGAGCATCTCATACGCACGCTTGGCGGTGTTCATGTGGTAGCGGTGTTCCGAACCCCCGCCGGTCAGAAATTCCTTCGTCTGCCGGAAGAACATCTGCTCGATCCGGCCATCCTCCAGGATATCGAAGGCGGTGTGGCGCAGGAAGCGGTTGCCCATCGTGCCGGTGAGATGCTTCAGCAGGTGAGCGTAGCCGGACTGCGGGAGATGAATGAAGTCCTTGCGCTGGAGCTTCTCATCGGTGGAGAGGAGCGTGATATCGGCACCCTCCATGTGGAGGTCGATCGTCACGACGGGCAGCGCAGGGTTGAAGCCCTGGGCATGCGGGTCGCAAAGGGCGGCGCAAGCCATGTCGACGATGCCGGCGAGCGGAAGCTTGAGCTCACCCGCCATGCCGAGGAGCAGGCCGACCTTTTCCTCCTCGGTGGCGGCGTCTTTCAGATAGGCGCCGGGGGCGGCGATGACGATCTTGTCGTAGGCCCCGGAGGTTGCGGCCCGCTGCATGAAATCGCGGAGGAAGTAGAATGACAGCTCGGAGAACGACGCCGGTTTGCCGATCGGCCCGAGGGGGGATGGCTCGTGGGCGACGCGAGCCCAGAAGTTGTGCGCGACGCGGCGGGGATGGACGAACCACTGGTCTTCGGCCGAGCGGCCAAAGGAAAACTTCTGCCCGTCGAAGTAGGCAAAGCTCGGCCAGTCGGTGAAGCCGTTGGCGTCAGGTACCGGGACGCAGTGCGGGTCGTTGTTGCTGCAGGTGGCCGCCTGGAAGGCGACATCACATAATTCGATTCCGAGGGTGGCCATGGGTGCGGGCTCAGGCGTACGAGGTGGAGGTTTCTTCCTTGGTCGGCACCTTCATCACGTCGATGAGCTTGTCGCGGCAAAAGGTCTGCGTCTCGATGATGAACGCTTCCTGGCGTGACTGCACCATGTGCAGGAAGAACATCAGGATGATGCAAAGGAGGAGGCCGACGAACGTCGAATTGAAGGCGAGACCCAGGCCGGTGGTGACCGCGCCGATGTCGCCATGGACCGCCTCCTCGGCGAAGTTCAGGGCTTCACCGATGCCGCGCACCGTGCCGATGAACCCGATGGCCGGGATCGCCCACGCGATGTAGCGCACGAGGCCGAGGGAGGAGTCGAGCTCGTCGCCCGCGAGTTCGGCGCGCTCTTTGACCGCGTTGGAGGCATCCTGCACGGAACTGGTGGCATGAAAGCGATGGAGGGCGGCCATGATCGCCTCTGGGAGGAGGCGCTCCCGCCACCGCGACTCGCGCTCGACGGCGAGCTTCAGCTCCTTGTACCGGTCGATCGCATCGTCGGGGATGATGCGTTCGCCGGGCTGGATGCGGATGAAGTCGTTTTTGAAGAGCCGGCGCTCACGGGTGACGTGGACGAGCTTGTAGCCGAGGACGATCATGCCCCAGAAGCAGAAGATGATCTCCCACTTGGGCTCGGCGTCCTTGATCACGGCGTAGAGGGAGCGCTCCTGCATCTCGCGAGAGGACCCACCGGCGCCTTGGGCCGCTACTAAACGGCGCTTTACCATATACTCCGTAGCCTTGGGATTCACCGTGGTCCGGTACCAGATCTCGACGGTGATGGTCGCGAAGAGGAAACCGAGCAGCGGAACGAGGAACTCGAGGGAAAGAATCCCCTTGTTTCGTGAGATCATGGGAATAGGGTACTGGAAGTTGAGCGAACGAATCCGTGGCTAACTCTATGCTCCAAATTCTCGCATTTTCAAACGCGACGAAAAGACCGGATAAAGTGCCCGGGAGAATCGCATACTGCGTTGAAGAAAAAACGAACAGCTTTAAGCTAGAGCGAGTCTAATATTCACCGGCAGCCCAACATTGTCGCCCCTATGCAGAAAACGATTTTTGCCCCGCACCGTGTATTCCGGCATCTCATCGCCTCAGGCACCCTGCTCGCGGTTGTGGGTGTGACGGGCTGTTCCTCGGTCGCGCCGTCGAAGACCGCGACGGGCGCCGGCACGGGCGCCGTGCTGGGCGGCGTGGGTGGCGCGGTGGTCGGCAACAACACGAGCATGGGCACCGGCGCCGGTGCGCTGGCCGGCGTGGGCGCAGGCGCCCTCATCGGCGGCATCGTGGGCATGGTGCAGGATGCCAAGGATCGTCGTGAGCAGGACCGCCTCTCGCAGGAGCGCGCCTACCAGCAGGAGCTCGCCAAGCGCCGTTCCGAAGAGGCGAAGTTGAAGGCCGCGATGGATGAGGAGCTGGCGATCGCGGAGGGTTTCCGAATTTCCGATCTCGAGCTGAACGATGCGAAGAAGAAGCTCGAGAACACCAACGAGCGCCTGAAGAAGCTGCGCGACGAGCGCTCCACGGCGCTGCAAAAGAAGAAGGAGCTCGACGACGCCAACGAGAAGACGATGTCCGCCGAGGCGGAGATCGCGCGGCTCGAAGAAGAGCTGGCCCGCCTGAAGGGCGAGGACGCTCCCACGGCGGCCAAGAAAGCCGCCGATGCTCCGGCCGTGCCCGGCAAGAACAGCCAGTAATCGACGCATCGCCATCCGCCACCCGCTCCGTCTCTCTTCCCACGCCTCCCCAAGCTCTTCGAATCATGAAAGCCCTTCGTCCTTGTGTCGTAGCGGTTTCTTCCGCTGCGCTCCTCATCCTTGCCGGATGCAACACGGCGTCGACGTATCAGGTAAAGGTGGACGCAATTTCCAAGCCGGTGCCGCCTCAGACGCAGTCCTATGCGTTGAAGAGCAAGGATCCGCGGCTGGGTGAAGAGAGTCTGCGCTACAAAGAGGCGGCGGATTTCGTGCGCACGGCGCTCTCCGGCAAAGGACTCTACGAGGCGCCGAATGCCGAGAAGGCCGACATGGTCGTCGAGCTCGACTACGGCATGGAAGAACCGCGCTCGAAGACGGAGCGGGTGAGCACGCCGGTGTATGCCCAGGTGGGTGGCGGCGTGCGTTACGATACGGTGCCGGTGGTCGACTCGCGCGGCAATACGAGCTTCCGTACGGTGGCTGTCTCCGAGCCGCCACGCAGCGAACTTGTGGGCTATGACGACATGATCCGTCAGGTGACGATCTACGAGAAATACCTCAAGATCACCGCGCGCGAAAACAAGCCCTCGGTGGAGGGCAAGCCGCCGTCGGAACTGTGGAGCATCCACGCGAGTGCGGAGGACGAGAGCAAAGACCTGCGGAAATATCTTCCCATCATGGCGTCGGCCACGATCGACTACATCGGCCAGGATTCCTCGAGCCAGAAGACAGTGAAGGTGCGAGCGGATGGACCGGGCGTGGACTTCGTCCGCAAGAAAGGGATGACCTCGAGCGATACCGCGCCCGTGACGCCCGCCGCGCCGGCGGAAGCGCCGAAGACGTAAGGCCCACCGAAGGGGTGGTTTGAAGTAGGGCGGGTTTTAACCCGCCCTCTCGCATTTTCGATTTACGCGGAAGCGGCGCTCCATTTGCCGACGCCACTGCTGCTCCGCAGCCACCCTTTCGCTTTCCTGTTTCGCTGCGACACTCCTCCAATCGAGGGCGGGTTAAAAATCCGGCCCCACATCAAATACAGAGGACGCGACCGCCGCACCCTACTTCTCCTGCGACTCGGCCATCACTTCGTTGACGTGTTGGAGGAGTTCCTGGGGGCTGAAGGGCTTGGCAACGATGCGGCGGGCGCCGATCTTGCCGGCGATCTCCAGGTAGAGCTTCGAATTGCTGACGCCGCCGGAGATGGCGATGATCGGCAGCGTGGGCCTCTCACGCTTGAGGATGAGGATGGTTTCCACGCCCTCCTTCACGGGCATCACGAGATCGGTGATGACGATATCCACCGGCGTCACCCGGGAGAGTTCGACGCCCTGCTGGCCATCCGCAGCCTGGATAACCGTGTGGCCGGCGTAGGAGAGCGTTTTCGCAAGGACGTTCCGGAGCATCTCGTCGTCGTCGATGAGGAGGATGCGAAGCATGGAGGGAAGATGAGATGCGGACGTGCGGGTTAGTCCTGAACGAGTGTTGGCGGCGGCTCGTTGACGAGCGCCCAAAATACGCCGATGTGGCTCACCGCCGACATGAATTGATCGAAATCGACGGGCTTTACCACATAACCATTCGCGCCGAGCGAGTAGCCTTTCACGAGATCCGCTTCCTCACGCGACGATGTGAGGATGACGATCGGCAGCATGCTCCACTTTGGGTTGCTGCGGATTTGGCGCAGGGCATCGAGGCCGTCGACTTTCGGCATCTTCAGATCGAGCAGGATCACCACCGGCTGGCCGGTGGTGCGGCCGGCGAAGGCATTGCGCAGGTGCAGAAAATCGAGCACCGCGGCGCCATCGTGCACGACGACGATCTCGTTGGTGAGCTTGAGGCCGCGGAGCGCGGTCAGCGTCAACTCGACGTCGTTGGGATTGTCCTCGGCGAGGAGAATGGGGCGAAGAGGAGACATGAGTACGCGGCACTACGCATGGGGGGGTGGAAGGGTGACGGGAATTGAGAAATAAAAGACGGCGCCCTCATCGACGCGGCCCTCGGCCCACGTCCGCCCGTTGTGGCGGGCCACAATGCGTCGGACATTGGCGAGCCCGATGCCCGTGCCTTCAAACTCGGTCGGGCCGTGCAACCGTTGAAAAACGCCGAAGAGCTTGTCGGCATAAGCCATATCGAATCCCACCCCGTTGTCGCGCACGAAAAAGATCGCTTCGCTGGCATCCTCCGGATTCGGGCCGCCGCCGATGGCGATCCGGGGCGCGGGCGATTTGCCGGAATACTTCACCGCGTTTTCGATCAGGTTGACCCAGACCTGGCGGAGCAGGGCGCGGTCGGCGCGGACAGGGGGAAGTGCGCCGATCTCCCACACGATCTGGCGCTCGCCGCTTCGATAGTGGCCGTTCTCCAGCACATCGGCGACGAGCGCATTGTGATCGATGGGCTCAAGCCGCAGCGGCGTGCGGCCCACGCGCGAGAAGGCGAGGAGGTCGTCGATCAGGGTGCCCATCTGCTTCGCGGCGCGCGAGATGGTGGTCACGTAGCGCTGCGCCTCCTTGTCGGCCTCGGGGCCGATGCGCTTGCTGAGGAGGCTGGCAAACCCGTCGACATGCCGGAGCGGGGCGCGCAGATCGTGCGAGACCGAGTAGCTGAAGGACTCGAGCTCCTGGTTGGCGGCTTCGAGCTGGCGGGCGCGCTGGCCGAGATCGGTATTCAGACGATGGATACGGTCGTCGGACGCCCGCGCTTCCGTGACATCGCGGGCCGAGGCGTAGATGAGTTTCTCGTCGGGCGTGGAGCGGGCGTTCCAGCGGAGCCAGCGGTAGGTGCCATCCGCGTGGCGGTAGCGGTTTTCGAAGTCGATCGACTCCTCCCCGCGGGCGAGACGTTCGACCTCCTCACCGGTGCGCTCCCGGTCGTCGGGGTGGATAAGTTCGGCAAACGGCTGCCCGTGGAGCTGCTCGGGTGTGTAGCCGAGCGCGGTCTCCCAGGCGGGATTCACCCGCTTGAAGCGGCCCTCGACCGTGGCGATGCAGAGCAGGTCGCGTGAAAGGGTGAAGAAGCGGTCGCGCTCCTCCTCGGCGCGTTTGAGCTGCGAGATGTCGAAGACGGTCGAGCGGCTGGCGACGTAGACGCCGTTGGAGTCGTAGACGGCGGTCTTGTTGAGGAGGACGATGAGCCGCGAGCCATCCTTGCGGAGCCAGGTGTATTCCGAGTTGGTGGTGGAGCCCGTTTCCTTGAAGCGGGCGTAGCGGGCGGGAAAGGCGGCGGCGCTCTCGGGCGCGAGGATATCGGAGAATGTCATCCGACCGACCATCTCCTCGCGCGTATAGCCGAGCCAGCCGAGCATGGTGTCGTTGATCTCGCCGAAGAGCCCCGCGGGGTCGAGTGAGTGATAGCCGCAGGGGGCGTGGTTGTAGAGGTCCTCGATATGGGCGAGGCAGACCTTCAGCCTCGCTTCGGTGAGGCGGCGGTAGCGGATTTCGCGCGTGACCCGGCGGACCGCGATCGTGCCGAGGCCAATGGCGACCACGCTGGCGGAGGCGATGAGCATCATGCTGAAGCCCCCGATGGCGCGGGAGCGGGCGAGGCGGTCGTCGAGCAGGGTGTGCTCGTTTGCGACCATGGTGCGGATGAGCTCGCGGACGGCTTCGACGGAACGCTGCCCCTCGAAGGAGGGCGGTGGATCGGCCAGCACGGCGGCGCCCCGGTTGCGCCGTTCGGCGATGCGGGTTTGCATGATCTCGCGGGCGCGCTGGAGGTGCTGGGCGAGCTGGGGGAGACGTTGCTGCTGCCGTGGGTTGTCACCGATCAGCTCCCGGAGGGTGTCTATCGTGGCATCGAGCTCGGTGGAGCCGGCGGCAAAGCGGGTGACCATCGCTTCATTGCCGGTGATCGTGAACCCACGGACAGCGGATTGCATGTCGAGCACGTGAATGTGCACCTCCTGAAGCCTGCTCAAGACATCGCGCGAGTGGTTGATGGCGAGGGTGGTCTGCTTGAACTGACCCACGCACCAAGCCGCACTCATGAAGACGAACGCAAGCAGGAGCAACGCGCCGCTGAACCCCAAGGTAATTTTGCGTTCGAGAGAGAGCTTCACGCCGTGACAGAGACTGCGCCGCAAGTGGATTGCAGCGACGACAAAAATATCCGTGATACGGAAAACAAGCGCGAGATATTTCTCGGTGCGAGAAATGCGGTGACTACGGCTGGATCAAGCCTTTGCGAATCGAGAAGCGCACCAGATCTGTTTGGGTCTGGAGGGCGAGTTTCCGCATGAGGTTGGTGCGGTGGGTCTCGGCAGTGCGGGGGCTGATGAAGAGCTTTTCCGCGATTTCGGCGTTATTGTGGCCTTCAGCGGCAAGCTGCACGACCATCCGCTCCCGTTGCGTGAGCGACTGCAGCGGATCGGAATCGTCGGCGGGCTTGGCGGCGAGAGCGTTGATGGCCCATTCGGAAAGCGTGGCGCTCAGGAAGCGGCGGCCGGCAAGGACTTCACGCAGGGCTTGGAGGATCTCCTGTGATTCGGAGCCCTTGAGGAGATATGCCATCGCACCGGCGCGGAGCGCCTCGATGACGTAGGGCTCGTCGTTGTGCATCGAGAGGACGATGACGCGGGTGTGCGGGCTGGTCTGGCGCGTCTGGCGGAGCACTTCGATGCCGTGGAGCCGGGGCATATTGAGGTCGAGCACGAGCACCTGAGGCTTGTGTTTCTCGACAAGTTGCGCGGCCGAAAGGCCGTCCGAGGCCTCGGCGAGGACGCGGCAGGAGCCCTCGTTCTCCAGGATGCCGCGGATGCCGCGGCGCACGATCTCGTGATCGTCGGCGATGAGAACGGTGGTCATGCGAGAGAAACCGGAACGTGGAGTGAGCCGGGCAGGGTGCCGCCCGCGGGCATGGCAAACGGACTGGTGGTCCGGGCCGTGATCGGCGGCGCGTCGGCGGGCGAAGAGGCGGGGGGCGCCTTCGAACTTTCACTGCGACCGGCGAGCGTAAACTCCGCGTGGAGGCGCGTGCCGCGACCGGGCTGGGAGACGATTTCCAGGTGGCCGCCCGCAAGCTGCACGCGCTCGGCGAGGCCGGCGAGGCCGAGCGAATCGCGGCGGGCGAGGGCGGTGGCGGCATCGAAGCCGCAACCGCGGTCGGCGACCTCGACCTGGAGTGAGTGGTCGTCAGTCGTGACGGTGACGACGGCTGCGGTCGCGCCCGAGTGACGGGCGACATTCGTGAGGGCTTCCTGCACCATTCGAAAGACAGTCGTTTCCAGCTCCGTATCTAGCCGCGCCGGAGGTAGGGCAAGATCGAGCTCGACGCCGATGCCGGTCTGGCTGCGGAAAAGCTGGAGCTGCCACTCGAGCGCCGGCTGGAGCCCGAGGTCATCGAGCATGCGGGGGCGGAGTTGAAGCGTAAGCTCGCGCACGCTGCGGAGCAGCTCGGTCGTCACCTCGAGGGCGGCACCGGGACCGGCGTCGGCCAGCAACCCGAGGCAGCCCATCACGTACCGGACCTGGCACTCGGCGTTGAAGATGATCGAGCCGCCGTGGGCCAGGTTGGTGCCTGGGCCGTAGAGCAGGAACAGGTTGGGGAACT
>JAZKEV010000638.1:892-15509 GCA_040386765.1 Verrucomicrobiota bacterium | reverse complement strand
GGTGCCGCGACGCGCGCGGCCTCGAGTTGAAACCGGAGGCCGGTCAGCAACTGCCCGATTTGATCGTGCAACTCCTGTGCGAGAGAGCGGCGCTCGTCCTCCTGTACGCGGAGCAGGCGCTTGGAAAGGGAGTGAAGGCGCGCGGCCTGTTCTTCGGCGCGCTGCTCGGCGGCGCGGCGGACGCCGACCTCCTGCTCGAGCTCCGCGGTGCGGGCGGCGACTTGGGCGGCGAGGGAGTGGTTGAGCGTGGCGAGCTCCTGCGTGAGCCGGGTGTTGAGGCGCTCGGTGTCGGCGCGTTTCAAGGCGTGGTTGAGCGAGAAGACGAGCTCGCCGAGCGTGTCGGGCCCGCGGAGGAGATAATCGTGCGCGCCGAGCTTGAACGCAGCGATGGTGGTCTCGGCGTGGTCGTGCGGGGAGATCACGATCACGGGGAGATCTTCGCGGCGCGCGCGCAGGTGGCGCAAGGCGTCGAACATCGCGACGGTGTCGAGCGACGGCCCGAGCACGACGGCGTCGAATTCGAACGTGCCGCCGAGCAAGGCCTCAAAGGCGGAGGGGCTCTCCGCAAACAGCTCCAGGCGTCGTGCGCTGGCGGTGAAGAAGAGTGCGACCGCGGAGCGCTCCGCGGCGTTGGGCTCCACGAAGAGCACGCGATGGCGGCGCGCCGGCGGAGTCGCAGGGGAGGCGGGCCGCGGGCGCTGCCGGGCGTGGACGCGCTCCACGATCTCGTGGATGCGGCGGAAATCGGGCGAGTTTTTATCGATGCAATCCACCGCCCCCGCGCGCAACGCGCGGACTGCGAGGTCATGCTGCCCCTGGGCACTCACCATGATGACCGGCGTGGGGTCGCCGCGCGAGGTGAGCTCGCCGAGCACCTGCAGCCCGTCGAGATCGGGCATCATCAGGTCGAGCAGCAGCACGTCGTAGCGATTGCGCTCCATGGCTTGGAGGCAGAGCCGGCCCGTTCCGACGTGATCGACCGTCCACGCTCCTCCCACATAGGCGAAGTAAAGTCGCACCATGTCGGCGATCTGCGGGTCGTCTTCGGCGTGGAGGACGCGAATCATGCGGTGGTAGGTAGAATCACAATCATCGGCACACCCGACTCGGGAATGAGGGATTTCTCCGCTGGAGGGACGACCTATGGGGGTTTCACGAGATGAAACTACGGGTGACCCCGGATGGGCGAAGAAAAGCGAATATCGTAGAGTAACCCTGACACAGCGGAAGCTGTAACTCATTTGCGCCAACACGACGGCATGGTCGATCGCAGCGGAGGCGTTGCGCTCGCAGCAAGCGATAGCGCGCCCATTTCGGGTGGCCGCATGGGCGCGCTGTTAATTTTTTACGAAAGTCGGGCTAACTTCGTCCGATATATAGGGTGCTTCCCCGATGATTGCCGACGCTTCCATGCCCGTCAGCACCCTGACCCCCGACGATATCGTCCGGGAGGTGAAGCACCTGCCTTCCGCCCCGAAGGTACTGCCGCGGCTGAAAATAATGCTGCGCGATGGAAATTCCGCGATGCACGAGATCGTCGCGCTGGTGCGGCTGGATCCGGGCATCGCGGCGCGCGTGCTCCAGGTGGCGAATAGCGCCTATTTCAGCAAAGGCGTGCGCTGCACGACGGTGGACGAGGCCGTGATTCGGGTGGGCTACGAGCAGATCTACGAGCTCGTCTCCTATGCGGTGGCGTCGCAGGTGCTCGTGCGGCCGCTGGAAATCTACGGCATCGAGGCGGACGAATTGTGGAAGATGTCCGTCACCTGCGCCCTTGCGGCCGAACTACTGGCCGAGCGCACCCAGCAGGATCGAAATGTGGCCTACACCATCGGGCTGCTGCACTGCGTGGGCATGGTGGCGCTCGACGAGTGGTCGCTACGCGGTGAGCGGAAGCTGAGTTTCTGCCAGGGCCGGTTTCCGCGCGAGGCGGTGGAGAGCGAGCGGGCGGCTCTGGGCTTCACGCAGGCCGAGACGGGCGCCGCGCTGCTGAAGCATTGGGAATTTCCTTCCACGATGTCCGAGCCCGTGCGCTGGCAATACACGCCGCGCAGCTCCGCCTCGCACCTGAAAATGGCTTCGCTCCTCTTTTCCGCGAAGTGGGTGCGCTCGGCCGTGTGCTCGCCGACCATCGCGGGGCGCCCGCCGATGCCGGAATCGACTTACCTGCAACCGCTGGGCCTGACGCCGACGATCCTGAATGGCGTTGCGGGCGATGTGGTGCGAAAGCTCGCCGCCGTGAGCTCGCTCCTTGACGTCGACGCCGACGATGTGGTCGGCCGGCACCGGTTCCCCGGGCAGAGCTGGCAGGGTTAAGGATGGTGTTTTGCGCCGCGGAACGGCGAATTGGGAGATCGAGAGACCTGTCAAGAGCGGTTGGATAAAGAATTTCGGAAACTTTCCCCGCCGGTGCGCCACAATCACGCATCGCGATGAAAATCGAAGAATACGGGTTCATTGGCAATATGCGGACCTGCGCGATCGTAGGTCGTAACGGCTCGATCGACTGGCTTTGCCTGCCGCGGTTCGACTCCAACGCCTGCATGGCCGCCCTGCTCGGCGAGGAGAAAAACGGCTGCTGGCGCATCGCGCCGACCGACCCCGAATTTGGCATGGGCAAGCAACGCTACCGGACCGACACGCTCATCCTCGAAACGGACTTCGAGACGCCGACGGGCACGGTGCGGTTGATCGACTTCATGCCGCCGCACGCGAAGTTTCGCGAAGTCGTGCGCATCGTGGAGGGCGTGAAGGGCACCGTCGACATGTCGATGAAGATGATCGTGCGCTTCGACTACGGGCGGACGGTGCCATGGGTGTGGCGCGATGCCGAGGGCATCAATATCGTCGCCGGGCCGGATGGACTGAACCTGCGCAGCGATGTGCCGACGCACGGCGAGGGGCTTTCGACGGTGGCGGACTTCGCCGTGCAGGAGGGCCAGCGCTTCAGTTTCGTGCTCAACTGGCACCAGTCGCACGAGAAGCCCGCCGAGGCGGTGGATCCGCTCCGCGCCCTCGAGCACACGGAGCTTTATTGGCGTGAGTGGTGCGCGCGGTGCACCTACCGGGGCGAGTGGCGCGATGCCGTGATGCGTTCGTTGCTGACGCTGAAGGCTCTGACGTATGCGCCCACGGGCGGCATCGTGGCGGCCGCGACGACCTCGCTGCCCGAGCAAATCGGTGGCGTGCGCAACTGGGACTATCGCTACTGCTGGCTGCGCGACGCGACCTTCACCCTCTACTCGTTGATGGAGGCGGGCTACACCGAGGAGGCCAAGGCGTGGAGCGAGTGGCTCCTGCGCGCGGTGGCGGGCGATCCCGCGCAACTGCAGATCATGTACGGCGCCGCCGGCGAACGCGGTTTGCTGGAGTTTGAAGTGAAGCATCTCTCGGGCTACGAAGGTTCGAAGCCCGTGCGCGTGGGCAATGCCGCCGCCGAGCAATTCCAGCTCGATGTGTACGGCGAGATCATGGATGCGATGCATCTCGCGCGGCGCGTGGGCATTCGCACGGGAGCGAATTCGTGGCATCTGCAACGGCATCTCGTCGATTTCGTGGAGAAAAACTGGATGAAGCCCGACGAAGGCATCTGGGAAATCCGCGGGCCGCGCCGGCACTTCACGCACTCGAAGGTGATGGCGTGGGTGGCGGTCGACCGCGCCGTGCGTGCGGTGGAAGAATTCAATCTTCCCGGCGACGTCGATAAGTGGCGCGCGCTGCGCCAGGAGATCTTTGACGACGTGTGCGCAAAGGGCTTCAACGCGAAGCTCAACACGTTTACGCAGGCGTACGATACCGACCAACTCGATGCGAGCTGTCTGATGATCCCGCTCGTAGGCTTCCTTCCCGCGAGCGATCCGCGCGTAATCGGCACCGTGCAGGCGATCCGGCGCAATCTCGTCTTCGGCGGCCTCGTGTACCGCTACCATCCGACGGAGTCGGCCACGGTGGATGGCCTGCCTCCGGGCGAGGGCGCGTTTCTGCCGTGCTCTTTCTGGCTCGTCGACTGTCTGCACCTTATGGGTCAGAGCGACGAGGCGCGCGGCCTTTTCAATAAACTGCTTTCGATGCGCACGGACCTCGGCCTGCTCGCCGAGGAATACGACCCGAAAGCCCGGCGCCTCGTCGGAAACTTTCCGCAGGCCTTCTCGCACATCGGCCTTATCAACACGGCGCAGAATCTTTCGCCGGAAGTCGTGGGCCCAGCGGAAATCCGGAGCGTGCCGTAACGCTGCCTGAGGGTGGGGCGGGGCGGCCCGTCCCCGCGGTCGCGCTTTCCGCGGTCGTAACCCTCTAGATTTTCGCAGGCGTACCGCGCGGCGAAAGACGGAATTCTGCTTTCGTGTGTTGGGTGTGTTTCGTGGGCTCTTTGCTGGGTTCTAAAACCGCCCACGAATTGTGCGAACGAGAGGTATGGGATTTCCGTATTCGTCTCATTCGTGTCATTCACGGGTCCTCTGCGTCCGCCCTACCTGAAACGTAAAATGGCCGTCGCGAACGACGGCCATCATGGGATGGGAAACTATTATTTGGGGAACGTTTTACCGGCTCAGCCGACGCGTGGCGAACGACGCGCGATCACGCCGATGCCGATGAGGGTGAGCACACCGCCGGCCACCATGTAGCCGACATGCTGGGGCGTGCGCGCACCGCCGTCGACGGCATTGGCGATTTTGGTTCCCGCCGTGGCGGCCTGGCCCGCGAGGGAGTCTTTGCGGTTGAGGCCCTGGAAAAATACCAGGACGCCTGCGACGATGAGGAGGATGCCAACGATGGTCTTCATAATGTGGATTGGGGACCGGCTTGGGGGTTTACCGACAGCGGGAACCCTATCACGTTGCGGCAAGGGTGGTAATCCGGCGATGCCCACCTCGTTGTATCGGGAAATACCGCACAGGGGAGAGCCGGCCTCCCACGGAAATTTCCGCTGTCGCCCGATGGCGTAACTCCGCATCCACGGGTAAATTGGGCCTATGAAAGTACACGAAATCATGACCGCTCATGCGCGTTGCGTGAGCCCCGATAACAATTTGGTCGAAGCAGCGGGCTTGATGGTGGAACTCGATGTCGGCGCGCTGCCGGTGTGCGGTGAGGACGATCGCCTCGCCGGAATCGTGACCGATCGCGACCTCGCCGTGCGTGCGGTGGCGAAAGGCCGCGATCCCAACACCACCTTGGTGCAGGAAGTGATGACCCCAAGCATCGTCTATATTTTTGCGGATCAAGCCGTCGAAGACGCGACGCGCGTGATGCAGGAGCATGAGATTCGCCGGCTGCCGGTGCTGAACCGGCAGAAGCGGCTTGTGGGCATCGTGTCGCTCGGCGACGTGGCGATGAGCTCCAACCCCGCCTTCAGCGGCACCACGCTGCGCCAGGTCTCCCGCCCCAATCAGACGGACGGCCGCTCGCGCAAACGCGACGCGATGGGTCGAGCCGCGGGCGCGAGCGAGGCGATCTGGCCCGGCGACAACTCCGCCACGCGCAAAGTGGGCGAACGGAAACAGGAGAAAGTAGCGGGCACCTCGCGCCGCTCCACCGCTGCCGCCGCACGCACTCCTCACAAACGAAAAGCCGCAGCCTCCCGCACGCGCTCCGCGAGCACACGCAAGGGCGCCAGCGCACCGCGCCGGAAAAAAGCGGCGAGTGCCCGCAGCGGAAAGTAAGGGCGGAAGTAAGTAGGGCGAAGTTTAACCCGCCCTCTCGCATCCTCGAAGACCGCGACAGCTCCGCTCCTCCTAAAAACGGTGCGGCAAATAGTCATCGGGTAGGGGCGAACCATCCCCGGTGAGCCGTCGCGCGGCAAACCGTCGGCTTCGGCTTTCATGTCCGCTGCGCCCTAACGTCTGCGCGCTGGCTCCTATCGATAAATAACAATCCCGCTTCGTACGAAGAGGTATCGTTCGCGTGCTAAAGTGCGCCGGCTTGGTGGGGGTGCATAGCCCTGCGCGTGAGCGCAGGAGGCTCACGCGACGTCCGCAAGGAACTCGTGCGAGGGAGGCGCGGTGCGTGGACCGCGCAGGCTATGGCGCGCATATGCCTCTCCTCGCGCGGTGAGGGCACCACGCTTTCACCCATATCCTGTCCCTTGCCTTACTTCGCCGGCACAGCGTCGCTGGCGTCGACAAAGCGATAGTGCCACTGGAGAAACGTTTTCTTCGGCGGCATGATGGCGGCGAAGTCGCGCGCTTCCTCCAAGAGGGTGGCCATGGCGGAGGCGGACGGATACTTTTTCACGTAGCCTTGGGCGCCGTGTTCACGGGCGAGGTCCACATCCTGCGGATGATCGGACGAGGAATACATGATGACCGGGAGGGCATCCAGGCCCTTTTGGTTGCGGATCCACTTCAAAATATCGAACCCGGAGAGGCCGACCATCTTGATGTCGAGGAAGCAGACGAGGGGGAAATTCCCCGGCATGTCGCCGCTGGCGAGGGCGGAGAGCGCGACGATCGCGGCCTCACCGTTGGCATACGATTGGAATTCGTGGTCGATACCGACCTTCTGCAGCACGTGCCGCAGAAAGAAGATGTCATCGGCCTCGTCGTCTACGGCAATGATCAAGGGCTGAAGCGTGGAATTCATGGAGTAGTTGGTGCCTTCGAGCTTACCTTGTCCGACGGTCCCGCCCTATAGGAGAACTCCCGTTTGTGGATTCCGAAGTTTCCCACGACGCCTGAACAACTCCCGACCTCGCCTGAATGGACCGGAACCGGGCGAAGGCCCCTTTGGATTGATACCATTGGCTACGCATCCCTCCCGAAATGATAACTAAAATTGGCAGACTGCGGCGGTCCATCTCCGTAAGATAGGGCTCCAGCTAAAACAGGTTCCGCGGGGCCAAGCCCGCCCGGTTGACGCTGGTGTACCGTTGCGCGGCGTGGGCTTCGGCCCGCGACACGCGGCGCTCCTGTCTATTCCACCTCCCACGTGCCTGATTCCGCTGCAAAACTCCAACGTCAGTTCGGCTCCACGCTTCGGACCGAACGGAAAGCCCGTCAACTCACCCAGCAGGAACTCGCCTTTGAGTCCGGCCTCAGCCTCACCTACGTCGGCGAGATCGAGCGCGGGAAACGTATGATAACGCTGGATACGCTCCAACGCGTGGCCAGCGCGAAGAATCTCACCAGCGCCGAGCTTCTCGCCCGGGCGCGACTATAGCCGCCAGTTCCTCCCGCCCCTGAGCGCATGAATCCCACCTCTTCGCTGAGCCCGATCCTGGTCGCGGATGACGACCTCAATGACCTCTTCCTGCTGCGCCGTCGGCTGGACAAGGCGGGCGTGAAGCACCCCGTCGTGACCTTCAGCAACGGCGAGGAGTTGGTCAGCTTTCTGCGCGCGAGCGCGATCAAGGGCGAGGGGCTATCCGGCGTGAAGCCGTGCCTGATCTTTCTGGATCTCAAGATGCCGCGCCGCGATGGCTTCGAAGTGCTCAGCTGGGCGCGCGCTCAGCACGCTCTCAAAAACCTGCCGATCGTCGTGCTCTCGGGCTCCGATCTGCAGCGGGATCTGGATCGGGCCCGCGAGCTTGGCGCGACGGACTACTTGGTGAAACCGCCGGAGGTAGCGATGCTGGCGAAGCTGATCCGCGATTGGGTGCCGGCGCAGTAGACCTGCGCCGGTCCTATCGTTTGTCCCCTGTTAGGCCGTGCCGGCGGCGCGTGCAGTTTTCCGCTGACGGCGACGATGGATCATACCGCCGATGAGCGCCACCCCGCCGAAGATGGCGGCATAGGTGGAGGGTTCCGGGATGGCGGTCGCGTTGAGCTGAAAGTTATCCAGACGATTGTTACCCGCGGCCGAGCTCGCACCGGTTACGGTATAGCGGAGTGTCACGGTGGTCGCATTGTTTATGAGCGCATTGTCCGCCGGGGCGAGGCTCACGCTGGCCCCACTAATGACCGAGTAACTTGTGGCCGGGGCGATGGCCGTACCGAAGTTTGTGAAGTTTACGCCGTCGACGCTGTAAGCCCATTGATTGCCAGTGAAGCCTGTGCTCGTTCTTTGGGTGGCGTAGCTAAGCGAGAGGTTGGAAAAGCCGGTCATCGAAAACACGAACGTCATCGCTTGTCCATTGGCGCTGGAATTGGCTATGGCGAGGGAGGCGGCCCCCGAGGTGGTGGTGGAAAGAGTAGTGCCCGACGTGTTTAGGTTTGAGCCGCCAAAGCTCGTCACCTGCGGGTTGGAAGCCAGGCTGGTCCAAGTGGAGGAGCCGTTCGTGCCATTCAGGAAAATTCTAGCGGTTCCCGCCTGTGCACCTACATTGGCGGAATAGGTCAAAGGGCTGCCGGGCGCGGCTGCCGCGGCTGTGCCACCGTTCGCGGTCGTTTGGAAATCCCAGCCAGCCAGGAGAGTGGTCTGTGCTTGGGTCTGTGTTGTGGCGACTACCACCAGCATCAGCGGTAGGAAGAATTTATTGAATGGGCTCATGGCGCGCGTACCTTGCAAGCGCTGCGCCAGCTATCGAGTAAAAGCGAAATTCCTCGAGCTTTGCCGCCATGAATTCCTCTCGTGTGTGACGACGAAGAAACGCGAGTATCCTCTCGGCTTACATTGAAATATTATTTCGCAAAATTACGTGGGGCAGGCGATTGCCACTCACTGCGATCGCGGTTTGATCGCGGGTCCGGCCGGCCGTCGTCACCTTAATACTATACTAGGCAACATTCGTGTGTCAGTCCGTTTTAGCCATCGCGGCGCGCGCTGCGGTCACGGGCTGGTGGGTGTTGCCCATGGCCTCGAGGAAGGCGGGGTTTTGCTCGATCATGCCGTTGTGGCGCCGGGCGATCCTGCCGCCGGGGCTGACGAGGACGGTGGGCAGCGCGCATAGGTAGGGACGGGCGCCCGCGCGACTGTTCGCAATCCAAGGTTCCCACGACTCAGCGCTCCCACCTCGTCCTCCCCTGTTCACCTCCTGTCATGGCGACGAGCGCAGCGCCGTGGCCAAGCCATCACCCTCCCGCGAGCGCCATCCGGACAATGGGCGCCTTCGGAAAAAGCGGAGCGGCGAGAGGGTCGCGGCGGAATTCAGGTTGAAGCGGGGGCACGCTATTTTAGAAAGATATGTTTCACCCGATGAGTTCGCCGCTGCGCATAGTCTTCCTGGGTTCCGACGCGATCGCGTTGCCGCTGCTGCAGTGGATCGCGGGCGACGGCGCCGGGCTTGCGCAGGTGATCGGCGTTTACACCCAGCCGGACCGGCCGGTCGGGCGCGGGCAAAAGGTGCAGGCCAACGCAATCAAAGTCTGGGCCGGCGAGCGGAATATCCCGGTGTGGCAGCCGGAGAAATTGACCGAGGACGTGCGGCAACAGCTCGCGGGCCTGGGCGCGGATCTCGGGCTGGTGATGGCCTACGGGCACATCTTGAAGGACGAGTTTATCGCAACCCTGCCGCATGGGATGCTGAATCTCCATACCTCCATCCTGCCGAAATATCGCGGCGCCTCGCCGATCCAGACCGCCGTCGCGAGCGGCGACCGCGAGACAGGCGTGACGCTGATGCGCATCGTACGCCGGCTCGATGCGGGACCGATCGTGGATGTCGAGCGCGTGGCGATTAACCGGCTGGATACCGCGCTGGAAGTCGAGGCCGAGCTCGCGCAGGGCTGCGTGCCGCTCGTGGCGCGAGGCTTGCAGGCGCTCGTGGCCGGGACGATCACGTTTCGCGAACAGGACGACGCGGCCTCGACGCATTGCCGGAAGCTCGAGAAGGGCGACGGCGTGCTGGATTTTACGGCGCCCGCGAGCGTGCTGGCGGCGCGGATCAATGGCCTCTTCCCCTGGCCGAGCTGCTCGGTTGAGATCGGCGGCCAGCTGGTAAAGCTGGGGCTCGCCGATGTGGGGGAGCTGGCGGTAGCCGAAGGAAAATCCCCTGGCGAAGTGCTGGGCGCGGATACGGACGGACTGCTGGTCGCGACCGGGGCAACCGGCGCGGACGTGCTGCGGTTGCGAAAACTGCAACGGCCCGGCGGGCGGATGCTGGCGGCGGGAGAATTTCTGCGCGGATTCCCGGTGGCGGCGGGCACGCTGCTGGCGTCGCGCCCGATGCCCGAACTGGTGACAGGGCCACGCGAGGTGAAGCGTGGGTAGGCCTTTAGGTAAGTGCACGAGGGGTGGACGACGCGCGATCCCGCACCAAGCACACGCCGGCCGCGGCGTAACGGCGGCATTAATTCCGCCGTTCGACGCGCGCGGTGCCACATGCCGCTTGTTTTCGGGAACCGTTTTTGCAAGCTCCGCCCTCATGTGGAAAAGTCTGTTCGTGGGCGGGCTGTTCGCCGCCACTGCCTGGGGGCAGGTCCAAAACCCGCAAGTGGAACTCGCCAACCTGCGCGAGGATGTGCGCGGGCTGACCCAGCGCGTGGAATCGCTGATGCTGCGGCTCGAGCAACTGGAGCGCGAGAATGCCGAATTGCGGCAGAAAGCGGATAAGTCCTACGTCACCCCCGCGCAGTTGAACGAAGCGATCGCCGAGGCGAAGAGCGCGGCGAACAAATCCAGCGACGCGGCGAAGAAAGACGCGCTGCAGCAGATGACCGTGCAGCTGGAGAAGGTCGCCAAGCAGACCAACGCGGCGCTCGAGGCGATTGCCAAAGGCCAGGCGACGCGGCCGACCGTGCAGACGACCTTCAAGGAAGATTATCCGAAAGAGGGCGTCGCCTACACCGTGCAGAAGGGCGATACGCTCGCTGACATCGCGAAGAAGACGGGCGCGAAGACGCAGGATATCATCAACGCCAACAAGATTTCAGACCCCTCCCGCATCAACGTGGGCCAGACGCTTTTTATCCCAGGAGCCAAATAGCACATGTCGGCAGCACCCAAATCCCGTCCCGCGCTCGGTCGCGGCCTCGGCGGCCTCATCGCCGCCGCCAAACCCGCTTCCGCCCCCGCGCCGGCCGCCCCCACCGCCGCCAAGGACGCCGCTCCCACCGCGGCGCCGGCCCCCGCTGCTCCTACCGGCGCACCCGGTTATCAGGAGATCGCGGTCAGCCAGATCGAGCCGAGCCCCTATCAGGCGCGCAAAGAGATCACCCCCGACCAGTTGAACGAGCTGGCGGAGAGCATCCGCTCCGAAGGCCTGTTGCAGCCGATCGTGGTGCGAAAGACGGGCGACAAGTTTCAGCTGATCGCCGGCGAGCGCCGCTGGCGCGCCTTCCAGCTCCTCAAGATCAAGGCGATCCCGGCAAAGATCGTGGAGGCGAGCGACACTTCGTCGGCTGCGCTGGGCCTGATCGAGAATCTGCAGCGCGAAGGGCTCAACCCGATCGAAGAAGCGCACGGCTATGCGAGCCTCATCCGCGATTTCGACCTCACGCAGGAAAGCGCCGCAGAGCGAGTCGTCAAAGGCCGCGCCTCGGTGGCAAATTCGCTCCGACTCCTCTCGCTCGACGGCGAGCTGCAGGGCTATCTTGGCAAAGGGCTGCTCAGCGTAGGCCACGCCAAAGTGCTGCTCGGCCTCGAAGACGCACCCCAACGCTCGCTGATCGCGCGTCGCGTGATCGAAGAAGGCCTGAGCGTGCGCGCAACCGAGAAGCTCGCGCAAACGGCCAAGGCCGGCGCGCCCGCCGCCGGTGCCGGTGGCGCCGCGCGCGCGGCGAAGCCGGGACTGAATTCCAAGGATGCGGCGACGGTTACAGGCATCGAGCGCAAGCTCACCTCGCACCTCGGCGCGCGCGTCGCGCTCTTCCACACTCCGAAAAAGGGGAAGATCGTGATCGAATACCGCGGCAACGAGGACTTGCAGCGCGTGCTGGAGAAGCTCGGCGTCGAGGCTTGAGAGAGGTAGGCGGGCAGTTGAGAGCCTGGAGCTAAGAGCTTAGAGTCTAGATCCAGGCATCGGACTCAGGTTGGGGAGGGAAGCTGGCTGGTAGCCCTGCGCGTGAGCGCAGGGCTCGGGCGCAAAAGAACTTCCGTCCCGCCGCTCACGCGGCGGGCTACAGGCAGACCGAGAGGGCGCGTTGGGCTGTTTGAATGGCCCTGCCCGGGAGGGCAGGGATGGAACGGCGGAGGACTTCCTTCCCGCCCCCCACGGGGCGGGCTACAATCGGAGCCTATTTATCCGAGGCGTGCTTCACTTCCCGCGCGAAGAAGTCCATGATCCGCGTCTGCTGCCGTAAACGGATCAGCGGGTCGCTCACCATATGGGTGCCGAGCATAGGGAGGAGTTCGTAGGGCTTACCGGCGCGGTAGAGAGCGTCGGCGAGCTGGAGCGTGTGCTGGAAGTACACGTTATCGTCGGTGAGCCCGTGGATAAGGAGAAGCGGGCGCGTGAGCTGGGCGGCGTAGGTGGTGACGTTGCTCAAGCGATACGCTTCGGGCGCGGTTTGTGGCAGGCCGAGGTAGCGCTCGGTGTAGTGCGTGTCGTAGTTTTCCCACGTGACCACGGGTGCTCCTGCGACACCGGCGCGAAAAATATCCGGGTGGCGCGCGGCGGCCATCGCGGCGAAGTAGCCGCCGAAGGACCAGCCGCTCACACCCACGCGCGTGAGGTCGAGCTCGGGGTGCTGCCGGGCGAGGGCCTGGAGGCCCGCGACCTGATCCTCGAGCGCGATGTCGATGAGGTTGCCTTTCACGGCGCGCTCCCACTCGCGGCCTCGCCCCGGCGTGCCGCGGCCATCGAGGCGGACGACGATGTAGCCCTGGTCGGCCATCCACTGATCGGTGAGGAAACTGCGGGCATCGGCGACCACGCGCTTGCTGGTGGGACCCGCGTAAACGACGAGAATGACGGGATATTTTTTTCCCGCGGTAAAGGCGTGCGGCCGCGTCAGCGCCGCATCGAACGCCCGCGCGCCCGCAGTACGCGTCAGCTCGGTGCGCGGCCAGCGCGTGGGTGACTCGGCGAGCGATGGCAGGGTGGCGACCACGCGCGCATCGTCGGCGGAGAGGATCTCGCTGCGATACGTGCCGTCGAAGTTGTCGGTGGTGCGGGAGAGCAGGCGGGACGACGCGGCGAAGGCGGCATTGTGCAGCCCCCGGTCGCGGGTGAGGCGCACGCCCGCGCCACCAGCGAGCGGAAATTTCCACACGTGGATCTCGCGTGGATCCTCGCCGCCACGGACGTAGAAACCATGGCCCTCCTCATCGAGGCCGATCCAGCCGCGATAGTTGAAGGTCGGCGGCGTGAGCTCGCGGACGAGCTTGCCGGTGGCATCGCGCAACTCGACCTGCCACGCGCCGCGGCGCTCGGTGGTCCAGATGAAGTGCGAGCCGTTCTTGAACCAGAAGGGCGGGCGGCGCTCGCCGGAGGAGCCGGCGCCGTTGTCATCGAGATTGAGCCACGCCGCATCCGTTTCGCGCAGAAGCTCGCGCGTGGCGCCGGTGAGGGGATCGACGGCGAGCAGGCGCTGCTCGGTCTGCTCGCGGTTCTGGACGAGGAGCGTGAGTGGGCCATTGGCCGGCCAGACGACGCGCGCGAGATAGGGAAATGCGGCGTGATCCCACGTGATGGCGCGCGGCTGGCCTGCGCCGCTGCGGGCGACGAGATGGAGGCGGACGATGGCATTGGGCGTGCCGGCGCGCGGGTAAAAAAACTTCGTCGGCGCGATCTCGGGATGCAGCGGGTCGGCGATGTAGCGGACCTCGACCTGCGACTCATCGGTCTCCTGGCAGAGCAGGGTCTGCGAATCGGGCGACCACCAGTAACCCTCGTTGCGGCTCATCTCCTCCTGCGCGACAAATTCCGCGGTGCCGTGCGCCAGCGTGGGTGTGGCACCGACCGTCACAGCGCGTGCGACCGGCGGCGTGGCGATGAGATCTATGACGTGCAGCTCGCGATCGGAACCGGCGGCGGCGACCGCGGTGCCGTCGGGCGAGAAACGCGGATCGATCCAGCCGGAGCCCGGCAGTTCCGTGATGCGCAGATCGGCGCGCTGGACGAGGTAAAGCTTGCCGGAAAGCGTAACGAGAAGCCGCGTGCCATCGCGCGACATCTGGAACGCAGTGAAGCCCTTCAAGCTCTGCCGCTGCCGCTCGCGGCGAGCCTTCTCCTCGGCGCTGAGCTGCTCGTCGGCGCCGCCGAGCAGTTGGGCGGGCGTGAGCAATTCGCGTTCGCGGCCGGTGGTAAGTTCAAGTTCGAAAAGGAGGAGCGTGGGATCGCGCGGGAGCGAGCGCAGGAAAATTGCGTGCTTTCCGTCGGGCGTGAGCTTGGGCGAGACGGGACGGCCGAGGGTGTAATTGCGCGTCGCGGCGAGCTCGCGGAAGAAGGCGAGATTGGGGTCTTCGGCGGCGGCGAGAGTGGCGAAAGGAACGAAGAGAAAGGCGAGCGTGAGACCGAGAAGACCGGACGGCAGCGGCAGGCAGGACGGCATGAGGACGATGATGCGAAGGGGTTGGTCCCCGTCGAGGACGGAGGGGAATGGGCCAGGTGGATGAAGAGGATCAGGATTTGAGACTCACAGAGCACGGAGGACTCACAGAGGTCACGGAGGTGTAGCCTAGGTGAAGCACCTCACTGCGCTTACCCCGCTCTGTGCCTCCTCTGTGTGCTCAATTCAGGTCAGGAGGAGTGTCGGAATATTTTGAGGTTTGACGGTGCAGGGTGGTTCGCCGACACGAAACGCCATGCCACGCACGGTCGCTTTTCTTCGGGGGATCAACACGGGAGGGCATCGCGTGG
>JAZKEV010000638.1:0-882 GCA_040386765.1 Verrucomicrobiota bacterium | reverse complement strand
TGGCCGAGCTCCGGAAGCAGTTCGAGGCGCTCGGGCTCACCCACGTCGAGACATACATCGCGAGCGGTAATGTGATTTTCGATACGCCCATGGGTGCGACGCCTGCGCTCGAAAAGAAGATCGAGCAGCACCTGGCGAAAGCGCTCGGCTTTCCCGCGCCAGCCTGCGTGCGCACGCTCGCGGAGGTCGGCGCGATCGCGAAGCACCGCGCGTTTCCCAAAGTGAGCGCGGAGGATTCGCTGTGGATTTACCTGCTACGGGAGGAGCCGGACGCGGCGCTCAAGAAGGCGGTCGGTGGACTTGGCAGCGACGTCGAGGCGTTTCACATTCACGGTCGCGAGGTCTACTGGCTCTGCCACGGCAAGATCAGCGAAGTGAGTATGGCGTGGCCGAAGCTGGAGAAACTGATGAAGGCCGTGAATGCCACCGCACGGAATGTGCGGACGCTGAAGAAGATTGCGGAAGAGTATGCTTGAGAGCGTGCCCCTGTAGTGAGGTGAGGAGAGGGTGATGTGATACGGAGGCAGGCAGAGGAAGAGATCCTATTGTAGCGGCGGTCTATGACCGCCGACGAACGGGATAACGCCTCCGTACGCAATCGGCGGTCATAGACCACCGCTACAATAAGGCAGTGCTTCGCACAATTTCCCAAACAGCGTTTGGGACAACGCGGCCTACCTTACTCGCGGGTCTTTGTGTCGATGACGATCGTGACGGGGCCGTCGTTCACGAGGGAGACTTCCATTGCCGCGGCGAAGCGGCCTGTGGCAACGGGGCGGCCGAGCGCGGCGGTGGCGAAGCGGTTGAAGGCTTCGTAAAGCGGGATCGCGAGATCGGGCTTGGCGGCGTCGTTGAAGGACGGCCGCGTGCCTTTGCGCGTGC
>JAZKEV010000637.1:33651-40450 GCA_040386765.1 Verrucomicrobiota bacterium | reverse complement strand
GCGGGCCTGCGCGCGCTCGACACCATGTCCGGCAGCCTGGAGATCAGCCACAATGACGCGCTCGTGAGCCTCGACGGCCTGCAAGGCATCACGACGGTCAGCATCCTTTGGATCAGCTCCAACGGCGCGCCCCCATCGACCTGCAGGCTCCGGGTAAAAGTCACCACGCTGCCGCGCTCCGGCATCGTCACATCGATCGCGCCCGGCGCGGGCTCCGCGCCGAGTTGCTGGTCCACGATCTTCGCCGCGATTCCGCGCAGCGCCGCATTCTCATCGCTCGTATTGCCCATGAGCAGTTGGTCCACCTGCCGCAGGTCGAAGGTCGCCTTGCCCTGCATGAAGGGATTCAGGTCCGCCGCCTGCTCGAGCGCCGTGTTGCGTAGAGAGCCCTCGCTCCGATTGTCCAAATACATCCGCTGCCGCCGGGTGTTGAGGCCCAGCACGGCCTGCTGCGTCTTCAAGTTTCGCAACTGCACGCGCGCGTCCTCGTTCGACGCTTGGTCCACCTCGAAATTATTCGAAACGCGGCTGAAGGCCTCGCTCGCCTTCTCCTGCTCGCCGCGCGACATCAGCCGATTGGCCTCCTGCAGCAGCTCCACCGCCTGCTTCGCCTCCGTCGAGCGCCGCGAAGACACCACCGCGTTGTAATCGCTCACGCTGAAGAGCGTTCCCACCCGGTCCTCGCGCAAACGCAACGCGCCGCGATAGTCGTCGAGCCGGTAGCCGGGCGGCAGCACGACGCGCCACGTCACATTCTCCAGCGGCACGCTCAAGCTCGGCCCGATGAGCCCCACCTCGCCCTTCACCGCCACCGTCGCGGAATAAACCAGTCGCACCGCCGCCGTGCGGGTGCCCGGAGTATTCGGCGCCACGTGAAAGAGCCACGCGTCGCCATCGCGCACCGCGGCCACACTCTGGCCGTTCACCACGGTATTGAATAACCGCGCGCCCGCCGGCAACCGCACGCGCAGCGCGCCTTTCTCCAGCACGTCGATGGCGAGATTCACCGCCGTCAACGAGGCTCCGCCCGGCGCGAAGAGCGTCAGCAGATCGGCCTGGGTCGCGCGCAGCTTCAGCGCTTCGGCCACCTCATGCCGCCGCGCCGTCACCGTCAGCGGTCGCTCCGGCTCCGCGACGCGGAAGCACAGGGCCGGCACGCTGCGCTCGCCGCGATTTTGCAGGACGGCCGGCACCGCGCTCCAGTCCGCGCGCGTCCAGCCGCGCGGCAGATCACCCGCCGCCAGCTCGAGCCGCCCGCCGCCCCGCACCGCAACGAAGAGCGTCGTCTGCCGCGCCCCGATGAAGTCCGGCGTCGCCACCGTCTCGACCCCATCGGCCCGCGCCGCCGTCCCCTGAAACTCCACCTGCACATCGGTCTCGCCCGCCACGCTGCGTTGAAACCGGATCTCCCAAACTCCCGGCCCGCCCGCCTCCGGCACCCACACGATATCGCTGACCGCCGTACCCGCCGCGCGCACCGTTCGCGCGCTCTCTTCGCTGAGCCCGGGCAACCGCACGCGCATCGCCTTCACCGCCGCGTTCTCCACGCGATAGCGCAGGCCCAGCCGCGTCAGCGTCTGTCCTTCGCGCAGTGTCACCTCCTCCAGCGCCTGCACCGTCACCCACGGCTCCAGCGTCTCGACCCCGAGCCGCAGCACCCAGTCGCTCTCCAGCAGGCGAAACGCCAGCGTGCCTGGCTGCGTGCCGCCCACGGTGCGCGGATCGAGCTGCGTCACGCGCTCCCGATCCACCGCGCGCAGCCGTATCCCTTTTCCGGGTACGACCAGCGCCTCGCCGGTCTGCCGCGCTGCCTCGCGCACCAGCAACCGCGGCAGCGGCCAGCTCTCCTGCGCCCGCGGCGCCGCGCCCGCCAGCGACAGATTAAAAATCTGCTCGCCCATCGTCCGCCCATTCAGGTGGAGCGTCACGATCCGCTGGCCGCCCTCCTCCGCCTCCGTCCATTGATTGAGCGCCGGGCCGCTCAACGCCTCCACCTCCATCCCCTCCGGCAGCACCAGGCTCAGTTTGAAAATCCCCACGCGCGTGATCGTCGCCCGCAGGTCGACCGCCATCACCATTCGGTCGTCATCCAGCGAGATCACCTGGCGCGTCGCCACCCGCACGTCCGCGGCCACCGGAGCCACCTTCAGCTCCACCTTGCCGCCGCTCGGCCCGTAGCGCCACACGTTCTGCACCGTCACGGCCGGCTGGCCCTCGCGGGTCTTGGGCGCCAGCGCCATATCGAAATCCTGTACGCTTACTGTGGATACGTCCGTGATGCGAATGCCCTCCGGCTGTGCATCGCCGCCAAAGCCCAGCGCGATCAGCCCGGCCTCGCCCGCCGCACCGCGCACCCGCAGCGGCTCCACCGTGAGGCCAAAGGGCAGCTCCCCCGCGCCCCATTGCGTCTCCACCTCGAAGCGAAACGGCTCCGCTTGCGCCGGCTCCACCGTCACGTGTAGCCGCCGCGCCTGCGGATCGAAACGCCACGCCCCCACCGGTCCGCGGCCCACCTCGCCCACCGTGAGGCCGCTCGGCACTTCGATCTCGAGCCCGCTCACGCGACCCTGCACGGGCCGCACCGTGAGACGCGCGAGCCCGTTCATCCCACCCGGTCCCGGCATAAAGATCTGCGCGCCCTCCACGAAAAACTGCGTCGCTTCCGCGCCCGGATCACGCCGACGCGGTTGCAACCGGATCGACGGCGCCGCCCCCGGCCCGAGCACCAGCGTCGCGCCGCTGCGCTCGGCGGACAGCCCCGCCGTCGGCACAATCTGCACCGCCTCGGGCGAAGCAAATTCCCAGCCCCCTTGGTCGAGCTCGATTGTCACGCGCTGCATCGCCGCCGGTCCCGTCGGCAGCACCACCGGCTGCGCCCGGTCCGCCACCGGCAGTTCGAAGCGCACCCGCGCGGTCAGCGTGCCCTCGCGCTCGAGCACCAGATAGTACGCTGGCCGGCCCTCGCGCTCCACCTTGCTCACGCGCAGCCCCTCACCCGTCATCTCCGTCAATACCGCCGGCGGCCGCAGCAGCAGGAAACTGTCGCCGACCGCACCCCGCACCGTCACGTCGACCTCGGCCTGCAAGCGCTCGCCCCGGATTGACCAGCGCTGCACCATCACCTGCGCCGGCTTTTCGATCGCTGCGTGAGCCGGAGCCAAGACCGCAGGTTTCGTCACCGCCGCTGCACTTTTCGCCGCATTCTTCGCCGCATTCGGTTGCGCCGCGCAAAGATCATCCACGCCCCCGATCGCCAGCATGCTCGCGAGCGCGAGCATCGAAGCCGCCGGCGCACCGCCCGCACCCGGAATCGTGCGCGTCGGCCGCTTGTCCTCCTGCAAACTGCGCCACCAAGCCACCGCCGCCGGCGCCAGCACCAGCAGCATCAGCGCCCCGGCCAAAGCGATGAAAAACCACACCGCCCCGCCATGCTGCGCCAGCAGGCCCGCCGCCGCGAGCGCCACCACCAGCGCGGCCGGCCACGATACCCGCATGCGCCGCTGCGCCAGCGCCAGCGCCGCCGCAGCCACGAGCGCCACCACGCCCCAGCCCACGAGCATCGCCCGCCACTCGGGCAGGTTAGCCAGTTTCACCGTCACGGCCTCGCCCGCCGGCACCACCGAGGTGGCCAGCGAAAGCTCCCGGAGATTCGGACGGCGCTCCACGAGAGCACTACCCGCCATCAGGACCGAGCCGACAATCGCCAGCACGCACGCCAGCAAACCCACCGGCATCCGCCAGCCGAAGCCTGTGCGCAGGAGCAGCATTCCCACCACCGCAAAACCCATCACGATCAGCGTGCCCCGGCCGCCACGTGTCGTGATCCACTCGAAACCCGTATCGGTCAGCGTCGCACGCACCGGCTCGACATTCCCGCCGCGCGGCACGAGGAGCCGCTCCGCATCGGAGCGCACCGTCCACTCGCTGATCGCCGTCGGCGCCGTCACCGCGCGCGGTGCCACGAGCGTGATGCGCGTGCCTTCCGCCGCCGTCGCCTGTCCCATCCGCAACGAGACCACGACCGGGTCGTTGGGATTCGCCCGCGCCGGTAGCGGAATGAGAGTCTGATCGCGATCCGCGCGAGCGTTCACGAGCTCGTTATCGACGCGCGCCTCCCAGAGTTTCACGCCCGCCGGCAACGCCACGCGAAACGCCGCGCTGCCCCGTGTCTTCACAAAAAACTGCGCCTCGGTCACCACCTGGCCGTCGCGCGAGACCTGCGTCGACAGATTCGCAAAATCCACCACCTGCTCCACCGTCTCGCCCGCCGCATACCACTCGATGCCCAACTCGAGCGCGAAAGGCCGGTCCGTATATTGGTAAACCGCGAGCGAAGGCGCGCTGGTGAAGGCCCGGTACTCCGCGGGCAGCTCCGTCGGCTCCAGCTTGAGCAGCGCGCCTTCCGCGCGCCGCAGCACATGCTTCACCTGCAGGGGACTCACCACCTGCACGAAGCCCCGTTCGGCCTGCACGCCCAGCGGCCGCACCGCGCCCGGCGAGATCGTGCCGCCCCGGGCGCTCATCGGCTCCTCGAAGGTCACCAGCAGCGTCGCCGAGCCGAGCACCGGCTGGTGCAGCGCCACCACGATCTGGCTGCCCTCCCGCCGCCAGTCCCGCCGCACATTCTGACCGACCACATCGATGTTGCCCGCCGTAGTGGGAACTTCGATACGCCACTCACCCGCCGGAGCGCCGACCACGAAATAATTCACCAGCACGCTGCTCGTCACCATGCCCTCTTTCAGGGTGTAGAGGTGGAAGACATCGGCCTGCACGCTCTGCCCCAGCGCCTCGATCCGCAGCTCCGCCGTCCAGTCCGCCTCGCGCAATCGCCACGCGTGCTGCAAGCCCGGCGTCGGCCGCGGAAAGAGATTCAACGGCACCTCCACCAGCCGCTCCGCCCGCGCCGGCACGAGCCGGAAGCCCGGCACCGCCACCGCACCGATGTGCCCGCGCACCGATTTCGCTCCGGGAAATTGCAGCGGCGCCAGCGCCCAGTCGCCCGCCGCCGCCGGCTGGTTGGCCTCGAGTCGCAGCTGCAACAGCTGCCGGCCCTCGACCGCCCGCCCGAAGAGCACGCGCAGCGTGCGATACCCCGCCGTCACCTCGCTCTCCACCACATGATCCGCGATATCGTTGCCCGTGAGCGATACCACCGCGTAATCCTTCGGGATGCGCAGGCTCCACTCGCGCAGCGGCGCTTCGCGCACATCCAGCTCGAGACTCGCCACGATCGCCCGCGCCGTCTCCGCCACCTCATACGTCGCGATCGCCGCCACGCCCACCTCCGCCTGGATCTGCGCCGCCAGCACGCGATACGCATAGTTGGCCGATGGAAAGCGGTACACCAGCACCTGCCGCGCCCCCGCCTCGATCCGGCCGCCAGGCCACTGCTCCGGCGCGAGCTGCATCATCCCGCTGGTTTCCGCCAGCTCGATGCGCACCGCCCCGCTATTCGCCACGCGCAGAAAGCCCGAGTGCCGCACGCCACCCTCCGGCGTCAGCCGCAGCGGCTCCGTCCGCACCGGCCACGTGCCGAGCTCCGACTGGCTGTGGATCGTCAGCGCCGCCTGCGTCTCGATCGGCCGGCTCAGCCGCACCTCCAGCACGCGCGCCGCACCCTCGCCCGCCAGCATCGTCCAGCCCACCACATTCGCGCCCTCCACGCCGAGAATCTCGCCCGCGCCCTCCACGCGCAGCCGCACGCCAGTGAGTTGACCCTGCAGGATCCGGAAGCCCACCTGCGACATCTGCCGCAGCAGGCCCGCCCCGATCCGCACATCCGTATGCTCCACGCTCGTGAAAGCCAGCGCGGCCTCCGCCGCCGCCTGCGTGCGCTTCCACGCCAGCGAGGCGACGCCATCCGCCGGCAAAAATCCCCGCCACCCCTGCGCCGTGCTGGTCGGCACCACCGGCGACTCCTTCCGGAAACTCACACCGTCGCCGAGGCCCTCGAGCTGCATCGGCACGACCGCGCCCGCCGGCATTGTGAAGTCGAGCGCCCGCCACTCGCCGCTCTCGCGCACCGCCGCCGCAAACGTCAACTCCACCGGCCACGTGCCCTCGCGCTCCGCCACGAGGTCATAGGCAAACTGCCCCGAACCCGCCGTGGTCTCGACCAGCTCGACGTGCCACCCATTGCCCGCCGCCGCATCGCTCAACGCCGCCGCGCCCGCGAGCAACCGCACGCGCGCCCCCGCCGTGCGTGCCCGCAGGCTCCCGCGCAGTTGAAATCCCACGCTCCGCGCCGCCTCATCGACGCGTCCCACCAGCTGCGCCGACAACAGCTCCGCCTCCGCCAGCGCCGCCCCGCGCGGCGTAAGCGCGATCTCCAGCCGCCCCTCTCCTGCCGTAAAAAACTGCAGCGGCTCGCCCGATGGCGTGAGCCCCGTTGCCGTCGTCACCCGCACCTCCACCGCCGGTTCCGGCACGAGTGTCAGCTTCGTTGAGAACCCCACCGCCTCACCCGGCGTCACGAGCAGCACCGAGGCTCCACCCCGCACCGCCGGCTTCCGCGACCGGGTCCGCACCACGAACTCCATTTCCGCCGGAGCGCCAGGCTGCGGCCGCACATCGAGCAACCGCCGGCCTGCCGTCGCCCCCGAGCCCTGCCGCACCGCCCAATCTCGTAATCCATTTCCGGATACATCAATCACCTCGCCGTCGCCCGAGAATCTCAAGACGCTGTTTGAGTTTGTGCTGCGCGGCTTTGACGGGCTCGGCTACAAGGAGCACATCGACTACGAGATCATGCAGTCCACCAACGCCGACTGGAACAATGCCGTCGTGCGCATCAACA
>JAZKEV010000637.1:32272-33641 GCA_040386765.1 Verrucomicrobiota bacterium | reverse complement strand
ATCCATTTCCGGATACATCAATCACCACGCCGTCGCCCGAGATTCCCAGCGTCAACGCCTCCGGCTTGCCCTGCACCACCCGCAGCTTCACGCGCGCCTCGCCCGCGATCTCCGCCGCGCCCACGCGAACGAGCTGCTCGACCGCCGCCGAGAAGAAGACCGGAGCCGGCGGCGGCACCCCGTGCGCCTCGATCACGAGTCGCCCCGCGTCCGGCGAGAGCGTGGTCGACACCGTCGCTTTATCCGCCGCATGGGCGCTCGCGAGCAGACCCAGTGTCAGTCCGAGGCCACCGAGTATCCCACGCATACGGCAAGGCAGCATGTCCCTCATAGGAGCGATGCTTGCTGCGCTCGCCCGCGCAATCAGGCGCGGACTCAGGAAAGTGGAAACGATTTCACGGATGAGACGGCTGTTTTTAGGCATGGCTAACGCAGGCATGGTAGGAGCTCCTTGCTTTGAAGGTGGGAGAGAGCGGACTGGTTTTTCCGGGGCATTCGGCGATACCGATGCTCTCATATCCCCGGCTTTAAATTGTCAGGATCGCGTCACTGAGTTGTCAGAGATTTGTCAGGTCCGCCTAAGCTGGACTCCCGGCTAAGGTTTCGCATGGCGGCGCACCTGGTCGAACATCGTCAACAGCTCCTTCACCCGCGGCTGGTTCGGATAGAGCGTCTTCAGCCGGTTCGCGACCGGCACGAGATCGGCGATCTTCAGCTGCTCGCCGACGGGGCTCTCGGTGAAGACTTCCGCGAGCATCGTGGCCAGGCCCGCAAGCTGCATCGAGGGCGTCGCGCGCGCGAAGGCCGGCGCCTGCGCCTCGTAGGGCATCGTCCACGTGCGCTCCACCATCTGGCCGTTCGCGGGATCGCGGAAGCGCACGGACACCTCGCCGAGATCGCCCGTGCCGCCTGGCAGTGCCTCGACTTGATACATCGCCACCGCCGCCTCCTCCGCCGAGAGCTCCGCCGCATCGACCTTGTCGTTGCGGAAATCCGCCTCGTTCAGCCGGTGCTTGTCGAAGCCGATCAGGCGATAATGGCCCACGCGCGCGGGATTAAAGCGCACCTGCACCTTCACGTTCTCCGCCGCCGGCCGCAGTGCGCCCGCCAGCTTGCGCGCAAAGGTCGCATCCACCGTCTCCGGCCGGTCGAGCACATAGTAGCGCCCGTCGCCCTTGCGCGTGAGCGCTTCGAGCACGGTATCGCCCACGCCTTCCAATCCCACGCCGCATGCGTCAAAGGCGATGCCCGCCTTCCGCAGCTCCTCCACCGCCTGGCTGAGCCGCGCCGGCTCCGCATCGCCGAGATTGGCCGCGCCATCAGTGAGCAGCACGATGCGGTTCTGCGCCCCGGCGAGCCGGTGGCGCAC
>JAZKEV010000637.1:1553-32262 GCA_040386765.1 Verrucomicrobiota bacterium | reverse complement strand
ACCGCCAGCTCGCCCGCCAGCGTCAGGGCCGCCTCGATATTCGTGCCGCCATCGGGCGGCGTGCTCGCGGCGATCCGCACCAGATCTCCGGCCTGATTGCCCGCGACATTCTCCGCGAGCAGACGCGGCTGCCGCGCAAAACCGATCAACGTGATCCGGTCCCGCGGCCCCAGCAGCGCGACCAGTTCGGCCATCGCCTGTCGCACCGCCGCACGCCGGTCCTCCCGCTCCATCGAGCCCGAGGTATCGAGCAGCACCGTCAGCCGCAGTGGCTGATTAGCCACCCGCCCCGTCACCGCCACCCGCAGGGCGATCCGCACTAGATTGCGCTGCTGCAGGAGGGGATGCGCCGCCTGCTCGATCCGCGCGCTCACCTGCTCACGCTCGGTGGGAAACGGGTCGCCGTAATCGAGCGCATTATAGATCTCCTCCGCCCGCACTTTCGGTTCCGGCAACGTGTCGGCCGTGCCGCGCTCAAGCGCCGCTAGCCACGCCTGCATCAGCCGGAACGAGACATCGCTCACATGCAGCGAAAACGTCGAGACCGGCTCCTGCGCCGTGCTCGTCTCGCCTTCTCCGGTGGGCGGCACCATCGGCGCCGCAGCCGCCGGTGTACGTGCCAGTGCGACCGCTGGAGTCCCCACGACCCCAGCCAATCCCACGACGGGAGCGGGTTGCCTGGACCGGGCGGCCGCTTTCTTCGCTAGGTCCGGGACAACGGAGAACGCATCGAGCCGAATCACGTCCTTCTGCGGCACGATGGCTGCCAATGCTTCCGGCTGCGCGTCGATGGCGAGACTGTTGCCAAACTGCTGCGGCGGCTCGGCGACGGCAGAGGATGGCGACATGCCGTACGAAACAAGCCCGTCTGATTGCCTAGCCGTAATCCCGCCGCTCGATGCGCCGAAGGTCTTAGCCTTAAAATTGAATTCACTCTCGCCGAGCGTCGAGAGCACCAGCCCGTTTACATTCGTCCTGTTATCGGCACTCAACGCGCCGCCCACAATATTCGCCCCGGTTACCAGATCGAGCGCGGGCACAGGATCGAAACCGGAGACGGCTACATTCGACTCTGTGAACGTCATACTTCCGTTAGGGGCTCCGGAGCCAGTCACACCCGCCTTCAACGAAGTCGGCGCCTGCCCAGCGTCCCTATTAAGAACCGCCCCGCCACTCGGCAGGACGAAGTTGTAGGTATCGCCCCCCGCGGTGAAGAAATTTGACGAGGTGGTCCCTGTCGCATTCCCCCAATTAAGCACCGCTCGATTACTCGCCGCCACCTGCCCGTCAGCCCCTGGCTGGCGCTGTGCCCGCCGCTTTGCCGCCTCCTCGGCCACACCCTCCATCCGGGCTTCGGACGGCACTGTGTCAGCGGGAGCCGGGGCGGCCCCGCCTGCCACGGTGCCAAACATGCTCCGAGGTTTCTCTCCATCGGCCTTCATCCCAGCCACCACTTTGGTGCCGAAGTCCTCGGAGTAGTGGGTCGAGGGCGTCACTGTCCGCGCCTTCGCAAGTTCATCCCCGGAAACAATCGTCGTTACCGTCATCGGCTCCGCCGGCGCCGGTCTCGTTGGCTCCTCTCCCACAGCCGACAATTCAAACACCCGAGGAGCCCCCTGCCTCATCGGCGCCGACACCCTCTTACGCTGCGCCGACTGAACTGCGTCGGACGCCTTGGCCGCGATCCCATCCATCGTCGCTTTATCAGCCGCGAGCTGGCTCCTCATCCCATCGACCCGCTCCTGCTGCTCGCGAAGCGTCTCCTTTAGGTCGGCCCCTGCCCGATTGCTCTCGGTATTCAGCGCCATCACCCGGGCCATCCCCTCGTGCGATGAACCAAACATCCTATCCATACTGCTCATAGCGGTGTAAACCAGCGCCACCGCCAGCCCCGCGGCCATGCCACCCATCGCGAAGTACCTCTGCGCATTCCGCCCCCGCCACCAAGCCGGCTTCGCCGCCGGCACCACGATCTGCTGCCGCAGCGGCAACACCCCGGCATCCGCGCCGAGCGTCTTGAGCAGTTTCGCCCGCCGCTCCGGCGAGAGCCGCAGCGGCTCGGCCTCCGGCTTCTCCGCCTCCTGCACGAGTTCGCGCACCAGCTCCATCCGGCGCTTGAAATTCGCCAGCTCCGGCCGTGCGGCCACGAGCTTCTCCAGCTCGGCCTGCTCGAAGTCCGGCAGCTCCCCCGCCACCCAGGCGATCAGCCGCGCCTCCAGCTCGGGTTCGCCGCGCAATTCGATGTTCTTCGGGTCCTGTTCGTTGTCGTGATTCATGGTGCGTGCTCCTCAGCCCTCGCTGCCTTCTATGCCTTCGCGCCGCAGTCCCGCGGCGAGCGCCTTCAATGCGTGGTGCAGCCGGTAGCCCACATTGCCCACCGTCAGCCCGGTGCGGCGGCTGATTTCCTGGTACTTCAGATTGTCGTTATACTTCATCCGGATCAGGTCGCGGTCCCCATCCGGCAGCTCCGCCAGCAGCAGCCGCACCGTGCCGATCGCCTCCTCCCGCACCAGCGCCTCCACCGGGAGGCTCGCCTCCTGCGCCGTCGCTTCCTCCGCCAAGGTCGTTTCACGCGGCCGGTCGCGCAAGTGATTCAGCGCGAGATTCCGCAGGCTCCGGTAGAGCCACCCGCGCGGGTTCTCCACCTCCGCGGCCACCTGGTGAAACCGCAGGAACGTCTCCTGCACCAGCTCCTCCGCCACCGCCCGCTGCCGGACCACCCCGAGCGCGAAACGCAGCAACCCGCTTTCCTCGCTCTCGAAAAGCGCGGCCACATCGTGACGCGGCCCCGACGCTGGCGTCGGCGAAGTCACTGGAAAAGAAACGACGGTCCCACCGCCCTGTGCAGGCACAGGCGTGTGAGCGCGTTCGTAGACCAGCGGTTCCATCGTGGGCGGATTTTGTCGGGGAGCATACCTCTCCACCGGTTAAAGACACGAAACCCGCCAAGTTCTTAGCGAGAAGTCCACAAATAGGGCAAAGCCCTTCTCCCGAGTCACCCGGCTCAGCGGAGCGGCAGTACTCCGGAACCGCCCCCTAGCCGGCCAGCAGCGGAGTCAGCAGGTCGCCCAATGTACGGTCGTAACAGATCAGGCTCCCCTTATCGCTATTGGTGAAGATCACGAAGCCCGACTTGCGTGCGAGAGAGGCCATGGTCAGCGAACGAAAGCCCGCTTGCCCGCCGGAGTGCAGGATCACGTGGCCCGTCGGGCGTTCCTGCACCGCCCAGCCCAGCGCCCACGAATCGGCTCCGTCGATCTTTACCTCCGGACCAAGCTTCACCTGCGGCCGGACCATCTCGGCGTGCATCGCCGCACCTAGGAAAGCGTCGCCCTTCGGCCGCGTCAGTACGGCGCGGAGAAACTTCCCGTAGTCCGCCACGGTGGTGCGCAGCTCGCCGACGGCACCATAGCGCGCGACATCCCCGGCGTTGGGCCTCTTCGGCGGCAGCGGCCGGCCTTGCAGATCGTGTGGCCGCGCAGCGTGCGCCGCAAAGCCCTCGCGCCAGACATAGCCGCTCGCCGCCATGCCCAGCGGCTCGAGCAACGAGCGGCGCATGAAGTCGTCAAAATCGGTGGCGCACACCTCCAAGTCCGCTTCATAGCGCCCGCACGGCTCCGCCAGCCGGCGCCCCACGAGCTCAGTCAGCACCGACTGCAGATAATAATAGCCCTCGCCCGAATAGAGGAACCGCTCGCCGGGCTTGCTCTCGCATCTCAGCGGCGAGCCCGAACGCCAGTCGGGAAACCCCGTGGTGTGCGCCAGCGCGTGCCGCGCCGTCACCTCGTCGAGCCGCGGATCGTCGGCGAAGAAGCGTTGCTTCGTGTAGCGCGTGAGCGGCACATCCAGGCCGAGGGTGCCCTTCTCACAGAGTTTCAGTGCGACGTAGGCGAATGCCGTTTTGCTCACCGATGCCGCTTCAAACACCGTGTCCGCATCGACCGGCGCGCCGGTCGCGGTGTCTTTAACCCCGTAGGCCCGCTGCCAGCTCACCTCTCCATCCTGGATGATCGCCAGAGCCGCGCCCGGCACCGCCGTCTCGCGCAGCAGCTGGCGCATGCGCGCGTCGATCTTATCGAGCGCCGTCGGAGTCAAGCGGGCGGAAGCCGTCCGCGTCTTCGCCTCGGCCACCTGCCCAGACAAGGCGGGGGGGACGAGCGCCACGCCCACCGCCCCGTGAGCCGCCGCGCGCAAAAAATCTCTTCGCCGCATGCGGAAACAGAACCACTCCCGCCGCCAAATGACCAGCCCCGAGCAGCCGTTGCCACAGACATTTCGCAAGCACCGCTCAGCCCCCCCATGTCAGAAATCGGCAATCGCCAATCGCAAATTGGCAATCCGCCATCGGCCATCCCTCACGGCGTCGCCGACCCAGCCGGCGCCGCGAGCGTCCGCGGCTTCGCACGATCCACCAAGCCGACATCCCCGATCCCCGGCAACTCGAGCGCGAGACGCTTCGGATTCACGCCGAGCGTGAAGCCCAGGACATTCAACTCGATGCCATCCTCCCAGCCTACCAGCACGCCAAGCGCGCCGAAAAGATTGAGCTGCGCGCCCGTGCCACTCGGCGTGACGGCGGCGAGGCGCGTGCCAAGGTAGTCCTTGCCGATCGCCAGCGCCGGCAGATCGACGCGCAGCTCCGGCACCGCCCGCAGGAGGTGCGCGATGAACGTATTCGAATTCGGCCCGGGCCAGGCGCGATACGTGGCGGCGTACGGATAGTCGCCCACAGCATCGCGAATGCGGCCGATGAGCGGCTCGACGCCCGGCCCGCGCACATCGGCCAGCACCTCCGGGCGAGCGCCATACCAGTAGCCATCGGCGTGGCGCTCGCTGACGCGCACACCGTTGCCGGTGCGTCGCGTCTGGTATCCCATAAGTTCATACACCGTGAATGCCGCAGCGCCCGTCGGTTTCACCGCGATCCACGTATGCACACTCACATAACCGCGCCACCCGATCGTGCGGGCCGCATAAACCTGGATCACGGCCTCAGGCGTCGTCGCCGGATTGGGCGCCAGCCCGGCAGGCGCGCGGCTCGCCGTCCGCCAATCCGCGGCGGCAAGCTCACCCACGAGGAAGAGCACGCCGGCCACAACTGCGACCATCACAGCGCCACGACGCACGTAGCTCATCTTCCAGTGCCAGGACATTCCTCCACGGTGCGACCTCTCCTCCCGATGCCAAGCTCGCGCGCAAGCGCCCGGCGCCGGGAGAGGCCCGGCTCGGGACCACGCGTGCATAGGCAGTCGACGAAGTCCACCCGACCGATTCTGGCAAGGCGCGCCGTCACTTGCGTGCTATCGACCGCCTGATCGATGACGGCGATCTGACGACGGGGCTCGTCCGCAAGAGGAAGAGCAACGCGATCTTCAGCATCCAGCTCTTCGCGGGAAGTGGCCTTCGCCTTTCGGCCCCCTCCTGTCCGGCCCATACCGTTTCGGAGAAGAATCAGGCATGATGACAACGTGGTCCTGCCTCCTCCCGTTTCGCGACTCATCGCGCCGCTCGGCGCCCTCTGCGTCTTGACCGCCCTCTTTACCGCTTCGGCGGCCCTGGCCGCGGCGGAGCACGAGACGTTGCAACGCCCAAGCTAAGTCCAGCGCCAAAAGCCTCCGCCCGTCCCGTGCAATGGTTTCTCCGATTTAATTAATCTCACTCAAAAATGCGTCTCCTCCCTGTCAGCCAATCCACGCTCGAAGGCGCCCCGCGCGTCCTGCGGCGGCCGCCGGTCCGGGATATCGCCCCGGCCACCTCATCTTCGAACCGGGCCTGCAGCGGCGGACACCCGCGCTCCGTCTGCGGCGACTGTCGCTTTTCCTCTCTCTGCCGCGCGGCGCTTTCGGCGCGCTCGACTCCGCAATTTTCCCTGCAACCGCTCCTGCTCAACCCTTCGACCTCACCATGATCCTGCTCCATCGTTTTCTCGCCTTCGCCTTTCTGGCGCTCTCCCTCTGCACGGCCCGTGCGCAGACCATCACCGTCTATAGCAGCGGCAAGGTCGAGCGCGGCACCTCGCGCCAGCTCACCGGTTATGTGCCGCTGAGCCCCAACACCGTCACTTGGTCCGTGAACGGTGTCGCCGGCGGCGATGCGACGTTTGGCACCGTTTCTCCGACGGGTCTCTACACTGCGCCCGCTATCATCCCAGTGGACAATATCGTCGCCGTGCGCGCGACGAGCACCGCCTATCCGGCGAAGTTCGGCGAGGCCGCGATCACGATCGCGCAACCGCAGGTGTGGTTGTGGAGCGTGTCGCCGACCAAGGTCCCGGCGGGGAGTTTCACGATCACGATCAACGGCTCGAATTTTCACGCCGGTTCGGTCGTTCAGCTCGACGGCGTCGCGCTGCCGACGACGTTCCTCTCTGCGACAGGTCTGCGCGCCACGGGTGTCGCTCCGGCGGCGCTCGCGGGCACGAGCGTGAACATCACGATCCTCAACACCGGCCTCGGCGGCATGACGAGTTCGGCCGTGAAACTCGCCATCACGGCGCCCGTGCCGGTGAAGGTGGCCGTGAGCCCCGCCACCGCCAACGTCACGACCGCGGCGACCCGGCAGTTCAGCGCGAGCGTGACCGGTTCTTCGAATACCGCGGTGACATGGAGCGTAAACGGCCTCATCGGTGGCGACGCCACGGTAGGCACGATCTCGGGTACAGGGTTCTATACCGCGCCCGCCACGTTGCCTGCGCCGGCGACAGTGACCGTGCGCGCCACGAGCGCGGCCGATCCGGCGATTTCCGGTCAGGCCCTCGTCACGGTGCAGCTGCCACCGCCGCCGGTCGTGTCGGTTTCGCCGACCTCGGTGTCGCTTCAGGCCACGAAGACCCAGCAATTTTCCGCCAGCGTCACGGGCGCGGCGAACACCGCCGTAACTTGGAGCGTCAACAACGTCGCCGGCGGCAATGCCACCGTCGGCACGATCAGCGCCTCCGGCCTCTACACCGCGCCCTCGTCCGTGCCGGCTCCGGCGAGCGTGACGATCCGCGCGACGAGCGTGGCCAACCCGGTTTCCGGCGCTTCCGCTTCGCTCACGATCACGCAGCCTCCGGGCGGTGGTGTGAGCCAGGGCACGGCAAATCTCGCGGCGGGGCGCTTCCTCGAGCAGGCCGCCTTCGGCCCCACGCCGGCCGAGCTCACTCGCGTGAAATCCATCGGTATCGCGGCGTGGCTCGACGAGCAGTTTGCCGCGCCGGAGACTCCGATTCCGACCGCCTCTGGCAACACGAGCATGTCGACCCTGCAGGCGCAGTATCTCAACCGCCTCGCGCAGGCGCCCGATCAGCTGCGCCAGCGCGTGTCCGCCGCCCTCGGCCAGATCATCGTGATCTCGATCAACAAGAACATCTATCCCGACGAGATCGTGCCCTACCTGCAGATCCTCAGCCGGAATGCCTTCGGCAACTACCGCACGCTGCTGGACGAGATTTCGCACAGCTCGCAGATGGGGAAATATCTCGATCTGGCGAACAGCAACAAACCCACGCCCGGCAGCGCGGCCAACGAGAACTTTGTCCGCGAACTGATGCAGCTCTTCACCATCGGGCTCTACGCGCTCAACCCCGACGGCACGCACCAGCTCGACGCTCAGGGAAATCCCATCCGCGCCTACGACCAGACCACGGTGCAGCAGGCGGCGCTCGCGCTCACCGGCTGGACATATCCCGGCCCCGGTAACAACAACTGGGAAAATTACTCCGGCCCGCTTCAGGCGCGTGAGGTGAACCACGATACGCGGGCCAAGACCCTCGTCGGACTGACGCTGCCCGCGGGTCAGACCGCTGAGGCCGACATGGCCGCGACGCTCGACTGGCTGTTCCACCACCAGAATATCGCGCCGTTCATCGCCACCCGCCTGATCCGTGCGCTGGTGACGAGCAATCCGAAGCCCGCCTATGTGGCGCGCATCGCGGCGGTCTTCGCCGACAACGGCGCCGGCGTGCGCGGCGATCTCCGCGCGACCGTTCGCGCGATCCTCACCGATGTTGACGCCCGCACCGACGTGCCGGCACCCACCGCCGGCCGGCTCAAGGATCCGATCTTCCACACCATCGCGTTCGTGCGCTCCCTCGGCGGCTCGATCTCCGCGACGAATCAGCAGGCCTGGACGTTCAGCCGCATGAGCCAGACCCCGCTGGCGCCCTCCTCGGTGTTCGGGTTTTACTCGCCGCTGTTCCGCATTCCGCGCTCCTCGCTCAACGGCCCGGAGTTTCAGATCTACGGCCCCACGGAATCGGTCCTGCGCGGCAATCTCTTCTGGCAGATTCTCACCAATCCCGGTTCGGATTTCCCGGTGGATATCACGCCCTTCGTGGGCCTCGCGGGTAACACCGTCGCGCTCATCGACGCCGTGGATCAGACGCTCCTCTACGGTCGCATGCCGGCCGAGATGCGCCAGAGCCTGGCCAACGCGATCAACGCGCAAAGCGACGCCCTCGGCAAGGCCCGCACCGCGATCCATCTCGCCGCCCTCTCCGGCTACTACGCCGTCCAGTATTAATCCTATTCGCAGGGCTGCCACCCGTCGGCCAGCCGTCGCAGTCATCACCTCCGATGCGTGACGGCACCGCGGCCAGCGCCAGCCCTGCAAAATCTCAGCTCTAAATAATTTTACCCTCTTTCCATGCAACACGCCTCTTTCATTTCCCGCCGCAGCTTCCTCCAGAAAACCGCCCTGCTCGCCTCCGCGACCGGCCTCGGCCGCATCGGCCTGCTCAATGCCCGCGCGCAAACCACGCCCGCCGGCGCATCCGACTACAAGGCGCTCGTCTGCGTCTTCATGCTAGGTGGCAACGACGGCCACAACATGCTCGTGCCGCTCTCCGGCTCCGCCCTCACGGCGTATCGCGCCGCGCGCGGCTCGCTCGCCCTGCCCGACGGCGATACCTCGGTGCTCCCCGTCACGACGAAAAACGGCACGCCCTATGGCCTCAATGGCGGCCTCGCCTCGCTCCATCCGCTTTGGGCTCAGGGGAAACTGGCCGCCATCGCCAACGTCGGCATGCTCGTCCGCCCGACCACTCGCGCGCAATACCTCGGCGCCACCGTCGGCCTGCCGACGAATCTGTTTTCCCACTCCGATCAGATGGTCGCGATGCAGGCCGGCGATGCCTACGGCACGGGCGGCTCGGGCTGGGCCGGCCGCATCGCGGATGCGACCCGCGCGATGAATGCCGCCTCGACGTTTCCCCCCGCGATCTCGTTCTCGGGCTCATCGCTCTTCTGCTCCGGCAACGTCGTGCAATCGACCAGCCTCATCCCCGGCTTCAACCTCAGTGCCGACGGACTCAACGCGTGGCCGGCGAGCGCTGCGGCGGCGAAGGCGCAGGCCTTGCAGGAAATCGTCTCCTTCAACAGCGGGCTCTCGCTGGTGCAAGCCGCGAACGACGTGCGCGCCGATGGCATCGAGCTCAACGGCATGCTCACCGGCCTCGGTAACGGGAATGTGGCGACGCAGTTTCCGGGCACCGGCATCGGACAGCAGTTGAAACAAGTCGCGCAAATCATCGCGCTCCGCGGCAACACCGGGATGAAGCGCCAGGTGTTTTTCTGCGCGCTCGGCGGCTTCGATACGCACTCGGCGCAGAGCTGGTCGCAGATGGACCTGCTGCGGCAACTCGCCGACGGCATGTCGGCCTTCTACAACGCGACGGCCGAGATGGGCCTCGCGGACAAGGTGACGACGTTCACGGCGAGCGAGTTCGGTCGCAGCTTGCAGCCGAGCGGCACCGGCACCGACCACGGCTGGGGCAATCACCACCTCATCATGGGCGGCGCAGTGCACGGCGGCGATCTCTACGGCACGTTTCCGGATCTCTCGCTCGGCGGCCCCGACGACACGGGCTCGCGCGGCGTGCTGATCCCGACCACCTCGCTCGATCAATTCGGCGGCACGTGTGCGCGGTGGTTCGGCGTGGCGCCGGAAGACATGGCGTCGGTGTTCCCCAACCTGGCGCCGAACTTCACCACCACAGATCTCGGGTTTGTGGGGTGAACTGAACGCAGACCCCTCGCGAGAGCGAAACTCAAGGCCCGCACCAGCGGGCCTTTTTTGCGCGCGGAGCGAAGGCGCAACCGGACCGGCAAGATCCGCCCTCGAACTGAAGCATTCACATGCCCAAAACGGCCACACCATGGTTCAGCCGACAATCCGCACGCACCCTTCACAGATTAAGAGTGGTGGGCCCACTGGGATTTGAACCCAGAACCAAAGGATTATGAGTCCTCTGCTCTAACCGTTGAGCTATAGGCCCCCAACGCGCGACCACCTTGGCGCGGTCGGTGGGGCGGAGTCAATCGGCGGCGTGAGATGCGATTTGGGTCTAGAGCGTAACTCTTTTCGTTTGGCGAGGTTCGCGCGATTTCGTACCTCTGTTGTCGCACTCCCGTGACTACCACCCTCGCCCGGTCGTTTAGCCTTTCGTTCGGCATGCATGCGTGCGTGCTGGCCCTCGCGCTCTTCGCTTTCGCGCTTTCCCGCTCCACGCCACTCACTCCGGTTTCGCCCATCCTCACCGTTGTACCGACGCCCGCAGCGGGTCCAACCAAGGTCGAGCCCGTGAGCACGCCGGGCGTCTCGCTCATTATTCCACGTCCGCCGGCTTTTTCGTCTCCGCCCATTCCCGATCCTACCCCTGTCCAAAAGCCGACTCCGCTTGCTCCGCCGCCGACGCCCGTACCTGCGCCGCGCAGCCAAAACCCCACGCCCCCGCGGCCAAAGCCCCCCGCACCGCCTCGTCCGAACCAACCAGCGCCGCCGCGCGCAACATCTCCGGGGCCAAAATCGCCCACGATGACGATCAACGAGTACCGGAAACAGCACGTCCAACCCAAGCCCACCACGCCGACGCCTTCCCGCCAAATCTCCCCTGTTGCGCCGCCGCGCATCGACGAGAGCTTTGATGTCACCGACGGCTCATCCACCATGCCCACCGGCACCACGTCCTCCGCGGAAGCGGATTTCATGGCGCGGCTGCTGGCGGATCTGCGCGCGGGATTCATTGGCGACGGGGTCGCCACCGAGGGTCTTTCAACAACCGTGGCCTTTTCGCTCCGAGCGGATGGCGTGCTCATCAACCTCAAGCTCGTCACCTCCTCCGGTTCGCCCGCCTTCGACGAAGCGGTCTTGAAAACCTTCCGCCGCGTCCGCGCCCAGGGCGTGCCCACCGGCGCGGTCGGCAGCCCCTACCAAATCGATTTCCGCGTCCGCTCGCAGTAAGCGTAAGCCTCGCAGAGAGAGTGGGTGTGTACGCGCATCCGCTCGCCACCGCCGCGAGTTTACGCAGCGCCTCCGAAAAAAACTCCGCGCCCCTGTCCGCCCGCGCAGAAGTCGTTCGTTGCTCTTATGAACAACGACACTCCCATGACCTCCTCAACCACCCTCCCCCTCCTCGCTACTCCCGCCTCCACCGCCTCCCTCTCCAAGGGCCGCCTCTGGACCGGGCGCGTCCTCAGCGGCTTTGCCGTTCTCGCCCTCGGCCTCGATGCCGTGATGAAGCTCGTCCAACCCGAACCCGTCGTGAAAGGCACGCTCGAGCTCGGCTATCCCGTGACCGTGATCCCCACGCTCGGCGTCGTGCTGCTCGTCAGCACGCTCCTCTACGCCATCCCGCGCACCGCCGTGCTCGGCGCGATCTTTCTCACCGGTTACCTCGGCGGCGCGGTCGCCACGCACGTGCGCGTCGATAATCCGCTCTTCAGCCACACGCTCTTCCCGATCTACGTCGGCATCATCATCTGGGGCGGCCTCTTCCTGCGCAATCGCCAGGTCGCCGCCGTCCTGCTGGGCCGCTAACCTCCGCTCTCCCGCTGTCTATAAGGGCGGAGGCCAGTCGACCTCCGCCTTGACAAATGCAGCTATACACAGCTTACTTCGGGTCTCATGTCAGCCATTCTCCTCTTGTCGAACTACAGCATGCACGGCACCGCGGGTGTCCGTGGCTGGTTCGACGTTGCCGGGCGCTGAGCAACTGACGATCTGCCGCTGAAACCGCCGGTGCCTTCCGCACGGCGGTTTTTTCATGCCCATTTTTCCGGGCATTTCCTCCCGCAAGGGAGCCACCACGTCAGGTCAGCGCCGCAATCCGTCAGGCAAGGAAAGGGCACATATGAATACCCAACTCATCCGCAATATCGGCATCGCCGCCCACATCGACGCGGGCAAGACGACCGCCACCGAACGCATCCTCTTCTACTCCGGCGAAACCCATAAAATGGGCAACGTCCACGAGGGCAATACGGTCACCGACCACATGCCGCTCGAGAAGGCGCGCGGCATCACCATCACCGCCGCCGCCATCTCCTGCACCTGGGCCACCCACGAGGGCGCTCGCTCCGGCCAGCTCCACACCCTCAACCTCATCGACACGCCGGGCCACATCGACTTCACCGCCGAAGTCGAGCGGTCCCTGCGCGTGCTCGACGGTGTCGTCGTGCTCTTCAGCGCGGTCGATGGCGTGCAGCCGCAATCGGAGACCGTGTGGCGTCAGGCCAATAAATACAGCGTCCCCCGGCTTATATTCGTCAATAAGATGGATCGGCCGGGCGCCGACTTCGCGCGCACCGTCGAGCAGATCCGCGAGCGCCTGCGCGCCAATGGGCACCCGCTCTTCCTCCCCGTCGGGAAGGAAGATGGGTTCTCCGGGCTCATCGATATCGTCCACCAGCGCTTCACCCGCTTCGGCACCTCGGAATCGGATCCCCGCGGTTTGCAGCCGGTGTGGGAGGAGATTCCCGCGGCCCTCGCGGAAGAGGCGGCGCGCACCCGCCTCACGCTCATCGAGCGTCTGGCCGACGTCGACGCGACGCTTGGCGACCTGTATCTCGACAACCGGCCCATCGGCCCGCGCGAGCTGCAGGAGGCCATTCGTCGCGCCACGATCGCGCGGACCTTCTTCGGCATCATCCCCGGCTCCGCCTTCCGGGAGAAGGGTGTGCAGCGCCTGCTCGACGCCGTCGTCGACTATCTGCCCTCCCCGCTCGACCTCGCGCCCCGCGCGCTCGACGAGCAAGGCCAGCCGCAGCCGCTGCGCGTCGATGCCGATGCCGCCTTGGTCGCGCTCGCCTTCAAGCTGAGCAGCACGCCCAACGGCCAGCTGTCGTTTGTGCGCGTCTACCAAGGCACGCTCAAGCCGGGCCAGTCGGTGTACAATCCCCGCACCCGCCGTCACGAGCGCATCACGCGCCTCGTGCGCATGCGCGCGGCCACGCAGGAGAATATCCCGCACGCCCGCGCCGGCGATATCTGCGCCGTACTCGGCCTGAGAGACGTGGCGACCGGCGACACCCTGTCCGCCGGCCATGACGTGTTCCTCGAGCGGCCTACGTTTCCCGAACCCGTGGTGTCGCTGGCGATCGAGCCCGCGACCCGCGAGGATCAGGAGCGCATGGGCCTGGCTCTGCAACGCCTCGTCGCCGAAGACCCGACGCTGCGCTGTCATACCGATCCGGATACGGGGCAGGTGCTCCTCTCCGGCATGGGTGAGCTGCACCTGGAAATCATCCGCGAACGCATGGCGGAGGAGTTCCGCGTGGCCACCATCGCCGGCCGCCCGCAGATCGCCTTCCGCGAAACCATCACCCGCCCCGCCCGCGCCGAGGGCGAGCTCAAGCGCCAGAACGGCGGCTCCGGGCAGTACGGCTTCGTGGTCGTCGAGCTCGAGCCCAACCCGGGCCGCGGCAACGACGTCCGCTACGAGGTCGTGGGCGGAGCCATTCCCAAGCAGTTCACGCGCTCGACGCTCCAGGGCATCGACGACGCGCTGCGCGAGGGCGTGCTCGACCGCAGCGTGGTGACGGATGTGCGCTGCCGGATCGTCGACGGCGATTTCCACGCCACCGACTCCACCGACATCGCCTTCCGCACTGCCGCCCGAATCGCCTTCAAAAACGCGATGCGGGAAGCCGCGCCCGTGCTGCTGGAGCCGATCATGGCCGTGGAAGTCACGACGCCCGTCGAGAGCCAGGGCGATATCCTCGGGGACCTCGGTCGCCGTCGCGGCGAGATCCGCGACGTCACGACCGACCGCGCCTCGTGCATTGTCACGGCCGAAGTCCCGCTGCAAAACCTGTTCGGCTACGCCATGGATATCCGCTCCCTCTCCAAGGGCCGCGCGAGCTACTCCATGACGCCAAGCCGCTACGCCATCGCACCCGCCGCGGTGGCTGCCGCAGTCCTCGAAACCGCTCCCGGCTAAACGCGCCTAAACCTCAACGCCCTCCCTCTCCGGGGAGGGCGTTTTTTTATGCCCCAAGGTAGCGGCGGTCGTCCCGACCGCCCCCTTGCCAGCCCCACGACGAAACGCCCCGCTCGCCCATCTCCGCCCAATTGTAGGAGCGGCCTTACGCCGCGACAGGAACAAGGACGCGGCCCCGCCAGCCAGGCCGCCAGCTCGCTGGCGCTTCGTCCGCACACGGACGCACTCTCGCCAGCGAAGCCGCCCGCTCCCGCCAACCACCGCCCACCTCCCAATCGCACCACTCCTCGCCACGCCACTCCTCTCCTCGTCTCCCCCGCCCGCTCAGTAACAACCATAAACACCACGCATCTGTTTCTTCTATCCCCGTCACCCGAGTTGCCCCCTTGCCCAAACCCAGACACTCATAGCGGCTCACATGTCCCGTATCGTCACCGCCAACGAAGCCGCTGCCACGCCGCCGCCGCCGCGCTCCGTAGCGACCGAGGCGGTAATGCCGCTGCTCGTCGCGATGAGCGTGTGCCACCTGCTCAACGATTCCCTCCAGGCGCTGCTCCCCTCGATCTATCCGCTCCTGAAGCAATCCTTCGGCCTCACCTTCACCCAGATCGGCCAGCTCACCTTCGTCTATCAATTCACCGGCTCGGTACTGCAGCCGCTCGTCGGCCTCTACACCGATCGCCGGCCGATGCCTTACTCGCTCGCCATCGGCATGGGCATAACCCTCGTCGGCCTCGTGCTCATGTCGCAGGCGTGGAGCTTCCACGCGCTCCTCGCCGCTTCCGGCCTCGTCGGCCTCGGCTCGGCGATCTTCCACCCCGAAGCATCGCGACTCGCGCGCATCGCCTCCGGCGGGCGTCACGGTTTCGCGCAATCGCTTTTCCAGGTCGGCGGAAATTTCGGCTCCGCCCTCGGCCCGCTCGCCGCCGCGTTTGTCGTCATCCCGCACGGGCAGGCGCACCTCCTCTGGTTTACCTCCCTCGCGATCCTCGGCATCGTGATCATGGGCCGCGTGGGCCGCTGGTACTCGCGCCAGCTCACGCTCCTGAAAAAGAATGCCCAGGCGAAGCGCATCGCCCCCGCCTCGCCGCTCCCCACGCGCACCATCGTCCGCGCCTTTGCGATCCTCATGGCGCTGATTTTCTCGAAATACTTCTACCTCGTTAGCTTCACCAACTACTACACCTTCTACCTCATCGACCGCTTCCATGTCTCGGTGCAGGGCTCGCAGATCTATCTCTTCCTGTTTCTCCTGGCCGTCGCCGCCGGCACCTTCCTCGGCGGTCCCTTTGGCGACCGCTATGGCCGCAGGGTCGTGATCTGGATTTCGATTCTCGGCGTGGCGCCCTTCTCGCTCGCGCTACCTCACGTCGGCCTCGCCGCCACCGTGGTGCTCAGCGTGATCGGCGGCTTCATCCTCGCCTCCGCCTTTTCCGCTATCGTCGTCTACGCGCAGGAGCTGATGCCCGGCCGCGTCGGCCTGGTCGCCGGCCTCTTCTTCGGCTTTGCCTTCGGCACGGCCGGCATCGCCGCCGCCCTCCTCGGCAAACTCGCCGACCACACCAGCATCGTCTACGTCTACCAAGTCTGCGCCTACCTCCCCCTTATCGGCATCCTCACCGCCTTCCTGCCCGACATCGAGCGGCGCATGGCAAAGGCCTGACGACGGCTATCGCTAAAATTTTTCGGCATCGGCCATCTCGCGCTCTGTTGTGGGCCCATGGGTCCGGCAAAGATCAAATGACCCACCGTCTTTAGGATGATGCCGCCTCACTGCTTTGGCGTCAGTCCCATCTTCTTCTCCAGCTTCTCCACCGCATTGCCCGGCAGCATCACCTGCCATCCGATCGGCGAGAGGCGCAGCTTCACTTTCTCCTCGTCGGTGCGCCCATGGATGCGGAAGGAAACGACCGCGTTGTTGGCATCTTCAAAGCGTTCGCCCGTGATCTGTAGAGCCGCCACTTCCGTGAACGCACCCGTCACCCACAGCGCCGCCAGCTTTTCCTGCGTCCACTGCGCTCGCGCCTCCTCGGGCAGCCGCGCGATCAACGCCTTGGCTTGGGCGCGGGTCTTCTCGGACGCGGTGCAAAGCTTCACGATCTCGGCGGCATCGCCCTTCAGCGCCGCCCAGACGAGCGTTTGCATGGCGGCAGTCGGTGTGGCCTGCCCGGCGGACTCGAAATTCTCCACGCGCACCGGCCCACGGCGCGGATCGCGATTGGTCGCGAGCAGCACCGCTTCCCGCTCCGCGCGGGCGGAGATCCCGGCCTGCCGCTCGGCGGCGCGCCTCTCCAGCGCGGCGACCTCCTCCCGCGCCTGCTGCAACTGCGCCCGCGCGGTCGCCGCCGCGTCGGTGGCGCTGCCGGCCTGACTCGCCTGCAACTCCGCCAACCGCTTGTTCTCCGCCTGCAATGTAACGGTCTGCGCTTGGCTGGCCCGGTGGGCGGCGAGCTGCCGGCGCAGCCGGGCATTGTCGAGCTCCAGCAGCAACAGCGCGCCCGCTGCGCTCACGAGCGCGAGCACCACGAGGGCGATCTTAAACGACTTCGAGATCATGGACGGGCCGCAGGCGGCGGCGTTTTTGGCCCAACATAGTTTCCGGTCGCGGGATCGAGGCGCTCGCGCACAGCCTGGAGCACGTTGGTCCCCAGCATCTCCACCGCCTTGATGCCCCAGCCGCCTGCACGCTGCTGATACTTGTCGGCGGCCTCCAATTCCTGTCCGGACTCCAGCCGCAGCCACAGCTTGATCTTCACCTCACCCGGCCACTTGTCCTCCTCCACGCTGAAGACCTGCAACGCGACCATGGGATCGGACACCGCGCCCTTGTGCAAAGCCCCGAAAAATGCCGCCGCGCACACGCCCTCAGGCGTGCGAAAGCGGTCCCGCACCGTCGGGCTGCACTGCGCCATGAAGGTCTCGCGATTCGCGGGCGTGTCGTCGGCAAAGCCGATGAACTGCGCCGCCAGCTCGAAATCATTATACCGTATCGCCCAGCCAAACGTCTCGCCCGCGGCGGCGGCCGTGGCCCGGCCCACATTCTGCGGCGCCCGCAGCGTGGCCTCGGTCACGCCTTCGGGCCGCGCCCTCAAGGCCGCCGCGCGCGAGCGGAGCCGCGCGAGTTCCGCGAGGTCGGGATTGTTCGCCGCCAGCGCGGCCACCTCGGCCCGCAGCCGGCGGTTCTCCTGCTGCACGCGCTGCGGGTCGCTGGCGAGCGCAGCCAGCTCGCTGCGCAACGCGCGATTTGCCCGCACTTCAATCACGGCGGTGGCGAGCCCACTGAGGAGCAGCGCGCCGAGGGCGAGGGTTTTGAGTTTGGTCATGGCTAGAAAAAATCCCACGGCGCCCAGCGCACCGCCACCCACCGCACCCGCCAGCGCAGCGCCCGTGACGCTCGCCGCGAGCCCCGCCGGCGCCGCTCCCGCCGTAGCGCCGCCAAGCGCCACCCCAAGCGCGCCCGCCGTGGAACTGATGCCGCGCCGCGCGAGCAGGCCGCTCATCCGGTCGAGCGCGCGCTCCACGCGCATGCGCGCCGTGCCTTCATTCAGCTTCAGGGTACGCGCGAGCTCCGCAAAAGGCAGGCCGCGGAAATAGCGCAGCAGCACGACCTCACGGTCGCGCTCGCCGAGCTCGTGCAAGATATCATCGAGGATCGGCCTCAGCCGCTCCCACTCGGGCGCTGCTTCGGGCGAGAGCATTTCGTGCATGAGGTGGGCCTCCTGTTCGCGCGCCTGCCGCCGCTGCTCGGCGCGGAGGGTCTTGAGCGCCGCGTAACGCGTGCTGGTGTAAAGCCAGCTCACCAACGCCGGATGCGTGCGCAGCGCGCGGGCCTTCCGCGCGAGATCGATGAAGACCGATTGCGCGACATCCTCCGCCCGATGGCCATCGCGCACACAGCGCAGCGCCGTCGCATACACGAGATCGAGATTGCGCCGGACCACCTCGGCAAACGCTTCCTCCACGCCCTCTTCGGCGTAGCGGCGGAGCAGTTCGGCATCATTAGTCATGGCATACGATTACACCCGCCCGCCGGCAAATGTCACAAAAAGAGGAGCGTCTGGTTCCACCTTGGTGGAGCAACGGAGGATCACCCGTGCAGATGTCTCCCAAATTCTTCTGGGAGATTTCCCGTGAATTGCCCGCGCGGGGAACCAAACCGCGCTTCGAGGCTCCGTAGCGGAAAGGTGCAGCTGTCTCATCGTCCTGGAACCCACACCCACCCACTCATCATGAATATGACCACGAAAAAACTCACCGCCCTTCTCACCGCCTCCGCTCTCACGCTTTGCGCCCTGCCCTCGGCGTTTGCCGGCAGCCATGGCGACAAGCACTTCAAGCTGCTCGATGCCGATGGCGATGGAAAGATCACCCGCGCCGAGCATGCCGCCGGCGCCAAGCAGCTCTTCGCCAAATGCGACGCCAATGGCGACGGTATCGTGACCGCTGCCGAGATGGATGCCATGGCGGCAACCTCGGGCGAGAAGCCCGGCCGCAAGGAACTGAGCTCCGCCCAGAAGATCGCCGTGATCGACCATAACGGCGACGGCCAGCTCACCGCCGTGGAGCACGCCAAGGGCTCCGAGACGATGTTTGGCAAGACCGATACGGACGGCGATGGCGTCCTGACCAAGTCGGAGTGTGACGCTGCCATGAAGATGATGGAGAAGGGCGCTAACACGCAGTAACCAGTAAGCGCGACCCGCTCGCACTTGCTCGATTCCGATATAGCCAAACACGAAGCCCGCGGCTCCTGCAGTCGCGGGCTTCGGTGTTTCCATGGAGCTACACAGGGCTGCACTCTATATATAGCGATTGCCACGCCGGATACGAGGCGACCATGCTGCGCCTCGTGCACCCCAAAAACCTCCTTTGCGTGCTGGCGGCGTTTCTCTCCACCGCATTGTTTGCCGCCGCACCGACTGGACCTCAGCAAGACCCCTCCCCCAAGGCCACCGACGGCGTACGCATTCTCGAGATCCTGCCCTCGAAACTCGTCGCCGGTGAAGAGCAGGAAGTATTCGTCCGCGTGCGCTATCAGCTCGAGAGCCTCGAGCAGGGCCACCTTTCACTCACTTTCAACACCCACGAAAGCGCCCGCTACCGCGCGTACGCGAAGGAGATCGTAAACAAGGGCTCCGGCGAGCTCGTGCTCACGGCACGCGTGGTGCCGCGTGACTGGGGTGACGTCGTCTTCTTTCAGGCCTCCGTCTCTCTGGTGGAAATCATGACCCCGCCACCGCCGCCCAAACCGGGCGATCCAAAGACGACGCGCATCTCACGCCAGGCACTCGCCTTCGATCACGCGCCGATTCCGCTCATCCCAAAAAAGTCGTAGCCGACGCCTCGTCGAGCAACGTCGCCCCACATGGCTCGCTCTCTTCCCCGCCGGATCTGGCTCGTCGTAAAGTCGCTGGTGCTCCTCGCCGTCTGCGTGCTCGTGTTTCAGGTAGTGGCGCCGCAGCTGCGGTCGACGGAGCATTTCGTCCCCGTCGGCAACGAACCACGCGTGCACTACGAACCGGGCGCGGAAAACGCCGCGCACACGATCGCCCAGGCGCTGCCCGCCGCGATCGCGGCGGTCGAGGCCGGCCATTTTCGCCCCTTCTCGCAGCCCGTCGTCGTGCACGTCTGCGCCACCACGGAGAGCTTCGACCGCTATGCCTTCGGCGTCCAGGGCGCGGGCGGCTATGTCTACGCTGGCCGGCTCTTCATCTCGCCCAAGCCGGTGAACACCGCGGAGCGCCTGCCTCGCCTCGTGACGCACGAGCTCTCCCACCTCCATCTCGAGCAGGCCGCAGGCATGTTCTGGATGGCGAGCGCGGTGCCCGGCTGGTTCAAAGAAGGCCTCGCCACCCACGTCGCGCGCGGCGGTGGCGCCGAAGCGGTCTCGGAAGCCGAGGCCCGCGCCGCGATCGCCACCGGCCGGGTGTTTCAACGCGACGCGAGCGGCAGCATCCTCTTCCCGCAAACGGGCCAGCGCGACGGCCTGCCCGCCCACCTCTTCTATCGCGAGAGCGCGCTCTTCGTGGCCTTTCTCGCGCGCGCCGCACCGACGGGCAGCTTCGAACAACTCCTGCTCGCCCTTCAGGATCGCACCGATTTCTCCGACGCCATCCAGAAAAGCTACGCTCGCGACCTCCCCACGCTTTGGAGCGAGTTCACCGCAGAGGTCGCACTCACGAAATAGACTCGTGGCCCACCCGGACATCCCGCGCTACGCCACTACTTCGGCGGCTGCGGGTAAAACCCAAGATTCACCGGAGTCTTAGGCAAAGTGCGTTTCTGCACCTGGGGATTATACATGTTGGTCGAGGCTACCTCGGCGCCCACCCTTTCCATCCGCACGCCGTTCACCCACATCTTGCCGCCGCCCTCCACAAAGAACCCATAGGCCAGCGCGCTCGCGCCCGCCGGCACATCCAGCACGATAGAGGCCTCCTGCCAATCCGCGGTGCCCTTGACCGCCCGATTGTTCATGTTGTCGAACTGCAGCATCTGGCCGCTCTGCTGCCCATCGACACGCAGCCAGAGGTGCCCGCCACCGTTGTTCGCGTCCTCCGTCTTCACCCAGCCGCTCAGGCGGACGCGCTGGCCCTCGAAATTCTCCGCCGAAGTGGTCTGCATCATCCCGCCAAACCCATCGCCACCCGCTTTCAGCGACTCCACATAAGCGCTCGGCATGCCGCCCCACGTCTGGAGGGTGTCCACCCCCACCACGTACGAGCCTGGCTTGCTTCCATTCTTATTCCAGCCGGCCGGCGCCTTCACCGTGACGCCGGGCCGCTCCACCGGTTCGACGGGAGCCGTCTCAGCCACAGGTACAACCGCCGCGCGCCCTTCGCCTGCCGTCGCCAACGCCACCTGCTGCGTTGCCGGCCTCCGCTGCAATTCGAGGACGCGCTCATCCAGCTTCTTCAACTGCGCCATCGTCGCCGCGCGATCCTGCTCGAGCGCGGCCACCTGCGCTTGCAATTCCGCATGGCGCGAGCGCCCGAGAAAGAGCGCGATCAATAAAGCGACGACTACAACACCGAGTGCAGGCGGAAGCAATTTCATGGGGCTGGAGGGAAAAGGGAAAGCGACCAGATCTTAGCGTAAGCGAGCGTTCGAAAGCGCCGGGGGACAGCGGCTCCCAATCTCGCCGATGTGAAACCGGATTCGAGCCGAAAGTTCCGCGCGATCCGCGCCTTGCGCTCTTTTCGCTTCACCTACCCCGGCCATGCCCCCCCGCTGGCGAAATGCCGCGAGCTAGCTATAGCTTCGAGCTTCGCGTCGCTCTAGACGCCACCAGCCTATGCAAATCGGAGTAGATAGCTTTGTCGCCACCGCGCGCCCGGGACCGCCCGGCGATGTGGCGCGCGTCCAGGAATTGCTCGAGGAGATCGTACTCGCCGACCAGGTGGGGCTCGATGTCTTCGGCGTCGGCGAGCACCACCGGCCCGACTATGTGGCCTCGGCGCCTGTCGTCCTCCTCGCCGCCGCCGCCGCGCGCACCAAGCGCATCCGCCTCGCCAGCGCGGTCACCGTGCTGAGCTCCGACGACCCGGTGCGCATCTTCCAGCAATTCGCCACGCTCGACCTCATCTCGCAAGGGCGCGCCGAGATCGTCGTCGGCCGCGGCTCGTTCATCGAGTCGTATCCGCTCTTCGGTTACGACCTGGAGAACTACGACGAGCTCGCCACCGAGAAGCTCGACCTGCTGCTCAAGCTCCGCGAGCAGACCCATGTCACGTGGTCCGGCCAGCACCGCCCCGCCCTCACCGGCCAGGGCGTGTACCCGCGTCCGCTGCAAAATCCCCTCCCGGTCTTCATCGGTGTCGGCGGCACGCCGCAGTCGGTGGTCCGCGCCGCCACGCTTGGGCTGCCGCTGATCGTCGCCATCATCGGCGGCGCGCCACGTCAGTTTCGCCAGTTCACCGATCTCTACCGGCAGGCCTGGCAGAGCGCCGGCCACGCCCCGGAGAAGCGTTTCGTCGGCATCCACAACATCGGCTTCATCGCCGATACGCGCACGCAGGCGCTGGACACTTTCTGGCCCGCCTATCGCGATGCCTTCGGTAAGATCGGCAAGGAGCGCGGCTGGCCGCCGCCCACCCGCGAGCAGTTCGATGCGCAATGCAGCCCGCACGGCGCGCTGCTCGTCGGCGACCCGACGGCGGTCGCGGAGAAGATCGTGGCCGAGCACGAAAGCCTCGGCGGCATCGACCGGCTGAGCGTGCTGCTCGATAACCGCGTGCTCACCCACGCGCAGATCATGCGCGCCATCGAGCTGCTCGGCACCGTCGTCGCGCCACTCGTGAAGCAGGCGATCACGAAGAGCTAACAGATACCTGAGCACTCGTCGCTAAAAGGGATTCCGTTGTAGCGGCGGTCTATGACCGCCGATTGCGCACGAAGGCCCTGTCATGTTCGTCGGCGGTCATAGCAAGACCGCCGCTACAGGAAGGCCGCATCATTCTCGCCCGCGCCCACCCGCGCAACAGTCGCGGAGGTTTGGCATTGTGCCCGAGAGGTAGCGGTACTCTATTCCGGGTATCGGAGCGCGCTGTATCATCACAGCGCGCTCCGACGTCTGCTGCCTCCCAGCTTCCCTCCAGAGGCTGGATTACCTCCACTGAACCATCCCCGATCAACCGGCTGCGGCCGACTGGCGTTCCAAGCGCCGGCTCGCTCGCACCGTGCTGCTGCCTGCCATGAACCGATTCCCCTGTCTGCTGCTCACCCTCCGGCTTGCCGTCCTCGCTGCCGGTCTGCTCCTCAACACCGCCCCCGCCGCCGCGCAAGCCACCGGAGGCACCGTCGAAGGACGCGTCTTCAACACCCGCAACGGTGAGTTTCTCGAGAAAGCCCGCGTCACCATCGAGGGCACGCCGCTCGAGACGTTTACCGATAACTCGGGCCAGTATCGTTTCGTCAATGTCCCCGCCGGCGAGGTCCGCGTGAAGGCCTTTTACACCGGCCTCGTCTCGCAGACGACGTCCGTGAAGGTCTCTCCCGGCCAGATCGTCCAGCGCGATTTCCAGCTCGCCGACGCCGATGCCCGCCCCGCCCTCGATGGCGCGACCGTGAAGCTCTCCGATTTCATCGTCTCCACCTCCAAGGAGATGGATGGCGCCGCCATCGCGATCAACGAGCAGCGCTTCGCCGCCAACGTCATGAACGTCGTCGCCGCCGACGAATTCGGTGCCGTCGCCGAGGGCAATGTCGGCGAGTTCCTGAAGTTTCTCCCCGGCATCACCATCGACTACGTCGGCGGCGACGCCCGCACGATCTCGATGAATGGCGTGCCGCCCAACAACGTGCCCGTCACCGTCGATGGCTTCAGCCTCGCCAGCGCGCAATCCTCCGGCACCTCCCGCACCGTCGAGCTCGAGCAGGTCTCCATCAACAACATCGCGCGTATCGAAGTCGCTTATACGCCCACGCCCGAGACCACCGGCTCCGCCCTCGCCGGCGCCGTCAACATGGTGCCCCGCGGCGCCTTCGAGCGCTCCCGCCCGCAGTTCAACGGCAGCGCGTACATCATGATGCGCGACGCCGAGCGCAGCCTGCGCAAGACCCCCGGCCCCATCCGCGACGCCACCTACAAGATCCACCCCGGCTTCGATTTCTCCTACGTCGCGCCCGTGAACAAGAAATTTGGATACAGATCTCCGGCGGCTACTCGAGCCAGTACACCATGCAGGATCTCGCGCAGATGAATTGGCGCGGCGTCAGCGCCGTCACCAGCGCCCCCGCCGCCAACGGCACGCCCGGCAACCTCCCCGACACCCCGCCCGACAAGCCCTACCTCTCCGACTTCACCATCCGCGACGGCACCAAGGTCACCGTCCGCTCCTCCGTCGGCACGACCATCGACTACAAGATCTCCCGCAACGACCGCGTGTCCTTCTCGTTCCAGTACGCCCTCTTCGACGCCGAGTTCAACAACCGCAGCCTCGTCTGGGCCATTTCCCGCGTCCTCCCCGGCAATTACGACACCTTCAATACCATCGGCTCCGGCGGCACCGGCTCCGGTGAGATACGCATCTCCACCGGCTCGCGCAGCAAACGCGGCACCACCTACATGCCGACGCTGCGCTACTACCACGACGGCCCCATCTGGAAGGCAGAGGCCGGCGCCGGCCTCTCCCACGCCACCAATCACTACACCGACATCGCTCGCGGCTACTTCAACGCCACCCAGATCCGCCGCAGCAACGTCCAGATCGCGTTTCGCGATATCTTCTTCCTCCGCCCGCGCGTCATCGAGGTTACCGACGGCGTCACCGGCGCTCCCGTCGATCCCTTCCGCCTCGACAGCTATAATATCAACACCGCCAACAGCGACGCGCGCGAGACCTCCGACATGCAGCGCAGCGCCTTCACCAATCTCCGTCGCGATTTCACGATCGCCAAGCTGCCCGCCTCGCTCAAGGGCGGCCTCGATATCCGCCAGTCGATGCGCGATATCCGCGGCGAGAATCCGACCTACACCCACGTCGGCTCCGACAACGTCAACACCGCGACCTCCACTCTCGCCAACGGCCTCGACGACAACGCTGGCCGCGCTCCGATCTTGGACGAGATCTTTTCCCAGCGCATGGGCGTCTTCGGCTTCCCGGCCGTCCAGTATCAGAGCAATTTCAAGATGTGGGAGTACGCGCAGAATAACCCCACTTACTGGACGATCAACCGCGACACCGAGCACGCCCGTCGCGTCGAGCTTTCCAAGCACGCCGAGGAGGTCATCTCCTCCGCCTACATCCGCGGCGATCTCCAGCTCATCGAGCGCCGCCTGAAGCTCGTCGGCGGCCTGCGCGCCGAGCAGACCAATGTCCAGGGCGAAGGCCGGCTCATTGACCCCACGCTGAATTTCCAGCGCCGCCCCGACGGCTCCTTCATCCTCGGTGCCAACGGCCGCCCGCTCACCATCGCCCCCGCCGGCGTAGAGACCACGAAGCTGACCAACATCGACCGCGGCCTGCAGGCCAACAAGGAATACTTCCGCTGGTTCCCGAGCATCAACGCCAGCTTCAATATCCGCGATAACCTCATCGCCCGCGCCGGCTACTACCACTCCGTCGGCCGGCCCGATCTCGGCCAGTACGCCGGCAGCCTCACCCTGCCGGATACGGAGCTCCTGCCGAGTACCACCAATCGCATCGTGGTCAACAACGCCGGCATCAAGGCGTGGTCCGCCCGCTCCTACAAGGCGACGCTCGAGTACTACTTCGAGCGCGTGGGCCTCTTCTCCGTCGGCGTCTTCCGCCGCGATTTCACGAACATGTTTGCGACGTCGGTCCTGACCGCCACACCCGAGTTCCTCAGCGTCTTCAGCCTCGATCCCGACGAGTACGGCCGTTACGACGTCTCGACCCAGTACAATCTGCAGAACCAGGTCCGGATGACCGGCTTCGACTTCAACTACAAGCAGGCCCTCACCTTCCTGCCCTCGTGGGCGCGCGGCGTGCAGATCTTCGCCAATGGCAGCGCCCAACGCGCGATTGGCGACGAGACCAATGCGCTGCAAAACTACATCCCGCGCAGCGGCAGCTGGGGCATCAGCCTCTCCCGGCCCAAATACAACCTGCGCGCGAATTGGAACTACCGCGGCAAGCACCGCCGCGGCCTCGTTGCCGCCGGCCGCAGCATCGAGCCCAACACGTACAACTGGGGCACCAAGCGCCTCTACATCGACCTCCTCGGCGAGTACTATTTCTACAAGCGCATCGCGGTCTTCGCCAACCTCCGCAATGTCGGCGACGCCACCGAGGATTTCGAGATTTACAATCCAAGTACCCCCGAGCACGCCCAGTTCCGCCAGCGCGAAGACTTCGGCTCCCTCTGGACCTTCGGCATAAAAGGCACGTTCTAGCCCGCAAGGGCTTATGTCGGTTACCATTCGCAATGAGCCCTTACGCTCGCGATGCCAAAGACCTCCTTTGCTGAAAAGATGATCGCGCTTCGGTTGCCGTCGTCGCTTCCGAAAATTAGCGCAGATTCGCGGTTCTCCGCCTCAGCCAAAAACAGGAAGCTCGGGAAGGGCGGAAAGAAATGCCCTCTGTTCACCTCTGCCTTTTCACTCTTCCTGTTCCCTGTTTCTCGGCCATCGCTCCCGCATCCCATGCGTTCGCTTCCTTCGTAGTTGGTATTATTCCTCCTCGTCCTCGCCCCGCGGCATCTGCATGTGGCCATAGCCCGGCGCAGGCGCCCCTGTTTTTTCCTCCGGCTGATCGCAGCCAACCCCAACTGATCCCGGAAATAGAGGGGGATTCGCCGCCGGCGGATCCCACTGCGAGAAGTCTATCTTCAGATATTCCCGCAGTTGCTCCTCGGTCATCCACGGCTTGGGGTTGCTGCCCTCCGAACTCTGCTCTCCGCCCTTCGTCTCTCGCTTTCCGCCCGCCGCGCGCGCCGCGGCCGCCTGCTCCCGCAGCGCCGTCCGTTGCTGGGCCAGTGCCAGCGTCTCGCGCGCAAGCGCCATCCGCTCCGCCTTCCAAACGATCGCCAGGAGCCTCTCCGCCTTTCGCACCTCCGGTTCGGGCTGGCTGAGCGCCGCCAACGCGTGCATCCGCGCCAGCTTCACCGTCGCGTCCGCAAACTTCCCCTCCGGCATCTCCATCTCCAGCCCTGCGATCCCCTCCGCCCCCTCGGCCTCGTCCCGATACCGCCGCGGCAAGACATGCCGCCGCCAGAAACACCCCACCGCGCTCTTCCCCACGCTCACCCCAAACTCCGCCTTCACCAGCCCAACCACCTCCGCATACGTCCGATTCTCTTCCTCGAGCCAGACCAGCAGCCGCTTCTTCTGCTCCACCTTCAACCACTCCAATTTCGCATCCCCGCGCACCTTTCGTTCGGTAGTCATAATGCCCCCAGCATCTCACATCCTCCCCGTTCCGAAAACCCGTCCATTCCGTCCATACCGTCCATTCCCAAAATATTTCCTATTTCCCCAACTTGTCATCGCGAGGAGCCGCAGGCGACGTGGCGATCCATCCAACTCCCACGGAGTGCCGTCCGACCAACCTCGAGCCCTCGTTCGCCAGAATCCCGAGCCCCAAACCCAAAGACGTGTTTTCAAATTCACTCCAAACGCGAGTGACCGAAATTGTAGGAGCGGGTTTACCCTGCGACCCTCAGGAGCTTAGCGTGCCAAGTAAGTCGCCGGCCAATTGCTTGGTAGCCCCCCGCATGAGCAGCGGGACCGCAGGAGCCACGCCAGCCAGGTAGGCCGCCTGCTCGCAGGCGCTCGTCCGAATACCCACCGGCGCCGCCGAGCTGGCGGTCTGCCTTGTTTGGTAGCCCGCCGCGTGAGCGTCGGGACCGCACACGCCGTGTGCGTCGCCTGTCCCTACCTCCCGAGCAGCCCACCTCCCTCCCGCTTCACTCCGCCTTAAGCACCGCCTGAATATTCCCCGTGGCCGCCCGCCGCACCGGCCACCAAATCGCCCCCGCACCGCAAAGCGCCAGAAAGCCACCCACCACCGCCAGCGTCGCGACATCGAGCGTCCGCACGCCATGCACCTGGCTCTCGAGCACGCGACCCGCCGCCAGCGCTCCCCCGATTCCCAGCCCCACGCCCGCTCCAATCACCAGCCCGCCCTCCCGCAAAAAGAGCCGCACGATGGCGCTCTCCGTCGCGCCGACCGCGATGCGGATCGCCACCTCCCGCTCGCGCTGCTGCACCGCGTAGGCGGTCACGCCATAGATCCCGAGAAGCGCCAGCAGCGTCGCAAAACCCCCGAAGCCCCCGATCAGCGCGAGCATGAACCGCGCGCGCGCAAACTGCTGGTCCTCGTCGGCAATCAAGGTCGGCTCGCCCACCCGCACGCGCGGCTCGAGCGCCGCCACCACCTCCGCCAGCCGCGTCGGCGACACCGCGCCGGGCCGGTCGATCCGCAGCTGCACATTGCCGAAGCGCGTCGGCGCCTGGAGAAATGGGTAGTACACATCGCGCAGATCGCTGTCGCCGTAGGTCTGGCGCACATCGCGCACCACCCCCACGACCGTCCGCCACGGCCCCAGCGGCGCGTCGGGCTCCGACACCTGCACGCCCCGCACGCGACGCCCAAGCGCACCTCCCTCCGGCCACAACTGCCGTGCAAGGCTCTCGCTCACGATCGCCACCGGTTCCGCGTCCAGCCGATCGCCGAGCGTGAATTCCCGCCCCTGTCGGAGCGCGATCCCATGCGTCGCGAAGTACCCCGCGCCCACGATCAACCCACCCATCTCGTGCGGCATCTCCGCCGCGGCATCGGCCTCGAAAGTCCGCTTGTGGCTCTCGTAGTAGGGCGGAAACGAGCTGCCCACGCTCGCGGCCGGCGTATCGGCCGCCAGCCGCTCCGCGAGCCGTTGGAAGAACTGCGCTTGCGCCGCCGGCTCGCGATAGGTCGACGGCAGATGCACGCTCGCGCGCACGACCTTCTCCGCCTCGAAGCCCAGGTCCGTGCTCACGAGATTCCACACGCTCCGGAGCATCAGCCCGCCGCCCACCAGCAGCACAAAGGCCCCCGCCACCTCAAACGCGATCAACCCCGTGCGCAGCCGGCGCATCGCCGGCCCGTCGGTCGCGCCCAGCCCCGCCCGGCGCAGCACATCGGCCAGTTGCCAGCGGCGCGGCGCGAGCAGCGGCAGCAGCGCGAGCGCCAGCACCACCAACACACCCACGCCCCCGATCATCAGCACGACATTCAGATCGACGTTGAGCGCAGCCGAACCGCCCGGCGGCGGCTTGCCCAGCCGCGCCTCGATCACCGGCCCCAACCCGCGCAAAGCACCGACCGTCAGGGCAACACCCAGCGCCAGCGACGCGCCGCCCAGCAGCACCGCCTCCGCGAGCAGCATCCGCAGCACGTGCGCCATCCCCGCACCCAGCGCGAGTCGCACCGCGATTTCCCGCTGCCGCCGTAGCGTGCGGAGCAGGAAGAGAATCGCGACATTCGTGCAGACGAGCGCAAAGACGAGTCCCGTGGCCGCGTTCATGCCGAAGAGCAGCGGTCGCATCTCCGCCACGTAGCGGTCCCGCACCCCATCGAGTTGCACACCCTTCCAGCCCGGCCGGAAATCCGAGCCCACCTGGCGCGCCGCCGCCGTGAGCCGCTGCTCCGCGTAGGCCACCGGCACGCCCTCGCGCAGCCGCACCATATAGGTCCGCACCGGCACACGCAGCGGCAGGAGCATCTCAATCGGCGAGCTGCTATTGCGGCCAAACCAAAAGCCCGGCGGCAGCACACCCACCACCCGCACCATGACCGCGCCGCCCGCTTGGTTTTCCGGCGTCGCCTGAAACTCGCGCCCCACGATCGCCGGGTCGGAGTTGAACCGGCTCTGCCACACCGCATGCCCGATCAAGGCCACCTCCGGCCCGCCCGGCTGGTAATCCGCCTCGGCGAAGACCTGACCGAGAATCGGCCGCACGCCCAGACCCGCCATAAAGCCCGGCGACGCCCGCGTCGCCCGCACCAACCGCGCCGCACTCATCTCGCCGAGGAAGAAGGCATCACCCGCCGAGGTCACATTCGCATCGATGACATCCCCGAGCGCCGTCCAGTCGATCCGGCTCATCCCGCGCGGCTCGTAGGGCCCGGGCGGTGCATACCTCACATGAAAGAGCCGGTCGCCATCCGCATACGGGAACGCCCGGAGCAGATAGGCATTGGCGATCGCCAGCGTGATCGTCGCCAGCGCGAGCCCGCACCCGAGCGAGACAACCACGACAACGCTAAAAGCAGGCGCGCGCCGCAGCGCCCGCACCGCAGACCTTAGCTCGCGCCCAAAATCGCCGAGCCAGCTCTGTCGTGGAGTAGAAGCAGAAAGAGACGCCATGAAAACAGCCGCACGAAGTACGGCCCGTTCCCTTAGATGCCGGCACGCCGCAAAGGGTTGAAGCGGAGATGAAAGATTCGTCGCGAGCCCCGTAGCGCGGAGCTTCAGTGTGTATTTTCAAATTAGGCCGCGTGAAAATAGGTAGAGCCGGGAGGCCTGCCCCACCGTTCGCAATCCATGGGTTCGATAACCTGGCACTCCCGCTTATCCTCCCCCTGTTCACCTTCCTGTCATTGCGAGGAGCGCAGCGACGTGGCAATCCATCTCTCTCCCGCGGAGCGCCATCCGAACGTCCCTCGGTCCACCCCGCGTGGATTCTTCGCCCCGCTCCCTCACACCCGCAACGCCTCCGACAGCACCGCACTAAGCCGCGTCGCATTCGGTCGCACGCGCACGAGACGCGGATTCCACGCGAGCATCGCCTCGCGCGCCAGCGGCCGCATCTCCTCGCCCGCGATCTTGTGCGCCGAGCGGCTGTCGAGATCGCCCACCGCCAGCTCTGGCACGATCGCGGCAAATCTCCCCGTGCGCACCGCCGCCATCGTCTGGGGAAACGACTGACACGAAAGTGCCGGCGCGATCGTCACGTTCAGCGCCGTCGCGATCTCGCGCAACCCCGAGGTGAATTGCCCATCCGTCGTCTGCGTTGCGAGCGGCAGCTCCGAGAGCATTTCGCGCAGCGTGATTTTCTTCCGCGCCCCG
>JAZKEV010000637.1:0-1543 GCA_040386765.1 Verrucomicrobiota bacterium | reverse complement strand
ACCAGCGCCACGTAGTTCACGGTGCCGAGCGAGACCGCCTTCAATCCCAAGCCCAGCGCGCTCTTCCGGATGATGCCGAAGTCGAGCCGGCAGTCGGTGAGCTGCTGCACGATGTCGTTCGTCCGCAAATTCGCCGTGGAGAAGTGCGTGCCCGGCAGCGCATCGACCACCTTGCCGAGGCGTGGAATCACGAGCCACTGGATCAGGCTGTCGCCCGCGCCGATCGTGAAAGCCACGCTCTGCTGCTTGCAGTCGGAGCGGAAGTCGTCGAGCGCCCGCAGTTGCTCGCGCGCGAGCTCCGCGAGCCGTTCGCCATTGGCGGTGAGCCACCTCGCAGCCGAAGAATTCCGAGAGCTCGCGCAGCTGCCGGCTGTACTGGCTCTGCCGCACGGGATCGCCGGGCGCCGCCTGCGCGATGCTGCCCGCATCGCGTACTTCGATGAGCACCTTGAGCCGGTCGAGCGAAAGCCCGCGTTCCGAGAAGAGAGAATCAAACATGACTGTAAAGTCAGGCTTGCTGTATTAACGTGCATGGCAAGCCCTCAGCACTTCGGGTAGTCTCTTGCTCATCAAGTTATACGACTCTGCGGTTCATCTAAAAAAATCTTCCCCCCACCCCTTGATTTCTTTTGTCCAACCGCCGTTGTAACTAATCACACTCTCAACCGTCTCTCCGTCCCTTCCCATGAAACCCGCACAATTTATACAACTATCAGCCCTCCGGCTTAACGGACGGCACTCGTTGTGTGCGGCGATTCGTACGCAGACGACGACCAGGATGTCTCGCAGTGAACGAGGTCTCAATCGACCCGATTACGCGAATCCAGCAGGAAGTGGTGTAACCTAACGCCGAGGCCCTAGTGCCTCACGCCAGGCCGCCCACTTCCTACCCGGAAGTGGGTTTTTTGTGCCCTGATGGGCCGCTTCCGGGAGCGAGAGTGCAAACTCTTTTCCATATTCCCCACGCGGCTTCATCGCTGAGCCCAGTCAATCAGCCCAACGTCCGCATAAAATCCTGCGGCCTTCCAAACCGTCCGACACCCGTCGGGCGAGAGGGACGACGGTGTGTGTTCTTTTTTGCGATGGGTGAGGCCGCTTCCGCGGCTTCATCCACATTATATATACAGATCATGCGGTGCGCCAACGGGCGTTAAACGGCGATGCCGGCCGCATGATCTCAATTTTTTAACCGCGTAGTCGTTTATCATCTCATGCCGGCATTTGAAGCCGGATCAGTTGGACGTCAGGGCGGCCATTTTCCTTAAGGAAGCGCCGGTTCTCGATCCGAGGCCGGAATCCGCTTTGCCCTCTCGGATCCGTAAGAAGCCAGCCGGCGGCCTGAGTCCGGCAGGGGCCGAGTTTCATGCGTTCGTGGCGTAGGAGTAACGCGCTGGTCTGCCAGTCCGGAATCGGGAGTGCGAGTCTCCCCGAACGCACCACTTTAAGGTAGGGCGAAGCGTCCCCGCTGAGCCGTCGCGAGGCACAGGTGCGATCGTGATTACCCGTTCGCTTCTGAAAAGCGCGACGGCTCGGCGGGACGCCT
>JAZKEV010000636.1:0-4476 GCA_040386765.1 Verrucomicrobiota bacterium | reverse complement strand
ATAGCTGAGCTCCACGCCATCGCGCGCGGCCCGGAGAAGCATCCCGCCCCGGCTCATATCCCCGCGCCCGATGAAATCCGGCGGAAAAAGCAATCGCCCGTCGAAAACCTCGAGCAGCACATCGCGGTATTTCCCAGTCGCGATGCTACCGAGCAGAATCGCCGTCCCGCGCGGCCCGAGCTTGCGCTCAAGCGCCTTGGCGTCGCGCCGCAGCGGCTTCGCATAGCGCGGATCGTCTTCATGGATATCCACCGCCCCGAAGGCAGCCAGATCGGCCGGCTTTAAAATCTTATCCGGCGGCAGCAGCCCAGCATTGGCCGTGATCACACGAATCACATCACCCTGCGCCGGATCAGCAAACCGCCGCGCATAGGCAATCTTGCCGCGAAAATAGAGTGCGCTCGCAAAGGCGAAGATATCGGCGAGCGGCAGCCCCGACGAGCGGAACTGCCGGGCGAGCGGAAACGCTGCATTGGGATTGAGCAGCAGCCCAGCGCGCAGCCCATCGACTTTGGCCGGAGAGAGAAGGAAGAGACGCGGCACGGTGGAGTTTTGGACCTAGCGGGCGGGTTCGAGTGCCACGCTCTAATTTTCTGCCGCAATTCCGTACCTCAACTTCACCACCCATAGCTACGCTTCACGCGCAGCTGCTGGTAAAGGTCGGCTGGCAACTCCTGCAGAAACCGGCTCGGCGAAAGCAACATCGCGGGCCCGCCCTTGGTATTCACCTTCGGGAAGCAGAGGTAGAGCTCATCGCGCGCGCGGGTGACCGCGACATAGAAGAGCCGCCGCTCCTCCTCGACGTCATTGGCCTCGATGGCGCGCCGCAGCGGAAACATGCCGTCCGCGAGGCTGATCAGAAACACCGCGGCAAACTCGAGCCCCTTGGCCTGGTGTACGGTCGTGAGGCGTAGCGAGTCCGCGTCGGGATCGGCGGAGCGGTCGCTGGTCTCGCTATTGAGGAGCATGATCTGCGCGAGCAACTCTTGCATCTCCTCGTAGCGGCTCGCGAAGCCGATCATGGACTTCAGATCGTCGAGGCGCGAGGTGTAGTTGGCGAAGGCGCCCTTGAGGTAATCGCCATACCAGCCCTCGATTGCGACATCGACGGCGTTGTGCGGCTTCATCGTGCGCATCATGTCGCGCACCTGCTGGAGCGAAGCGACGAAGCGCGGCCACTCCTCCTTCGCATCCTTGGGCACGCGGGAGGCGACGTCGTCGGTGGCGAGCGCGTCGACGAAATCCAGCTGCATGAGCTTGGCATGCTCGAGCGCCGAGGCGTGCAGTTTCTGCGCGTTCTTGTCCCCGACCTTGGGTAGCAGGATGGCGATGCGATTCCATGCCGCGGTGTCACTGGGATTATAAACGAAGCGCAGCAGCGCCACAAGGTCGCGGATATGCGCCTGCTCGAAGAACCGCACGCCACTCGTGATCTGGTATGGAATCTGAAGCCGCGAAAGCTCGAGTTGGATATCGAGCGCCTGAAAATGCGCGCGATAAAGAATCGCGATATCGCTCAGCGAGCAGCCCTCGTCGAGCAGTCCGCGAATGCGCTGCACGATGAACTGCGCCTGCTCGCGCCCATCCATCGCCTGCACGAGATAGGGCTTCTGGGAATTCGCGCGATGCGGCCGCAGCTCCTTCTCAAACGAGCGTCCCTTCGGCTGCGCGAGCAGCACGCCGTTGGCGAGAGCGAGGATCTGCGGCGTGGAGCGGTAGTTCGTCTCGATCCGGTGAATCTCCGTGCCCGGATGGCGGTCGGGAAACGTGAGGATGTTTTCCACGTTCGCCCCGCGCCACGTGTAGATGCACTGCGCGTCATCGCCGACCGCCATCACGCGATGGTGGGATCCGATGAGATCGATGATCTGCGACTGAAGGACATTCGTATCCTGATACTCGTCGACGAGCACGTGACGAAACCGCTCCGAGAAATACGTGCGCACGGTCTCCGACTTCTTCAGCAAGTCGAGCCAGTGCTCCAGCAGATCGTCGTAATCGAGCGTGTTGGCCTCGCGCTTCTTCTCCGCGTACTTGCGGGCAAATAGCGGCAAGCGATCCTTGATGCCGTCGTGCTGCGGGAAAAAGCGGCTGACCGTCTCGTCGAGCGAGAGCTGGGTATTGCGCGACATCGAGATGATGGCGTGCATCGGGCCCGCGCGCGGATGGGTCTTGTCCTTAAAAAATCCCTTGTCCGCGCCTTCGACCGCGTCGCGCAAGATGCCCTCCGACTCCTCGGCATCGAGAATCGTGAAGCTGCGCGGCAGCCCGATCTCCTCGCCATACATGCGGAGCGCGCGGTGCCCGATGCTGTGAAACGTGCCGCCCCAAAAACGCCCGGCCTCGACGCCCGTAAGGTCGTGTACCCGGTGCAGCATCTCCTTCGCCGCTTTATTAGTGAAGGTCAGCAGTAGAATCTCGCCCGCGCGCACGCCACGCGAAAGCAGGTAGGCGACGCGGTAGGTGAGGGTGCGCGTCTTGCCCGACCCCGCGCCCGCGAGCACGAGGAGCGGCCCCGGCTCGGCGGTGACCGCGCGAAACTGCTCGTCGTTGAGCGATGCGCGGAAGTCGATCGGCGGGAAGCCGGGCGGCGCGGAAGACGGGTCGAGGGCGTAATCCATGAAGAGGCAGAGACGAAAACGATAAGGCCCGCAAAAAGCCACCGCAGGCGCAAAGAAAAACCGAGGGAGCGTTTCCGCGCGATACCTTCCGGATTTCCTCCGTGAGGCGACCGGCCAGCATGCTTTGCGTCGGCAGCGGGAAGAATTTCTAAGAAACTCACAGCTGGCGTGTCTGTCGCAGGTGAGTATCCATATCTTATGAAGACACTTTCTGCTGCCGGGTTCTTCGCCACCGCCGCCGTGCTGCTTGGGCAGCCCGCTCTCACGGTCTACAATCAAGGATTCGCCGTCGTGCGCGAGCGCGTGCCGCTCGACCTGAAAGCTGGTGAAAACGCCGTGACTTTCGCCGGTGCCACGACGCAGCTCGAGCCCGATTCCGTGGTCCTGCGCGACCCGGCGGGCAAAGTGCAGGTGCGAATCCTCGAGCAGAGCTACCGCGCCGACGTGATGTCGCAAGGCGTGCTGCTCGCCCTCAACGAGGGTAAGGAAATCGATTTCCTCGTCCGCGACCAAAACGCGAAAGAATACCCGATCCGCGGTAAAGTCATCCGCAGCGGTCACAATCCGGGCGGCGAGGCGATGACGCCGATCATCGAAGTCGACGGCAAGCTGCGGTTCTCGCTCCCCGGCCAGCCGCTCTTCCCGGCTTTGGCGGGCGACGGAATCTTGAAGCCCACGCTGCAGTGGAAACTCAACGCCCCGCAGGCCGCAAAATTCGAGGCGGAGCTGGGCTACGTCACGGGCGGCCTCAGTTGGCAATCCGCCTACAACCTCATCGCCCCGGAAAAGGGCGACACGCTCGACGTCGTCGGCTGGGTAACGGTGAACAACCAGAGCGGCAAAACCTTCGAGAACGCCTCGGTGAAGCTGATGGCCGGCGACGTGAGCCGCATCCAGCCGCAGGCGCCCAAGGCCGTGCGCGGAATGATGATGCGGGCGGATATGGCGATGGCGGAATCGGCGGCAGTGACCGAAAAGGCCTTCGACGAATTCCACCTCTACACGCTGCCGCGCGCCGTGACGTTGCGGGAGCGCGAGACGAAACAGGTCGAGTTCATGCGTGCGACCGGCGTGAAGGCGCCCGTGATCTACGTCTACGACGGCGGCGCGATGTTCAGCACGTTTTTCGGCGGCCAGATGCGCGATCCAGGCTACGGCACGCAGAGCAACAAAAAGGTCTGGGTGATGCGGGAGTTCAAAAACAGCGAGGAAAACAAGCTGGGTCTGCCGCTCCCCAAGGGCCGGATGCGCTTCTACCGCCGCGACGATGCCGACGGGCGGATCGAATTCACCGGCGAGAACGAGCTCGATCACACCGCGAAGAACGAAATGATCCGCGTAAAGACCGGCGACGCCTTCGATGTCGTGGGAGATCGGATACGGACGAATTTCAACGCCAGCACACGGCAGGAGTACGCCGACGAGGATTTCGAGATCAAGGTCCGCAACCGGAAAACCGAGCCGATCACGGTCCGCGTCGTGGAGCATCTCTACCGCTGGTCCAACTGGAGTATCACGCAGAAGTCCGACGACTTCGTGAAGAAGGACGCGCAGACGATCGAGTTCAATGTAACCATCCCGCCGGATACGGAGAAGGTGGTGACGTATCGGGTGCGGTACGAGTGGAAGTGAGGGCGCCCTGCGATTAGAGACCCGCTCTTGGGGTGGTGGCAAGGCGTCGGTATTGACCGCGGATAAATACCGAAGTACGGAACGCCATCCGCCACATCCGCGTTATCCGCGGTCAAATGATTGAGATGGATTGGCAGACTGTAGCGGCGGTCTATGACCGCCGAGCGAAGGCGTTATCCCGTTCGTCGGCGGTCATAGACCTCCCCGCTACAATACAGCCGCC
>JAZKEV010000635.1:1966-3764 GCA_040386765.1 Verrucomicrobiota bacterium | reverse complement strand
GACATAGAGCCAGAGCGACACGTAGGGCACCAGCGCCGCTGGCTGAAAGGAAATGAGGCGATCCAGCGCCGTGGCGGGAATGATCGTGACCTCAAACACCGGGTGCCGCAGCAGGTAAAAATACGCCGCGAAGAAGCCGGTGATGAAGAGCGGGATTCCGAAGGTCTTGAGCGCCCAATGCGACGCATACCGCGCTCCGAGTTGACGGAACCAGGATGGCGTGGCACGAGGTGACGGCATTGCGGCGGCGAGAGGAAAAAGGCGCGAGGCTTTGTGAAGTGGTTTCGTGAGAGAAGCACCTACAATCATCGACTCGCACCAAGGCACGATGTCTCACCTCTCCTACCCTCCCCCGCACTCCGCCCGTGCGCCTCAGCGCGCTCGCCACCGCGCCACGAGCGGCCCATAACAAAGACGGCAGCGCTGGACCGTGCAGACTTCTATCCTGTCCTCGCGCGACTGATTGCCGACCTCTTTTAGATAAGTAGGCCCAAACTCGATGCCGCTTCTATCCGAATGTCCTCGGGTTGATCCATGAGCGCGCTACTCGTTACACGGTACACGTCGCAGCATGTCGGCATTTCATCGAATTCAAGCTCCTGCGCGCGCCTTCTCAGGCTCGCACTGCTCAGTGCCCCTTCCCGTCCGCGTTATTCGCTTTCAGCGTATCGAGAAACTCCACCGGCGCAAAATCATCTGTCAGCACCTTGGCCGGGCGGACCTGGAGGACAGGGATGAGCGTATTCTCATCGCGGATATTCTTGATGTTGAGCCGGCCTTCGAAGGCCGGGCGGCTCACCTGTTCCGGGGTCGGCCAGTCGCGGGGCTCGGTGATTACAGGCGTGCTGTATTTCACGGCGCAGGCGATCACGTTGCCGCGGCCCAGCACCTCAAAGAGCACCACCTGCGGGAAGACTTTTTGGATGGTCTTGATGTCCGAGTAGTAAAGCTGGCTGGTCGCGTGGAGATTGCTGATGAAGACGCCGCGGTCGCTCAGCCGCGCCGCGCACTCCCGGTAAAATTCCTCCGTCTTCAGGTGCGGCGGCACGAACCCGCCGCGAAACGCGTCGAGGATCAGCCAGTCCCACTGCTCCTTGTTCCGCTTCACAAACATCCGGCCGTCCATCACGGTGACGGGCGTCTTCGCCGTCGGCTTGAAGCCCATCCGCGTCTCGCAGAGCTCGACCACCTTGGGATCGAGTTCGACCGTGTGCAGCAGCGAGTCGGGAAAGGCCGCCGCGAAGAGCCGGTGGAAGCCCGCGCCGCCCAGGCCGATCATCATCACGCGCTGCGGATTGGGGTGGATGTAGAGCGCACCGTACAGCGACCGCGTGTAGTGGACGACGAGCTTGAGCGGATCGGTCAGGTCGACGGCCGATTCCAGCGCTTCCATCCCTCGCGCCCGCGCGCGCATTTCCACGATGGTGCCCCGGCGCTCGACCGTCAGGCTGTTGTAGGTCGTGTCGTAGTTCTCGACGAAGTCGCCCTGCGGCGGCTGGGCGGCGTACGCCACCAGCGGGCACAGCAAGGCGATCCAGCGCAGGCTAAACGGGAGTTTCATGAGGAAGTTTGAGGAAGACGCAGCAGTTGCACGAGGCCGGCGAGGCTCACCACCGCCACCCCGAGCCAGATGTAGAGCAGCGTCGACACCGGGAAATTCGGAATCAGCACAAAGGCCGTCAGCATCACTCCCGCGATATTACCGAGCGTGCTCACGCCATACACGATGCCCGAGGCCTTGCCCGGCGGCGTGCCGCGTGAGGCGAGGAACTGCACGCACTGCGGCCCAAAGGTCGAC
>JAZKEV010000635.1:0-1956 GCA_040386765.1 Verrucomicrobiota bacterium | reverse complement strand
AAGGTCGACAGCGCCGCGACCGGCAAAAAGAAAATCCCCACGCACGAGACCAGCAGCGCCGTGCTCATATCCTCAAAGGCGATCTCGATCTTCCCCAGCAGCGTGCGCCCAAACAGCGCCACGAGCAGGAGCGTCACCACCGCGAGGATCACGCCCACCCACTGTCCCTTCGCCCGCCCCGCCGGCGAGAGATTACTGATCCAGCCGCCCACCATCGACCCGATGCTGAAGGCCGCGAGAAACGTGGAGATAAGCCACGCCCACACGATGATCGACGAGCCGAAGTGGGGATTGAGCAGCCGGGAAGCGAGGAGCTGAAAGCCCATGCTCAGGATGCCGAGGGTGATAACGACGACGTAAAAAGCGAATAGCGTCACGAGGGTCGCGCAAGGTGCGGGCTCCCCCGTCCGATGTCACCACGAAAGAAGCGGGCCCCCATTCCCCTGCTGGACGGCACCGTACCGCCACTGCAAGTGCCTCATTCGGCGCGCAATGCGATCAAGGGATCGACCTTGGTCGCTCGACGAGCCGGTATGTAACAGGCCAGCATCCCAATGGCCGCCAGCAGAACCACGGCAGCCGCTACGGGCATCAACTCGATCCCTCCGCTCAAGCCCGGCAGCTCGAGCGTTTGCAGCAGCACGCGTGTCGCCACAAGCGCGAAAACGAGCCCGGCGACCACACCCAAAGCGACCACTCGCCCGCCCTCCCTGAGTAACGGTCGCACGACATCGAACCGCTGTGCACCGAGCGCCATGCGAATGCCCACCTCGCGTGTCCGCTGGCTCGTAGCGTGCGCCATCACGCCGTACAAACCGGCAGCCGCCAGCCCCAGGGCGAGCAGTGCGAAGGCCACCAGCAGCCAGGCTACGGTGCGCTGGGGTGCGATCTGGCGGCTCACCAGCTCAGACATCGTCTGCACGTCAAAGAGCGGCATCGTGGCATCCAGAGCGCGGAGTTCAGCGCGGATTTGCGGGATGAGCGCATAAGCGTCGCCTGAGGTCCGCACCACGAGCGCCATTGGGCCCCACGTGCCTCGGTGCGCGGAGATGTAGTAGGTCGCACGCGGCGGCAGACCGGGATTGTGACTGCGCACATCGCCTACGACTCCGACTACGGTGGAATAGGTCGTGCCGCCGCCGGGATTGATCTGCCGCCCGAGGGGCTCCGCGTCGCCCCAGAGCATTCGCGCCAGCGTCTCGTTGACGATCGCGACGCGCCCCGAAGAGCTGTTGTCCGTCGTCGCAAATACGCGGCCGCGTCGGAGCGGGATCTGCATCGCTTGAAAGTAGTCCGCTGTCACCATTCGCCAGTCAGCCTGCACGGAAATCGTCACGGGAATCGCCGCCGCCCCGACGGGAAAGACATTGTTGCTCGTATTGTACGTCGACATCGGCGCGCCGTTCACTGCGCCGACCGAGCGCACGCCGGGCAACGCGCGCACCCGTTCGACTAGGTTTTCCACCAGCGTGCGGCTTTGATTGTTCTTGGGTGCGATTTTCGCCGTCAGCACTTGCTCCGGTCGAAACCCGAGGTCGGCGCGATGCAGCTCCGCCACCGCGCGCAACAGCACGCCCGCTCCGGTGAGCAGCACGATCGAAAGCGCCAACTGGCCCACGATCAGCACATCGCGCCACCGGAAGCGGCGACCGCCCGCCGACATCGCGCCGGCCGATTTCAACCCGCGCTGCACATCGATGCGCGACGCCGCCAGCGCTGGCACCACCCCCGCCACCAAACCCGTCAGCATCGTGGCGACCAAAGCAAAACCCAACACGCGCCCCTCACGCGCGATGTCGCCCGCCCGCGGCAGTGCCAGCGATTCGAGCGCGCGGATCGCATCCACGCCCCACCACGCGAGCGCGAGCCCGGCAACGCCGCCTAGCGAAGTGATCAGCAGGCTCTCCGTGAGAAGTTGCCGCACCAGCCGGCCCCGCCCGCCGCCGAGCGCCGTGC
>JAZKEV010000634.1:0-2336 GCA_040386765.1 Verrucomicrobiota bacterium | reverse complement strand
TCCCCGAGGTCGAGGAGGCGCTCAACGCCCTGTCCGCCCGCCAGCCCTCGCCCCTCGTCGCCAAGCTTCCCCGTGCCCCCGGCACCAAAGAGTCCCGCTACGCCCACCTACTCTCCGGCCCGGTGGAGTTTACCGCGCCCGAGAGGGTCCTTCCCGTCGAGCCCGCCGTCGCCCAAGTCCGCGCGGAGAACGACCGCATCGCCGCCCTCGAGCAGCAAGTCACCGACCTCCGCCACGAGCTCGGCGAACTGCAGCAGCAATTCGCCAGTTTCCGTAAACAGTTCGAGTGATCGCGCCCACGCCGCGCCTCCGTCGCTTCAAGATCCGACCTGACCGGTTGCGAGGTCGAATTCGCAGATCACGGCTACGGGTTTTCCAACATGGGTCGCCGGAGTGAACGTAAGCGCGCGCAACCGCGCTGAAAACACCCGCTCGTTCAGCGCATCTCGCGCTCGGAGGAAGGCCACTTCAACCACCGTGCCGTTGCTTGCAATCAGGCACACGGCGCGACGCGGCAGATTTGTCGGCAATTCGGCTGAGATTTGTCGAAGCACCTCGGCACTTGTTTTCGTCAACACCGGCGGAGTCGTATTAGCGGGCCCAATCGAGGTGATGGTCGCAACCGGGACCGGCGGCACAGACTGCGAAACCGGCAGCGGATGAGGCACCCACACGGACATCGCATCACGTAGCTGCATCGAGCTCGGCTTTAAAAGATGTACCGGCTCGCCAAGTTTGTAAGGTGCCTCGCGCTCCAAAACAAAGCTCTGCCGCGTCTGACACCCGACCCATCCAAACAGCAGCCCCAATCCAAATAGCAGTGCGATCCGGTTTGTCATACTTAGACTCGGCACTTTGCCCGGCACACCCCCTCAACGGCGAGCCGGAAACAGACGTCCGGTAGCGAGTTTTCTAGCTCCACATCGCATCTCTCCGTCACAAGACCAAACCGCTCAGTCGCGCGCTTGCCTCCCCGCCCTGATCTCCCTTTCACTCCGCGGCACTTGTGAAGCAAAGCATCGTCACCCTCGACATGGAAGGCGTTCTCACGCCCGAAATCTGGATCGCCGTCGCCGAGAGCACCGGCATCCCCGAGTTGCGCCGCACGACGCGTGACGAGCCCGACTACGACAAGCTGATGCAGTACCGCATCGGCATCATGGATCGCCACGGTATCACACTCTCGAAAATCCAAGCGGTCATCGCCGGCCTGGCCCTCCTCCCCGGCGCCCTGGAATTCGTCGCTGAGCTTCGCCGCCGCACGCAGGTTATCATCCTCTCCGACACCTTCGAGCAGTTCGCGCAGCCCTTCATGGTGCAGATGAAGTGGCCCACGCTTTTCTGCCACCGCCTCATCGTGGAAAACGATCGCATCGCCGGCTACCAGCTCCGCATGCCCGACCAGAAGCGCGCCGCCGTCGTCGCCCTCCAGTCGTTGAACTACAAGGTCATCGCCGCCGGCGACTCCTTCAACGACACCTCGATGCTCGGCCAGGCCGAAGCCGGCTTCCTCTTTCACGCCCCGGAAAACATCGTCCGCCAGTTCCCCCAATTCCCCGCGCTCGACAAGTACGACGACCTCCTGGCCCGCATCACTGCCAAGCTGTAAAGGTAGGGCGGGTTATCCTTAACCCGCCGCGCAGGATTCTCGCGCCTCGCCGATCAGGCGAGGCCCGCACACCCCCGCTCCCCCTAACGCCTCCCCGAAGATCAGCGCAGATCAGCGTTCCCCTCCCTCATGAACACCTCGCTCGCCCGCCGCGATTTCCTCACCCGCACCGCCCTCGCCACCGCCGCCTGCGCCGCCGCGCCGTCCCTCCTTTCCGCTGCCGCCGCCAAACCCGCCGCGCAGTACGACATCGGCCTCCTCGAGAAATGGTTCTTCGACGGCGGCACCGGCGGACCGCTCAAGTACCCCCCTGAGCAGATGGCCACCGTGCTCGACGAGATCGGCCTCGATCTCGAACTCACCCTCCGCAAAGACGGCCACATCAAGCCGGAAAATGCCCCCGACGAATTGCCGCCGATGGCCGCCGCCCTTGCGAAAAAGCAGCGCCGCATCCTCTGGCTCGCCATCGATACCGTGCGCCCCGACGAGCCGCACTGGCAGAAAGCTGTCCGCACCGGCAAGCAACTCGGCATCCCGCAAGTCCGCCACCGCGGATTCCGCTACGACGCCACCAAGCCGCTCAAGCCCCAACTCGCGAACTTCCACAGCATGACCAAGGAGTTCGCCGCCGCCGCCAAAGAGATCGGTTTCCAGTGGGTCTACCAAACCCATGCCGGCGCCAACTACGTCGGCGCCGGTTGCTGGGATCTCGACCGGATGCTCGAAG
>JAZKEV010000633.1:0-26368 GCA_040386765.1 Verrucomicrobiota bacterium | reverse complement strand
GTCAGCGGTCTGGCGAGCGGAGGCGACCTCGAGGCGGGCGAGCTTTTCGCCCTGCGCCTTCTGCTCGTTGTAGATCTCGACGCGGCGAGCGGCGTGACGACCAAGCTCTTCTTTGATCTCGGTCCAGTCTTTGGCGTACTCGGCCTTGGTCACGTATTCCTTGTGCAGCGGCGGATCGGGAACGAACACCTTGCGAAAGAGGAGCACCGCGCCGCCGAGCCCGACCAGCGTGACGAGCACCCAGCCCATCGCGGCGTAGCTGTTGGGATCGGGCAGGGAGAGAAGATCGGCGGCGAGGTGTTTCATGGGCGGGCTTCGAGGTCTGCGATGGTCTTGAGGGCGTCGGCGGTGAAGAGCGGCGCGGCTTGCGCAGCGGCCCGGAACTCAGGATGGGCGAGCAGCCGATCGATCTGACTCGGGCTGCGCGTCGCGCAGCCGCTCACGATGAGGACAAGCAAGAGGGCAATTCCAGGGAGCGCGCCGGGCTTGCGTAATGGCGGCGTCGATACGGGCATGGGTGGCGGTGCGACGTTGTTCGTGCCAGACCTCCGCGAACCGATCGGCGAGCCGAGCGAGGGCGGGAAGCGCCCTCGCAAGCGCAACGAGCGCGGAGGCAAGCGCGGCGAGGTTCATTCGGCGGAAGACGCGGACTGCACCTGCGGCTTCTGCGGACCGACCTTGATGGAGCCGAAGTAGTCGAGCAGCCAGGCGAGGATCTTATAGGCGCGGGAGTGCTCGACCTTATCGAGGAACGCATCGTCGCTCTCGCCCGCCGTGGACTGCACATAGACGTGCACCGCGGACATGAGGGGCTTGAAGACCAGGCGCAGCGTGGCGATGACCGCGAGGAGGGTGAGCACCCACGGGTGCGACTCGGCAAACGAGACGATGAAGGGCTGCGCGACTGCGGCGGCGGTATCGACGGCGGCTGAGCCGAGGACGGCGCCCGACACCGGTTCAGCGGCACGAACATCGCTGACGGCAAACAATACACACGCGAGCAGCGTGCTGAAGAACATGGCAAGGAGCAGGACGGAGCGGAATGGAGTTTTCATAGTGGAAGGAAAGAGAGTGTGTGAGTGTGTGTAGATGTACGTGCGCGTGCGTGCGGATGCGGATGTGAACCGGACCGGATAGGGACAGACGGTCTTACGATCGCGCCAAAGGGCGCAGCGGGGCGTCGTGCGGGTGTGACTCGTCGACCTGCACGGCGATGACACGCGCGGTGGGCGCGGGCTTTGCTGCGGTGGGCGCGGGCGTCGCCTGGAGCGCGATCGCAAGGGCGATGCGGCGCCAGGTCGCAGGCGTCGCGCGGAGTTCCAACCACTCGCCCGAGGCGGTTAGCACCGGGAGCACCCATTCGCCGGTATCAGCAAACGGAGGCTTGAACCCGAGGAGTTGAGAAGAGGTCAGCGGCACCATGCCGCAGACAATACCAGATGCTCACGAAACCGTCACCCCGTCCATACCGTCCATACCGTCCATTCCATAAATCTTTTGCTCCTGCGCGAAAAACGCCGAGAAACCGGCCTTAAAGGCGGGCTGATGACGTGAGCGCTACGCGCTCTTCCGCACCGTCCTTCACGGTGAGGCGCTGCGTGCCCCTCCCGCCGATGGACTTCTCACTACCGTCGCGCGGATCGCGTTCTTTCCAGTAAATATTCGTTTCGAGCTGATACTCTCCGGCGGGAAGGTCGTGAAATTCGAAATGGCCGAGGGCATCTGTCTCGGTGATTTGCGTGACGGAAATATACATCGCACGAACCGGCTCGGACCATTTGGAGAAAGGATACCGATAGGTGAGGTCCGCCGCGCGCAGAGCCCAGGGAACGGCGGGGATCAGCCAGACATTGTTGCTGGCACCGAGATGCGTGACGACTTCGCGAGTCGTCAGCGAAGCCTGGCCGATGATCTTTGCGGTCCCTTTTTTCCGATACGGCGCGAAAAGCGAAGGGATATTTGCGCCCCGCGCTGACGCCGCCTCTGCCGTGGCGGTCCCCAACTCGGCGAGAAGGCCCCGATCCTCGGCCACGAGAGCCTCAAGTTGGCGGTGTTCTGCCTCCTTGTCGGCAATCACCGCGCGCCGGATTTCCTCTTCCCTAGTCCGACGCTCCTCTTCCTGTTTGCCGCGCTTTGCCGCCAAGCGTGCGGACGCCTCACGCCGCAAGTCCTCCAACTCCGCCACCGCCCTGCGATACGACTCTTCCCGCGCGGCGTACCGATCGTAGGGCTGAGCCATTTGCAGCAGCGCAACGCACTCATCCGACGGGATCTCAAATTCGACCCCGCGACCGAGCCCACCCGCCTGGAGCATCACGTGCAGACCGAGGAATGATCCCACCTCGATTTGCGCACGCGTGATATACAGCAGGATCGCTTCTCCGGACCGAGCGAAGCTCTTCACGGCACGCCTCTCGCCCACCCTTAGAGGGCCCGCGTCTCCGAGTGTGGCAGTTAATCCGTCGAGGTTTATTTTTCTCGAGAAAAAGACATTTACGAAAAAATCCGCGGGCTCGTCCCCCGCGAAGACACCCAGATTATACGCGTCAGCCGGACCCATCACGATCTTGCGCGATTCCCGATCAACCCGTCTGTTCGCGGCGATCACTGGCAACGCCAGCACCAGTGCGACGAGGATCAACAGACGTTTCATGGGGGGGGATCTCAGCCAAGCGGACGAAACGAAGGACGTCTCCATAGGATAAATCCGCGAACAGGAGTCCAGCCCACTTCCATCCCCCTCTTTACTTCGTAAGCATGACCCGCCTCGATTCGCCGACCTTCACCTCGAACTGTCGCGCGACACGGCCGCCGGCGATTTCCTCGAAGCCCGTGGCAAGACGCTCCTTCCATGTGATTTCCGTCTCCAGTCGATACTCCCCCGCAGGAAGCCCGGAAAATTCGAAATTGCCGGAGGCATCCGCTTCCGTTTCACGCACCAACGCAGCGAAAGTCTCGCGGGCCTCATCCGCCCAACTCGCGAGGGGAAAGATGGGCTGGAGATCCGCCGCGCGTAACGCCCACGGATCCGCCGGCAGGAGACGAATCGTGTTACCCGCACCGAGCCGCACTTCGCCACCGCGCGTTTTCAAGAAGGCCTGACCCAACACCCGTGCAGTACCTTTGCCCTGGAAAGGAGCGAGGCGCACGCGCGCATCATCGGCGTGGTCGGCCAGGTCCGCAGCCGATTCCAAGACAAATGCCTCCCACACGGCTCCACGACGACGACGCTCCTCTTCCGCCTCCGCGGCATTGCGCCTCGCCTCGAGGTCTTCCGCCGCCGCCTGCCGCGCGGCCGCAGCAGCCGCAGCGTCGCGTGCGATTTGCTCGCGCTGGACCGCATCTTGAGCAACCGCCACTTGCTGACGCTCCTCCTCGCGGTGACCATGGCGGTCCAACGGCCTGGCCTCCTCGATCATCGCAGCGAACTCCGCCGCGGGTATATCCAGCTCCAAGCTCTCCCGCTTGCTCGCAATCTTTATGCGCATGCCGCTTACCGCGGCCGTCTCGTATTGCTTGATGGTGGGAGTCACAGTCATCCACTTCACCTCGCGAAACATTATCCACTTCGACCCCTTGGAGACCACGGGGAGAGGCTCACCCTCGTTCGTACTCACGATCACGCTCCCGATATCGATCTTCTGATAGGTGGCGATCGTCAGATTGTAGACCAGCGGATCGTCGCCCACCGCCGCACCCAAATTGTAGTAGTCGAAGAAGCCGGTACCGGTCTTTTTCGCTTTCAGCTCGATCGAACGCTGCTCCGCCAACAACGGTACGGCGAGCGCCAACGCGACGATCACGTGCAGCACCCTCACGGCAGGACCCTCCAACTCGCGGCATCCATCCGGAGAAAATCGATGACCCTGCCATTATACACCCAAGCAACCGCTCTCTCAGAGAGTACCTCACCCGCAGTACCGAGGCTCGAATACTCCACGCGGACCTCCCACAAAGGGACCTCCTTAGGCACCCCATACCTCATGGCATCCTTCACCAACGCAGGCGAGTACCACGTCTGAAACGCCACGGTGCCCCGCCCTGCCATGAAACTCCGGATATGGGCCGAAACCACCGGCACATCCGTGATACGCGTCCCTTGGTACACCACCTCGGGCGCGCGTTGACGCTGGGCCTTGACGGCCGCCTTCCCGTGTCCGGCTTCGGCTCGTGCTGCGGCAGCACGCTCCCGATCAGCGGAAGACTCCTTTTCCACCGCCACGCCATCCCTCGAAATCGCGGCTCCGGCATCACGCGATAGTGCCGCGCCTGAGTTGGAACCGGCCTTCGGAGCCGCGGCAGCCGCCATCCCCGACGACGGCACGACGCGAACCGCACTCGACTGCTCAACTGAACGCGAGGCGCAGATGACAAGCGGCGCGACGAGCTGACCTCCGATCGCGGCAATAACCAAGTGGCGATGCAGTCTCGGCTTCATCTGAAAACCTCAAAACCGGCGCACCAACTCCAGCACAGGATATATCCACATAAATCCATCAGGCTCGTATTCGATAGTAGGATACACAGGATTCAGCGGGGCGAGCCGAATCCTGCCATTGGGCAATTTGTGGTAGAGGCGCAACTGCACCTCCTCATTTCGGTGCTTGGCCACGACCGGCTTGCCGTTGATCGGCTGGCGGGTCGGCTCGCACACCACGCGATCGCCGGCGAAAACCTTCGGCTCCATCGAATCGCCCTCGACCGTCACGGCAAACGCCCGCGGATCCGCGCTCGTCGTCGAAACCCGCCCCTGAAAATGCCGCGGCATCTCCTCGTAAACGACCGCTTCGCCCGCGTGGCTCCACGAAATCAACGGCACATCCCGCACCGGCGGCCCCCCATAAGACGCCTGGGATTCCTGTACTTCAACTGGTGTTATCCTGCCGTTTTCTGCAGTACCGTGAATCAGGTATTCCACGGTGATATCGAGGAGATTGGCGAGACGAGGGCGCTCGATGCGACGGGGAAAATTACGCCCCTGAAACCAATTTCCCACTCGAGAAAGACTCACCCCTAATTTTTCGGCGATATCGATCTGTTCCAACTTCTTGGCAGATGCGCAGTTCTGCAAACGCCAAGAAAACGCCCGCAATATCTCCGAATTTTCTTCTTGAGTATCTGGAGTCATTCGCGTGTTTCTGTTGTTATTCTGTAGTCATCTTCTACAGATACACAACAGACCAATTTATTGTCCGTCAATGAAATTACCGGCGCGTACTCCTCACTTTCTGCCCCTGCGCAGGATCCTACCGCATCACGCCGCGTTCGTTTTGACGCCGACGCCGGAAGGCACCCGTGGATAACGCGACCGATATCCTGACAGGCTTTGTGCTGGAGAAGCTCCCCACCGAACCCATCGCGCGGCGGGCGGAGATTTATCGAGCCCTGGCGCACGTCGCGAGCCCCGCGGAACGGGCGCCGCTCGAACAAGCCGCGCGAGAATGCGACACGATCCGCGCCACGCATGAACAACTGGTCTTCGACTTCAACCGGCGCATTCGCTCCGCGATCCCACGTATTTAGAAATCAACTACAACGCCCATGTCTCCCACCACGACCCTCCCGTTTCCCTTCCCCTCCCTCGACTTTCCCGAACGCGCCACGCTCACCCCAGTACAGATCGCTTCCCGGCTTGGCCTGGCAGAAAAACATATCCGCGACCTCATCAACGAAGGCGAAATCCCCGCCGTCGACGGCAAAGGCAAAGGCACGAAGCGTGGTTCCTATCGCGTACCGACGGAGTCCTATCGCGACTTCGTCCTCGTGCGGATGACGGGCCCACGCCGGATGGATCTGCTCTGCCAGCTGCCGAAGCCCGTACTCCGCGAGCTCGTCCGGGAGCTTACCGCATTTCTCAAGTCCTGACGCGACTCGGTGCACGGATTTCCCAGCCATGAACCTGCCCATCATCGACCGATTGCTCGATCACGTCGCGGAAAACATCGCGGCCGCCACCCAGGCCCGAGCACGCGGACGCCCCGACCTCGCGCTCGATAACATTCAGTGCGCCCGAGATCTCCTCACGGCCATTCACGACGCACAGACCGGCTCTCTCTCAACGCAGAACACAAAACCTGTAACGCAAAACCAACAACCATGATCAACCTAGCCACCGCCACCTCCAACGAGAGCATGACCACCGTCACCCTCGCGAAAATCGATGAACTCGCGCAACAGTATGCCGCGGCTCGCCGCGTCGTCTCCGAGCGCGTCAAGGCGCTCGAAGCCGAAATCGCCTCGCTACAGCGCCGCCGGGTCGGCGCCATCAAAGTTGCGGCCGCGGAGGCCGCCGACCTCAGCACTGAACTCCGCGTACTCATTGAGCGCGCGCCGCATCTCTTTGTGCGACCCAAGACACTGACGCTGCACGGCGTCACCCTCGGGTTCCGCAAGGGCGTAGGCAAAATGGAGTGGGAAGACGATGCCAAGGTCGTCGCCCTCATCCGCAAACACCTGCCTGGCCAAGCGGACGTCCTGATTGTCACCGAAGAGAAGCCCTCGGCCGATGCGTTAAAAAATCTCGAGGCCCGCGATCTCGCGCGCATCGGAGTCCACATGGAATGCACGGGTGATTTCGTCGTCGTCAAATCCACCGACAGCTCGATCGATAAACTCGTCACCAAAATCCTGAAGGAAGGCGCGCAAGCCGCCGAACCCGCACAATGAACGCGGAACTCCTCGTGCGCCTGAATCGCGCCAGAAATCACCGCGAAGCGAGCGCCGCTCGTACCGCCCCACGGTGCTCGCGGCGCCAGACGCTTCAGCTCGCTGCGGCGCAACGGGCCGCGGCGACCGGTCGGCGGCGCGAGGCCACCCAGCATCGACAACGACTCCGGACGCACTTACCCGCCATCACGGGGCGTGCGCCGGAGGCCGCCCGACTTGCTGCCTTGGTGGAGGTCGCATCGACCGCGCAGGACTGGATCGACCTGCTCCTCCAGCGCGCTCGGCGGCGGCTGGCGGCGCGGCGGGGAGCCTTGGCAGAGTAGTCACCGCCCTGTAGGTTCTTTAAAAGCCCGGCTCGAAGGAGCTGGGCTTTTTGCTGCTAATTTAGGAGGCGTTATCCGCTGCTGTTCAGCTCGTGGCGCCCTCGTTCCAATTCTCGAAAAAGTCTGTCTCCGTTTCACTCACTTCGATTACGCGCAACAGGCCCTTCTCCACCGCGGTCGCTCCGAGCCGCTGCAATGCATAGTCGCCGCGGGCGAGCGCTTCCCATGCAAGCCACATGAGCTCGCGCGGATAGATTGCCGCCAAGGGCTCGAAAAATTGGCCGCGCCGGCCCACGACACCCACGCCGGCGTCGCAGCGCTCGATCAGCTTGCCGAACCACGCCGCCGTCATCCGCGGCAGATCGATCGCGAGCACGGCGACATGGCTGCGGGCCGACCGTTCCAACGCCGCCGTCATGCCGACCATGGGTCCGCAGCCCGGCATCTCGTCGTGAAGCACGGCCGCGAAGCCCTCTTTCGCTGAATTTCGCGCCCACTCCTGCTCCGGTCGGGCCGACAAAAACACGCTGCTCGCGCCCGCCGCGCGCAAGACGGCTCCCTGCCGCTGCCACATCGCGCGCCCATTTTCGTCGCCAGGCGCCGGCAGCAGCGCCTTGTCACGACCCATGCGGGTCGAGCGGCCCGCGGCCAACACAACGCCGTCAAACGCCAACGGGTTCGCTAGCATCCTGCTCTTCTCCCTTGGAAACGAGCACGGCGCAGACGAGATCGCCCGTCACGTTCAACGTTGTCCGGCACATATCCAGCAGTCGGTCGATACCGAGGATGATCGCGATGGCTTCACCGGGCACACCGATCGTAACGAGCACGCCAACGACTAGCGGCAGCGAGCCGCCGGGCACGCCCGCGGTGCCGAGCCCCGCCATGATGCACATGAGCGCCACCACGACCTGCTGGCTGATCGAAAGCTCGACGCCGAAGACCTGCGCCAGGAACAAGACCGTGACTCCCTCGTAGAGGGCGGTGCCATTTTGGTTGGCACTCGCTCCCACCGTCAGCACGAACCGGCTGATGCGTTTCGGCAGCTTCAGCTTCTGCTCAGCGACGCGCATCGAAACCGGGAGCGTCGCATTGCTCGAAGAGGTGCTGAACGCCGTGAGCATCGCCTCGCGCACCTGCCCGAAGAACTGCAAAGGGGACTTGCCCGCGACAAACTTAAGAAAGAGCGAATACGTGCCAAACTGATGCAGCGCCAGGCCGAGGATAACCACCGCCGCATAGAAGCCCAAGCTGCGCAGGACATCCACGCCGAGCGTGGACGTGAGCGCGAAGCCCAGGCAGGCCACACCAATCGGCGCCAGCCACATGGCGAAGCCGATGATACGCATGCACACCTCGAATACGCCCTGCAGCATATGCGTGAGTGCTACCACCTTCTCCGGTGGAGCCATCGCCATCGCCACGCCGAAGAAAAGGCTGAAGACCATGACAGCGATCAAGCCGCCGCCCGTGTAATTGGGCGTGAAGGCATTTACCGCCTCGAAGAGTGGATTCTGCGGAATGAGCGCGAGCAGCGTCTCCGCGAGTGGGACCTTCTTCGTGCCTTGCGCCACCTTCTGCGAAACGTCCCCGCCATACTTGGCGGTCAGCTCCTTCTTCGTTTCCTCCGACATGTGCTTTCCCGGCGCGAGCACGTTCACCAGCACCACGCCCAGCACCACGCTCGAGCCCGACAACAGGAGCGTAAACAGGATCGATTTCAACCCGACGCGGCCGAGCTTCCGGATATCGCCCATCTCGGCCACACCCAGCACGATCGCAGAAAAGATCAGCGGGATCACGACCATGAAGATGATCCGGATGAACAACCGGCCGATCGGCTGAATCACGTTATCCAACCACCAAGCCAGCGTCTTCAACGCCTCCGGATCAGTGACCGTTCGCTCGACGATCAGCCCCGCTGCTGCGCCGACGACGAGCCCGAACAAAATTTGGTTAGCGAGCGGCCACTTCCAGATTCGGAGAGTCACGCCGCGAGCTTGGCGCGGCTCCAGCGGAGGCGGCAAATCATATTCGAGCGCAGTTAGATGCGCCGCGGGAAGCGACTACGGAGGTGCACCGGCGTACGACGGCGCCGAACCGCGACCGACTGCAAACCAGTCGCGGCTTTCCGGCCCGGCAAAGCGGACCTGCTCAGTTCGCGGTTTTTCCCTGGGCTTCGAGATAGTCGAGCAAGCTCGCCAAGTCCCGCACGGTGAACCCGCTCATGAGGCCCGGCGGCATCAGGGACATGGTAAGGTGCTCGCGCTTCACGACGTCCGTCATCTTGATTTCCTGAGCCTGTCCCGCGATGTCGCGGATCGCGACGATGTCGGCGCCTTCGCGCGTGACGAAGCCCAGCCGGGTGGAGCCATCTTTCAGCGTAAACTGGTTGGTCACGAAACCCTGCGCGAGCGTCTTGCTCGGCTCGAGGATCGCCTCGGCCAGCTCGCGGCGACGATAGAGCGTCGCGATATTGCCCAGAAAGGGGCCACGCTGCGCCTCGCTCGCATTTACCGTGTGGCAGGCGATGCACCCGGCCTGGGTAAATAACTGCTCCCCACGGGCACGATCGCCGCGGAGGGCGGTCGCTTGATCGAGCACCGCAGCGCCGTTCAGATTAGCGATCAACGGATCGTTGGCGGTATTGCGCATCGCTTCGGGATCGAGGCGAAGGCCTTTGACGGCAAACTTGGCCGCTTCCACCACGGCTGCGTCGGGATCGTCGAGGGCGGCAACGATCTCCTTCGCCCGCGAGGCTTCGCGACCCATGGCGGCCCCTCGGATGATCTGCGCGCGGCGCCCGGGCGTCTTCCAGCCGTCATCCAGCGCCTTGGCGGCGCCCTCGCGGGCTTCTGGAGAGCCGAACTTCCGGGCGGCGAGCTGCAGGAGAGCGGCGTCGGCCCAGATGGATTTCTGGCCATCGAGCTTCGCAGCTTCCTCGGCCACGAGGCGGTGCTGATTCTCGAGCGCGCTCGAGAGGAAAAAGGCATTCGAAACCTTGTCGCTGGCTGCATCGCCGCGAGAGCCGTTTTTCGGCACCAAGGGCAAAGCTTCCAAGAGGGCCCGGACGGCTTCGGGGGTGCCGAGCTTGATCATCGCGTAACAGGCATCGACCTGTGCAGGACCAGGCTGAGCACCGCCTTTTGCGCCAGGCTTCGGAGCCGCGGGCTTGGCCGCGCGGACCAGCAGCGGGAGGGCGCTCGCAGGGACGGTATCGCCCGCGACCAATTGCTCCGTGAGCGAAGGCAGCACGGAATCATCGGTCTGCGCCAACGCGAGCAGCTTGCCGAGCATATCGCCGGGGGTCACGCGATGCAGGGTGAAGAGGGCGTTGAGCTTGGTGGTTTCCTCGCCCGTAACGCCGTCCAGGAGCTTGCCGAGCGCAGTGTTGATCTTTTCGGAGGCCGACCAGCGCTCCGGCTGGTAGTAGGGCCCACGGGTATCGGGCCGGGTACCCCAGCCGCCACCCGTCCACTTGCCCTCGACGTAGTAGAGCCGACATAAGGCGCGAATCAGCCCCTCGCGGCGCTCCGCGTCCTTCTCCTTGCCGAGGCGCGCGATCAGGGCATCGACGACCTTCTCCTCATGCAGGGCCTGCAAAACCCGCAGCGCACCCGTGCGCTGCGCGGCGGAAACATCGGTGAGGTCAACCACGCCCAGCGCGGCATCGATTGCCCGGAGGCGCACCATCGCCTGCACTGCGGTGTGTGCGATCACCGGATCGTCGCTGCCCAACTGGCGCACCAGCACGGGCGCATGCTCGGCGCGTCCGAGGCGCGCGAGGGCGACCATCGCCTCGATGCGAGTGCGCGCGTCGGGCAACTTCAGCGCGGCAAGCATCGGCTCCGCGGGCACGCGGGCGAGCTGCGTTTCGTTATCGACCAAGGCGCGTAGGGCCCAAGCGGATACGCTCGAATCGACCGCGAGCCTGGCCAGGATTGTACGAGCGTCGTCGCCGAGCGCCTGCTTCAGGGTGAAGAGCGCGATCACGCGTGTAACGAGGGCATTCGACTTACCCGTGGCCAGCGCTTCGATCGCAGCCAGCGTCGCCTTCTCCGCACGGAGGTTGCGACGCAGTAGCGTGCGCTGCGCTTCCATGCGGATGCGGGTGCTCGGCGAGTTGAGGAGCTTGACGAGCTTCGCGTTGGCCAGCTTGGCAAAATCCGGCACCGGAGGCGGCGTATAATCCTTGGGCGTAAGCCGCGCAATGTAGCCGATCTCAGCGCCGCTATAGGTGAATTTTCCGCCGCGCCAGCTCGTCACGTAAACGCGGCTGCGGGCATCGACATCGAGGTCGGTCGCGCGCGGGAGCTTCACGAAGCGCTCCTGCGTGACGGTGTACGAGGCGCCCTTCGGCGTGAGACCGTGGAGAAATACCGACTCGCGACCCCAATCGACGGTCATAGGTCCGCGCCACTTCGCCGGGATGCCGGGCTCATCGATCCACTGCGCGCCGCAACCCGAGCCGCCACCATAGTCCATGAGCGGCGGCACGGCATCCTCCGCAAAATTCCGATACAGCGTCGGGTAACCGTGATCTTCCAAACCGGTGAACTGGTGCAGGCGCACATCCCAGCCGTCGCCGTCGTTGGTATTGTCGCGCGCGATCGCATCGAGCAGCGGCCCGACCGCGATATCGACGATATTACGCGTGCCGCGCGAGAAGAGTTCCAGACCCGTGCCATCGGTACGCACGCGCACCACGCCACCGCCGCGGAGCTCCAGTTTACGTCCATCGGTGCCCTCGGCTTCCATGAAACCGAAGTCGCCGATCGCGAGGTAGAGCCAGCCGTCGACGCCGAGCGCCACGCCATTCGAAGCGTGATCCGCGGGACGGTCCTTCAAGCCCCAGCCCACATTCTTCACGAGGATTTTCTGCTCGTCGGCCACGCCATCGCCGTCCTTGTCGATGAACACGCTCAGGTGCGGGGGGTGCATCAGATACAACCGATCGATGTCCCACACCAGCCCGCGCGGCGAGTCGACCTTGGCAAAGACTTTCACCTCGTCCGCCTTGCCGTCGTCGTTGGTGTCGCGCAGACGCAGGATGCGGCCGCGGCCCGGATCGGTGCCCATCGAAGCGTTGCCATCGCTCGCGACGTAGAGCGTACCCTCCGGCGACGACGCGACGTAAACGGGATAGTTTGCCTGATCCGGCGTCGCAAAGACGCTCACGTCGAACTCCGGCGGCGCTTCCACTTCCGAGTGCAGCAGCTCAGGGGTGATTGGGCCGGCCTTCGGGTCGGCGGGCTTGCCGTCCTTTGCGACCGCAGCGCCCGCGCCTGGATCGGTAGCAGCAGCGGCGGCGGCTGCTTTTTTCTTTCCCTGCTTGGGTTGGTCAGCGGCCGTCAGCTCTGTGACACCGAGACAGCCAGCCACCAGGCAGCACACGCCAACGTAGCCACGAAAGGGTTTGGGGAATTTCATGAAAGCGCGAAGCTATCGCCCGCCCCGCGCGTGGCGCAATGCCGGATCGGCGCGAGTGCGTCTCAATCGGCCCAATCTATCGACCTCCCTTCCCAGAAGCTTGCGCCGAAGGGCCCACACGGCGGAGCATGCCGGACGACATCTCACCCCGCCCGCCAGGACGGCGTTTCTTATCATCCCCTACCCATGTCCTTTCTTTGTCCGTGGCTGGGCTGCGGCCCAAACGAAATGAGCGCGACCTATCTCCGCGTCCGACACGCCATCGGTATAGCTTTACTGAGCCTGGCAACCACCGCCAGCGCAGCCCCAGCGCGCCTCACCGTGGAGCAGGGCACACTCGTAGCGAACGGACTTACGCTTACCACACCGACTCCGGCCGGCAGCTATCGGGTGGTCGAAGGCCCTCGTTCAGGCAGCCATGGGATCGAGAAAGTGGAGGCTCCGCTGGCTTTCGGCGCCGATCTTTCGAGCACACTCGCAGGCCGGGGCTCGCTCGCCTTTTGGTTCAAGACTCCTGTCACCTATGAGAGCGGAAAGGCCGTTACTCCGTTTAATGAGAAGCTGATCACGCTTCCCGGCGCGCTCGCCGTTACACTATTAGTCGAAAAGTCCTCGGTGACTCTCGGTGCGATGTGGGAGGGCAAGCGGGAGGAGCTTTTCGAACGTCACATCCGTGCGATCATTCCGCGACTGCCGGGCCCCGCTTGGCACCACATCGCAGTCACGTGGGACGGCGCGAAGGGCGAGTGCAACATGTTCATCAATGGCACGCCGTTCTACGTCATCGGAGAGAAGACCGCTCCCTTTACGATCCAGCCTGCGGCCAGGATCGTCGTGCATTCCGACCGCTTTCCGGTGGCGGACGTACGCGTCGAAGATGAGCCCCTCTCACCCGAGCAAATTCGATCGATCGTAGGCGCCTCGCACTATGGCACGCTCGCCGGCATCCTCGGCGCCAAGGAAATCGCGCCGATCTCGGTCGACGCGCGCCGCGGGCCGCTGCTGTACGAGCGGACCTTCGCGAGCGAAACCGACATGCGGGACTGGGTACTCGAGGGCCCCGGCATCCTGGAGTTTAACGGGGGGGCCCTGCGCATGCGGTCCAAGCTGCCCGACGGGCCGCTCGGCCACACGGTCTACTGGTGTCCCGAGGTATTTCCCGACCGCTTTGCCGCCGAGTGGGAATTCGAACTCCTTGAGCCGAAGGGGCTGTGCATCGTCTTTTTTGCCGCGCGGGGCCAGCAAGGCAAAGACCTCTTCGACCCCACGCTCGCGAAGCGCACGGGAGTCTTCGATCACTACATCCGCGGTGAGATCGATACCTATCACATCTCCTATTTCGCGAATACGCCCACGGTGCCGCGTGCCATGGCCAATTTGAGGAAGAACCATGGCTTTTTCCTCCTCTCCAATGGGCCCGTGGGAGCGACGTCCGGTCGGGCTGGCGAAAAGCATCGAGCCCTTCTCATCAAGGACGGAGCCCACATCCAGATGTCGGTCGATGGTCGTACGATTATCGACTATATTGACGACGGCCAGCGCGCCGGCCCGGTTTGGACGGAGGGCCGCATCGGACTACGCCAGATGCAATGGACGGATGCGCGTTACCGGAATTTCAGGGTCTATACTTTGAAGAAGTAGCAGACCGCTGCCATGCACGGAGGGATGCCTGGCTGGTTCGTGAACGCCAGATGCGCCACGAATGTCAGGGTGTGTTTCCAAAATGCCGGTCATCGCGAGGTACGCGAAGCGCGCCGTGGCCGCCGAGGTGATGCAGTCGTCGCCGCGCGGAGAGCGCGGCTTCTGCTCGCAATGACAGAATTTGAAAACACCCGCCAAGGCGATACCGACGCGATGCGCGATCTCGTCGGAAAATCGGCAATGTTCGAACGCCCTCTCAACGGCACCTTAACCGAATCAGGGCGGAGACGATCTCCGCCACGTCAGCTTCCACAATCTGACGATTACTTCTCCACGTTACCGTCGTCCTTCGACATCACGACGTAGTAGTCCTTATAAGACTTGTCGTAATATTGAGCGTAATAATAGCCCGAAACCGCCAGATTCAGACCGTTCAAGACGGCGCCAAAATTGGGGACGTTGGCCTCAAGAAGCTTCTTTGCTGCGAACTGAGCCGCTTTGCGGCGGACCTTGTTAAAGAAGATCGTGAAGATCGAACCATCCATGAGCGGAAGAATTACAATGGCATCGCTGACGGCCGCGAGCGGCGGGGTATCGACAAAGACGCGATCGTAGGACTTCTTCAAATCCGAGATCATTATCTCGAAGGCTTTGCTATTTAGAATCTGCGTGGGGTTCTTCGCACGACCACCTGCCGCGATGACGTCCAGATTAGGGTGAACATTGCGAATCACGACGTCATCAATCGTAGCCTTGCCACCGCAGACATCGATAACGCCCTTCAGATTCTCCAAGCGAAACGACTTATGGATGTTCGGCTTGCGCAAATCGCAATCGATCACGACCACTTTTTCGCCGTGGGCCGCAAAGGTCAGCGCGAGATTGGTGGTCGTAAACGACTTACCTTCACCAGGGATGGTGCTGGTCACCAGAATGCACTTCGCGTTCTTGCTTTCATCCTTCAACCGCAAACTGGAGTGAAGGGTCAGAAATGCTTCGGACACCTGCCGGTCGGCATTATTGACCACGATCTGAGCCTTCTCCGACGGCTCCATGCGCTTGATCTGCGGTATAATTCCAATCAGCGGCAGCCCGATGACGCCCTCGATATCGAATGAACTCTTAACGCGATCATCAATAAAGGCGACGAAGAAGGCGAACGCCAAGCCCAAGCCCAAGCCGCCAAGGAGGCCCAGTCCGATATTGAGCGTCACATTCGGGAAGATCGGCCTATTCTCACCGGAAGGCGCTGCCTTGTCGACGATACGAGCGTTCTGAGTCACGATCGTGTTGGCCATCGACGTTTCCCGGCTGCGGGCAACGATGGAATCGAGAATCTTCTCGTTGGTCCTAAGGGCACGCTCGCGATCGGTATATTCGATCGCCATGCGATCCAAGGCCAGGGACTCGTCGCGGCGCTTCCCGAGTTCCTGTTCCGCCTGCTGGTAGGTGCGCAAAGCCGCTTGATAGGCGGATTCGATCTGAGCCGCGGATGTTTCAATCGCCTTATCAAGTTCGAGATCGGTTTGACGCTGCTGGTTCATCGCCCGAATCATTTCGGGGTGCTTTTCGCGGTAGCGCTGGGCCAGATTGGCGAGAGCGATCTTGTTCGTAGCCGCCTGCTGGGTAAGCTGAACAATCAACGGGCTGGAGGCGATGAACGGCAATTCCGTAAGGTTTCCACCCTTGGCGCGAATCGCCTTGATCTGGTTGATGCGCCCCTCCGCGTCCGCAAGGGCGATTTGGGCTCGAGCAGCCTCAACATTCTGCAACCGCAGCGATTCGCTGACGATGTCTTTGCGCTGATCCAGCGCGGGCATGTTATGCTTCTCCTTATAATCCTGAAGCTCGCGCGACATGCGCGCCACGAGTTTTTCCTGCTCGGCAACCGTATCCTTAAGGTCGTCCAATGCCTTGTCGGACTCGGACGTGCGAAGCGACTGATTATGATCCAAATAGGCATCGGCAAATAGATTGGCGACCTTCGCGGCCACAAAGCGGTCCGGATGCTGGTAGGCGATGTTCACCACGAGGGTGAGGCGCTGCGGAATCACCTTGCGATTCCGGCCCAAGACCTCCGCAACGAAACCGACGTCCGCCGTCGTACGCTCGTAAGGGGCCAGGAACTGCCGCAAATCGTCTCCCGTGATCCGCTCCGCCACCCGCTGAATGATCGAACCGCTCGAGATGACCTGGATCTGGGTATTAAGATCCTCGGTGTTTACGATATTGGTATCAACGACCTGCTGCACCTGCATCACCGTAGGATCGCGGCGAAAGATCTGAACCGAGGTCTGCGATTGATATATTTTCGTCTCGCTCAGGGTATAGACAAGCGAACTCGAGAAGACGACCAGAAACACCACAACGATATACCAAATCCGCTCACGCAGAATCAGCAGATAATCCTGAAAGGTCCGGTGCGCCCTGCCGCCGTCGCCACCTTCGCCATAGCCGTAGCCTACAGCTGAATAACCAGCATAGTTACCGCCATAATTATAGCTGTATGCATCGCCACCTTCACGGGTTTTCTTTTCGCCTGGATCCATGGAATCTTCGTCTAATATTAAATGATACGCTCGCCCACAAACACCACATCGCCCACTTCGAGGGGAACATCGCGAGCGCCACCCTTGAGGATCGCGTCGACATCTATCTTCTTAGGTTCCGCCTCTCCCTTTCCATCCCGACGCGTCAGCGTGACCTTCTTCAGGTCGGCCAGACGGGTGTGGCCGCCAGCCAGCGCGATTGCTTCCGAGATGGTCAAGCCACGCTCCGCAGGAAATTGGATGCGGCCGGCCGTTGTAACAGCTCCCGTGACATTCACGCTGCGATCCGAGTACTTCAAAACCGTAACGGCCACCGTGGGCTCCACCAGATAGTCTTTATTATAAAGCTGGCGGATCATCTCTTCCGCCTGGCGCTGAGTCTTGCCCTTCATGTTCACCGTACCAATCAGCGGCAACGTAATCGTGTAGTCGCCCGAGATGCTGACTTCGCCCTGCTTGTTAATGTCTTCCTCTTGGAAGACATGAACCCGAAGGAGGTCCTGTGGCTGGAGGACGTAATCCGCTTCAGCGCGCTGTGAACTCGAAAACACGGCCGTGTTTGCCTCTTTACGATTGGAAGTCTGAGCCCAAACACAGCACGGCAACAGAACAAAGGCGATAACGCCTCGCAGATGCGTCAGAATAGACAGTTTCATTGGACAAAAAAAAACGGAAGAAGACCGGTAAGATCTCCTTCCGCAGGGTTTTGGTCAAATACTCTTAGCCGAGATCAGTAGCGGAAGCTGGCTGACAGGGCAAATACGTTATTCTTAAACTCGTTGGCCGCGCTATCCGAGCTCAAGTCGCGATAGATATACTCGGCTTGGAGGCGAACGTTGGTATTGATGATATAGGTGGTACCAATGCGGCCTTCGATGAAGTCATCCGTACGAGCGCGGAAAATGAGGACATTCGTCAGGGGATCGCGGACATCCTGATAGTCGATCGAGCGCCAGCTAAGGCCAGCGTGGAGCAGCCACTCTTCGGACACCTTCGTGCTGATGCGGCCGTTGACGATGAAGTTCTCCTGCTGGCGACCTTGGGGGCTCGTGCCAAAGTCATTCGAGACACCGAACTCAAGGTTCGTCTTGGGGGAAACTTCGTACGCAAAGCTCGCCTCAACACCCAACGTGGAGTCATCGCCACCCGAATCACGCTCACGGGTGTTATAGCCGACTTGGAATTTGCCAGTGAACTTGGGAGAAAACTCGCCGCGTGCACCCACGTTGAAGAAGTGGTCGTTGGAGTCGCCGCTGCCGATGCCGCCAGCAACCGAATCAACTTGATAGTCGCGGAAGCGATAGCCGACGCTGAGATCAACCTTCGGGGTCCACTTATAGTAGAAGTCCAGCGGGACGGTGAGGCTATCGGAGTCGGTGAAGCCAGCGACTTTATAGTTTTCGTGAACGAAGGCGACGCCCGCACCCACGGAGGTGATCTGCGAGATTTCAACCTCGGCGTTGCCACCAGCCGAGAAAATATCGCGGCGGACAAGGCCCGGCTGCAAACCGACCGTCGTGATGCGATTATCAACCGTGTTCTGGTTGAGCTCGTGATAGCCGACATTGAAGCCGAGCTTCAGCTTGCCGTCATCGTAACGGGTGACAAAATCGCCATTGAACAGCTCCGTGTTCAGGTCGCTGTTGTCCGAGTAGGACGAGAAAACCATGTTCAGGGTCAGCGAACCCTTCATCTGAGCGTCCTTACCGAAGGTAAGATCCACACCGGGAGTGACCTCGAAGATGAGGTCGCTTTTCTCGTCGGCGCCGAGGAGGATATTATCATCAGCGCGCACCCCCAAAACTCCGGTTAGGAATAGTTCGGCGCCATCTCCGATGGCCATAAAAGGAGCAGCATACGCACTGGCTCCCAGGGAGGCTGACAACAAGGCTAGACGTGTAATTTTCTTCATTGGCGTGCGGTAAGTACGTTCTACTGAGACAAAATTTTGAGACGGAGAAAAGACAAAACTAACAGGCAGACTGACAGTGAATCCCATCTTTTTCGCAGCCACTCCTCCCCTTCCGCAGCACTCCTGCGGACGAAATCGAAGCGAACACGAACAAGATAGATAGCGAGAAAAACCCTAAGATGCCCCGGGGAGCAAGCGTTTTTTCCGCCAAGTTTTTCACATTCAGGGAGCTGCTTTCGGCCTCACCTGCCCACCAAATGCTGTTTTTTTGCGTAATCGCCTAGCGATTTTGCCCTACGTTCACCCCTTCGCAGCAACCGCAGCCAGTTCACGTAGAAACCGCTCGTTCTGCTGCGTAGTCCCAACCGTGACACGGATCCACTCGGGCAGGCCGTACGATTTAACGGGGCGCACAATCACGCCACGCTGCTGCAATTGTCCAAATACGCGCGGACCGTCGCCGACCTTGATCAACATAAAGTTCGCCACGCTCGGCACGAATTCGAGTCCGGCCTTCCGGCAGCCCTCTTCCAATTGCACCAACCCCGCACGGTTTTCGAGTGCGCAGCGCTCGGCGAACTCCCGATCGTCCAGCGCCGCGAGCGCCGCCGCCTGTGCGATCGCGTTAACGTTGAAGGGCTGGCGCACCCGGTTGAGCAGCGCGCATAGCTCGGCGCTCGCGTACCCGTATCCGATTCTCAACGACGCCAGGCCGTAGATCTTCGAGAACGTCCGCAGGCACACCACCTTGCGCCCTTCCGCGATCAACGGGCGGAGGTCCGGCGGGTTCTCGACGTATTCGGCGTAGGCTTCGTCCACGACGCAAATGACATGCTCCGGCAATCCGCGGACAAAGGCCAATAATTCTCCCGAGTCGCTGGCCGTACCGGTAGGATTATTCGGCGTGCAAACGTAAACGAGTTTCGTTCGCGGCGTGATCGCCGCCCGAATCGCCGGCAGATCGTGCCGCCAGTCGCGCAGTGGCACTTCGATGGCCTTGGCGCCGAAGAGGAGGGTCACGAGCTTGTACACCACAAAGGCCGGCGCCCCCATCACGACCTCGTCGCCCGCCCCAACAAAGGCGTGGCCGAGCAGCTCGATGACTTCGTTGGAGCCGTTGCCGATGATGAACTGGTCCGCGTTCAAACCGCGCGCAGCCGCGAGCTTGCGGCGCAGGTCAAAGCAGCCGCCATCAGGATAAAGTTCGCCGTGCTCCAGCGCCCGCTTGGCGGCTTCCAGAGCCCGCGGCGAGGGGCCGAAGGGGTTCTCGTTCGAAGCCAGCTTGATGATCCCCGCGGGATCGAGCCCCAGCTCTCGTGCCACGTACTCGATCGGCTTGCCCGGCTCATAGACGGGCTGCGTGAGGACGGAGGGCTTCGCAAGCGATTCGAAATTCATCCGATGACTGGAACACGATTGGACACTTCCGCGAAAGCCCGAAATACTGCCGCATGCTCCGCAGCATCGCCCGCATTCTTTCGGCCGCTGTGTTTTTGGCGACCCTCGCGTCAGCCACCGGACCGCACGCGTTCGCGGCAAATTCCCCGGCATTCGCCACAAAAACCGCTCCTCGCCTCGAGACGGGAGAGATCGCCGGGGCCAAGTTTGCGATCGCCCAACCCGCGCGCTGGAATCGGCACGTCCTCCTGCTCGCCCATGGCTTGCGAGCGGAAGATCGGCCGCTTGTCGCCGATCTGTTTCCGGAACATCTCGCTTATAAAGCGCTGCTCGAGGAGGGCTGGATCGTCGCCAAGACGAGCTACCGGCGCAACGGGCTCATCGTCGCTGACGCCATCGCGGACCTCGATGCCTTGCGCGACCACATCGAGCACACATACGGCCGCCCCGAGCGAGTCATCCTGGAAGGCGAGTCGATGGGAGGCTTCATCGTTACGCTCATGGCCGAACGCGAGCCGGGCGAACCCGCGCTCTATCATGGCGCGATCGGAATCGGTGCCGCGCTGCAGATTCGTGAACCGGGAACATCGGTCGGGCTTTCGCTCCAGCCTCGGATTCCGTTGCTCTTCCTCACCAACCAATCGGAGCTCGAGGGCCCGCGCAACTACGTCCAAAACGACCTTCAGCGCCTCCCGTCGCTCGCGCCCACGCTCTTTCGCGTCTCCCGCGATGGACATGTGAACGTGAACCAGCGGGAGCGCCTCGTAGCCCTCCGCGCCCTGAATGGCTGGATCGAGCGCGGTCGCGCCACGCTCCCCCGTCCGGCTGCCAATGCGCCGTTCTTCGATGCCACCGTCTCGCCCGAGCCCGAGCCATCGCGAGTGGTGCTGCATGAGGATCGCCGCGGCTTCGAGGCGCGCGTGATCGAGGTCTCTGCGGTTTACGGCAACGTTTTCATCGACGCGCAACCGTCCGATTTCGCCGCCATAGGCCTCGAGCGCATGACCTGGTTCGAGCTCGGGGTCGGCGAACTCAAGTTCCGCACGCTCCATGGCAAGGATTTCGGAAGCGTGAAGCGGGGCGAGTGGGTCACCTTCGCCAATGCCGACGGTTTTCACTGGCTCGCACGCAACTACGCGGATGCTGCCGCTTCGGCGAAGCTCAAGGTCGGCGACAAGGTGACGGTCCGGCGTTTCCCGGCAGCCGGTGGTGAGGCGGTTGGGGTAACTCCGGCGACGAAGACGCCGTAATCGTGGTCGCTATTTGGGAGGCGCCCTACTTTGGGCGCGGGAGGCATTTTTGAAATATCCCCTCCCTATCGGGACCTAGCTTTTCGGTGCGCGGCTTGGGACGCGCACCCATTTCATTCCCGCGGCCTCCGCGGCCCGCATGCCGGGTTCGGCGTCTTCGAAAACCAGGCACTTCTCGGGCGCCACACCCATCCGCTCGGCCGCGAGCAGAAACATATCGGGCGCGGGCTTGCCGTGCACTACGTCTTCGGGTGTCACCACCAGATCGTACTTGCCGCTGCGATTGAAGAGCGCGGCGAGACCCGTCAGCTCCAGCATCCCGCGCACGATCACCCGCGGGCCGCCCGAGGCGACCGAGACCGGATGGGTCAGCGCCACGCGGCGTGCGATCTCGACTACCGGTTCGATGAGCTTCGCGTCCTTCTGCAGCTCCACGAAGAGCGCCTCCTTATGATCGAAGACCGCATGCACATCGATCGTCAGGCCGTAATGGGCCGCGATGAGCTCCGCGACGCGGATCGTCGGCACTCCGCCCAGCGAGTAGAATAACTCCTCGTCCAGCGGCGCATTCAATCCCACCGCCCGCATGGCCCGGTCCCACGCGACGTAATGCAGCGGCATGGTGTCCACGAGGGTGCCATCCAGATCGAAAATATAGCCGGCGAACTCTCCGGTCGGAATCTCCAATTTCATGCGAAGGGTCCACCGTGCAGCCCGCATGCCGCAACGCAAACGAAACCTCCGTCACTGCATCGCGCGTCCAGTATTGTCACATAATCCGCATTGTATTCGCCTCTTCCGCCGCTACCTCTGGCATGTCCCTTACCTCCCCATGAAAAAATACGTCGTCGAATTCATCGGCACTTTCTTCCTCGTTTTCACGGTCGGCATTGCCGTCCGTTCGGCGGCTCCGTTCGCGCCTTTTGCCATCGGCTCGATCCTCATGGTGATGATCTTTGCCGGCGGCCATATCTCGGGCGGCCACTTCAACCCCGCGGTGACGCTCGCCGCGTTTCTGCGTGGACGCTGCGACAAGCGTGATGTGCTCCCCTATTGGATCGCGCAGTTTCTCGCGGCGGTCGTCGCCGCGCTGGTGGTGAATGAGGTGCTGCGCGGCCGGGCTGATCCGTCCGTCGCCACCCACCCCACCGTGAGCTCGTTCATCGTCGAATTCATCTTCACCTTCGCACTCTGCTGGGTGGTGCTTAATGTCGCGACCGCCAAGGCTACCTTGGGCAATTCCTTCTACGGCCTCGCGATTGGCGCCACTGTGCTCGTCGGCGCGATCACGGTCGGCGGGATCTCCGGCGGCGCGTTCAACCCCGCCGTCGGTCTCGGTGTCTGGACGATGGGCCTCGAGCGGCCGAGCCAGTTCGGCATTTATCTGATTTCCGATTTCGCGGGCGCTGCGGTTGCGGCCCTCGCCTACCGGCTCGTCAACGGCGTGGATTGAGGTAGGGCGCGTATCCCTAACGCGCCGTCAGGATACGCCTGCCCTCGAAAGTCCGACGTATCTTAACCCTCCAGCCGGGGCCATTTGTCTGCTAGCCCTGCGCGTGAGCGCAGGGACGGGACCGACCGAAACTAAGGTTGTGCACTATCCATTAAACCGGCGCATTTACGGCGCCGATTTGGTTCGGACTCGATCGCCTTAGCGCCGGCCACCGCCGCGGTGGAGGCGGCTGGTGGGTTTCGTCGCTGCGGCGGCGGTTTCCGCGAGGGCCTTCTCGTCGAAGAGCGCGGAGTAAATGTAGGGGAAACCTTCGATCTTCTTCCGCTCCACGGCGAGGCCCATGTAGCGCTCGATCGAGCGTGCGTCGCGCACGTCTTCCTCGGTCACGAGGGTGAAGGCATCGCCCGTCTGCTGGGCGCGGCCGGTGCGGCCGATGCGGTGCACGTAGTCTTCGGCGTTTTCCGGCACGTCGTAGTTTACCACGTGCGAGACGCCCGCGATATCCAGGCCGCGTGCGGCGATGTCCGTCGCCACGAGCACCTCAAATTTGCCGCTCTTGAAGCCATCGAGCGCCTCGATGCGCTCGCGCTGGCTGCGGTCGGAGTGCATCACGCCCACGGTGTGGCCGCTGCCTTGCAGGCGGTGCGCGATGCGATCGGCGCCCATGCGCGTACGCGTGAAGATGAGCACGCTCTTGAAATCCGTGCGCTCCAGCAGCAGCTGCAGGAGGTCGAACTTCTGCGAGGCCACGACCGGATAGAAGGCGTGCGAAACCGTTTCCGCGGGCGAGCGCTGGCGGCCGATTTCCACCTTCACCGGGTTATTCAGCGCCCAGCCGGCGAGCTGCTCGAGCTCCGGCGGCAGCGTGGCGGTGAAGAAGAGGGTCTGGCGGGCCTTCGGGCATTTTTGCACGATGCGGCGCACGTCGGGGAGGAAGCCCATGTCGAGCATCCGGTCCACTTCGTCGAGCACGAGGATCTCGACCTGGTCGAGCGCGCAGTTGCCCTGCTCGAGGTGATCGAGGAGGCGGCCCGGCGTCGCCGCCAGGATATCCATGCCGCGGCGGAGGTCATCGACCTGCTTGCCGTATCCAACTCCGCCATACACGATCGTCACGCGGAGATCGGTGAATTTGGCGTACTTCTGGAAAGCTTCCTCGACTTGCAGCGCCAGCTCGCGCGTCGGCTCGAGAATCAGGCAGCGCAACGGGCCGTGTGAACCGAGCCGCTGGATGATCGGGAGCGCAAAGGCGGCCGTCTTACCGGTGCCGGTCTGGGCCGAGCCGATGACGTCGCCGCCCTTCAGCACGACCGGGATCGCGCCCTTTTGAATCGGGGTGGGCTCCACATAGCCCATCTCCTGCACGCCAAAAGCCAGAGCGTCGCTCAGGCCCAGCGCCGAAAAAGCCGTCTCCATCTTGGGGACATCGACCGGGATCAGCGGCTTCACCGGCTCGCTGCGCGGATGATCGTAAGAGTCGTCTTTGCGCTGCTTCTCGCGCGGCTCGAAGCCTCCGCGTTCGCCGCCGCGGCCGCGACCACCGCGACCTTGCAATCCGCCACCACCGCCGCCGCTGCGGCCACCTTGAAAACCACCCCGGCGTTCGCCGCCGCCCTGGCCACCACCTTGGTAACCTCCGCCACTCGGGCCACCTTGACCGCCGCCTTGGTAGCCTCCGCCACCCTGGCGGTCGCCGCCGTCGCGACGTTCACCGCCGCCTTGGCGATATTCGCCAGCGCCACCGCCGCCACCGGCCTGTCCATCTCTCCGACCGCCGCGGCCTTCATAGCCGCCACCACCACGTCCACCCCGGTCCTGACCACCGCGATCCGGGCCGCGTCCTCCGCTGCGCTCAGGGCGCGCCTCGGTCGGGCGTACGCTCGAATCCGACTTGGGAAAGGGTCCGGGTTTGGCGCTCGGCGCCTCCGGCTTGGCTGCACGCGAGGGCGCGATCGCATCGCGCAACTTCGCAAATAGTTTCTTCAACATGACAATAGAGGCCTGAAAGCTTCGGCGAACTACCCCTGCTTTGCAACTCTCTATATCCGCGAGGCCTCGTTACTTGCGCTCTGCCGTATCTTGTTCTCATTGCGCATCTCCCTGCCTATGGCCGCCACGCTTCAGCTCACGCATATCGCCCTCCGGGTGTCCGATCTTGCCCGCAGCAGGGCCTTTTATGTGGACCGCTTGGGCTTCGTGGTGGTCGCCGCGGTGGCTGATCGCGTCACCTTGGCGACCGCGGCCGGGGCCGAATCAATCCTGACTCTGCTGCCTGCGTCCGAGCCGGTAGCCGAGCAGCACGCTCAACGTCCAACTGCAGGGCTTTTTCACGCCGCCCTGCTCTTTCCTTCGCGGCCGGCGCTGGCGAGCTGGCTGGCTTTCGCAGCCGAGCGGCAAGTCGAGTTTGACGGGTTTTCGGACCACGGGGTAAGCGAGGCGCTCTACTTTTCCGATCCCGATGGCAACGGGTTGGAGTTTTACGCAGACCGGCCCAAAGCCCAGTGGCCTTATAGCGGCAGCGAAGTCGCCATGGGCACGCTGCCGCTCGATGTGCAGGCGCTGCTTGCGGGCGCCACACCCACCGCTACACCGCTCGCGGGCGCGGTCTGGGGACATCTGCATCTGCGCGTGACTGATCTGGCGCGCAGCGAGCGCTATTATCGGGAGACGCTAGGCGTCGTGGTGACGCAAAGCAGCTATCCCGGCGCTCGCTTCCTCGCTGCCGACGGGTATCACCACCATCTCGGCCTCAATACGTGGGGAAATCCGCACGCGCCGCAGCCGGCGGGCACGCCCGGACTCGCGCATGCAACCTTCGCGGTCGCCAGCGTTACCGAGCCGCGCGAGGTCAGCGATCCCGACGCGATTTCACTCCGGTTGGAGCCACTTCGGCAGTAAGAGAGCGCTCTGATGAGGCGCGGCGCGGCTTAAACGCTTGGCTTGCGTCCGCCGTGTCGCAATCTGCCCGGGCTTCCAGCTCGCGCATGAACAACGATACCCGCTGGCTCGCCCGACTCGCCATCGATCAGGGCATAGTGAGCCGCTCCCATTGCCTCAAAACCCGCGACAAGCTCGGTGGGGTCGTCGACTTGATGACGTTTGCCCAGGAGATGATCGATGCGGGCTACGTTTCCGACATCGAGAAACTCGAGAAGATCGCCGAGATGGCCGTCACCAAGAGTCAGGTCGGCGGCCCGGCCAGCGATCCCTTCGACGGGGAGGAAACTGAGCCGCCCTTCGCTCCGATGCTGGCCACTGGGGCCAAGACGCCGGCAGCTGCGGCTGCGGCTGCGGCTGCGACCAAGGCAGGCCCCGCGCCTGCCTTCTCCTTCGAGAAGCTCGCCACGCTCGACGACGGCGCACTCGCCTCCGGGCTCCGCGAGCTCCTGAAGTCCACGGCACGTTACGGCGCGAGCGATCTTCACCTCTCGACCGGAGCGCGACCCTTCGTGCGGAAGAATCGCGCGTTGTCCTACCTCTCCGACTACACGCTCACCGCCAAGGACGCCCTCCGCCTCAACGTCGCGCTGCTCTCCGAGGGGCAGAAGAAGATTTTCCTCGAGCGGAAGGACTATGACTACGCCCTGGCCCTCAGCGGCGCCGACCGCTACCGCGTGAATCTGATGTTCCATAAGAACGGGGCGGCCGGCGCGTATCGCATGGTGCCCGCTCAGACGCGCACGATGGAGTCGCTCGGCTACACCAAGCACCTCGAGACGCTGAAGAAGATGCTGTCCTACCACAAC
>JAZKEV010000632.1:0-3173 GCA_040386765.1 Verrucomicrobiota bacterium | reverse complement strand
GGAAATCACGGCGCTGCAGGCGAGCTTCCTCGCCCGGCAGCTGCTGTGACAGTTCTCGGATCTGGCGGGGCGGGTCGCAGACCCGTTCCGCTTCTGCCTTTATTGTAGCGCCGGTCTATGGCCGCCGATTGCGTACGAAGGCCGCATCCCGTTCGTCGGCGGTCATAGACCGCCGCTACAGGAAGGCAGTGCGGCGCTGTTATTCTCCTTACGCCTTCCCCGGCTGCGCTGGCGGCTGTTCTTCCTTCGGGCCGTAAGTGCCAGCCTCGGCTGCTTTCACAAAGCCCTCGGTCACGCTCTTCAGCTCTTCCCAGCGGCGGCGGATCGTCTTGGCTTCGTCTTTCGTGATCACGTGGTCGGCCGAGGCGGTGGCGATCGTCGCGAGCATGTCGGCAAATTCCTGCACGATGTCGTTGGTCGCGCGCAGGGTGTCGCTCGTCGGCTCCACGTGCGGATTGCGGATATAAAAACCATCCGCCTGCTCGCACACCCATTGCGCCACGCGCGCATCGCCCGTGATGCGGATGAGCTGCCCCACCCGATCGAGGGGGCTGCTCGCGCCGCTCCCGCTATCGTCCTCGGGCGGCTCCGCCCATTTATAGATGAGCGACAGCGAGAGGCCCATATCGGCCGCGATTTGCTTGGCGCTGGTCTTCTTGAGGACCTCCCTCATCACCTCGTGTGAGTGCATGCACTCGGGAGCCTGAGGCCGCTCCGGACAAACGCAATCTCGCGCATGCGCCCGCCTCCGTCCAACGTGACTTAATGGTTCTTCCCGCTTTTTTGCGTGCCTAACCCGCCATGCCTCTGACTTACTCGCCTTCCCTTTTTCTTTCGCAATGAACATTCACGAGTATCAGGCCAAGGCGCTTTTCGAAAAATACGGCGTGCCCGTCCCCAAGGGCACCACCGCCACCACCGCCGAGGGCTTCGCCACGGCGCTCGCGCAGCTCCCTGAAGGCCCCACGATGGTGAAATCCCAGATCCACGCGGGCGGCCGCGGCAAGGGCACCTTCACCGATGGCTTCAAGGGCGGCGTGAAGTTCACGAAGTCCAAGGCCGATGCGCAGGTCATGGCCGGCAACATGCTCGGCAAGACGCTCGTCACGGCCCAGACCGGCGCCGCCGGCCGCAAGGTCCAGACCGTCTACTTCACCGTCGCGAGCGACATCAAGAAGGAGTACTACCTCGCGATCCTCCTCGATCGCGCGACGTCGCGCCCCGTGATCGTCGCCTCCACCGAGGGTGGCGTCGAGATCGAGAAGGTCGCTCACGATACCCCCGAGAAGCTCCACAAGATCTACATCGATCCCGCCTACGGCCTCGCCGATTTCCAGGTGCGCGAGCTCGTCTTCAAGCTCGGCTTCAATCCCGTCGAGGCCAAGAACGCCGCGAAGCTCATCCGCTCCCTCTACAATATGTTCTGGGATACCGACGCCGCCATGGTGGAGGTCAACCCGCTCATCACCACCCCGAAGGACGAAGTCCTCGCGCTCGACGCCAAGGTCTCCTTCGACTCCAACGCCCTTTACCGCCACCCCGAGATCGTCGCCCTCCGCGACCTCAACGAAGAGGATCCCAAGGAGATCGAGGCCTCCAAGTACTCCCTCAGCTACATCGCGCTCGATGGTAATATCGCGTGCCTCGTGAATGGCGCCGGCCTCGCGATGAGCACGATGGATATCATCCAGCACTACGGCGGCACGCCCGCCAACTTCCTCGATGTCGGCGGCGGCGCCTCGAAGGACCAGGTCATCGCGGCCTTCAAGATCATCCTCGGCGATCCCAATGTGAAGGGCATCCTCGTGAATATCTTCGGCGGCATCATGGATTGCAACGTGATCGCCCAGGGCATCGTCGAAGCCGTCAAGGAAGTCGGCCTCACGCTCCCGCTCGTCGTCCGCCTCGAGGGCAACAACGTCGCGGCCGGCAAAGCCACCCTCAACGCCTCGGGCCTCAAGCTCGTCTCCGGCGATACGATGGCGGACGCCGCGCAGAAGATCGTCAAGCTCGTCGCCGCCGCCTGAGCCACCTCATGAGCTTCAAGGCCAAGGAAATCGCCTATTCCTGCTACGCCGTCACCGACTTCGTGCGCGCTCGCAGTTTCTACGAAGGCACGCTCGGTCTGAAGGTCGCCACCGTCTACGGTCAACCCGGCAGCCCGCAATGGGCCGAGTACGACATCGGCGGCGCCGCCCTCAGCATCGGTTCTGGCGCGCCCGGCTGGAAACCCAGCCCGGATGGCTGCACCGTGGCTATTGAAGTCGAGGATTTCGACGCCGCCATCGCCCATCTGCGCGCGCATAATGTGCGCTTCAAGATGGAGCCGATCGAGACACCCGCTTGCCGCATGGCCAGCATCCTCGATCCCGATGGCAACGCCCTGATGGTGCACCGTCGCAAATCCTCCTGATTCCCCCGATCCCCTTTAAATTTAGCTAATCCTCTCCGCTCCCTCGTCATGGCCATTCTCATCACTCCCGATACCAAGATCCTGATCCAAGGCATCACCGGCGAATTCGGCGCCCGGCATACCAAGCTCTCGCTCGACTACGGCACCAAGGTCGTCGCGGGCGTCACGCCCGGCAAGGGCGGCCAGTTCTTCGAGCACGCCGGCCAGAAGGTTCCGATCTTCAATTCCGTCGCCGACGCCAAGAAGGCGACGGGCGCCAGCGTTTCCGCGATCTTCGTGCCGCCGCCGTTCGCGGGCGACGCCATCCTCGAGTGCGTCGATGCCGATCTCGATCTCGCGGTCGCGATCACCGAGGGCATCCCGGTCAAGGACATGGTCCGCGTGAAGCGCGCCATGCAGGGCCGTCGCACCCGCCTCGTGGGCCCGAACTGCCCCGGTCTCGTCACGCCCGGCACCGGCCCGGACTCCAAGGGTGGCTGCCGTATCGGCATCGCTCCCGGCTACATTCACAAGAAGGGCCACGTCGGCGTGGTCTCCCGCTCCGGCACCCTCACGTACGAGGCCGTCTTCCAGCTCACCTCGAAGAACATCGGCCAGACCACGTGTGTCGGCATCGGCGGCGACCCCGTGAATGGCACCTCGCACCTCGATGTCATCAAGATGTTCAATGACGATCCCGAGACGCACGGCATCATCATGATCGGCGAAATCGGCGGCAGCGCCGAGGTCGAAGCCGCGCGCTGGATCAAGGCCAACTGCA
>JAZKEV010000631.1:1977-5708 GCA_040386765.1 Verrucomicrobiota bacterium | reverse complement strand
AAGCCCGGGAAGGCCGGTCCCGCGCCCGATGCACTCCGGCCCCGGGTGGTGACTGATCCCGTCAAGCACGACACCGACGATCCAGCGATCTGGATCGATCGGACGAATCCCGCCAACAGCCTCATCCTCGGCACCGACAAGGATGCCGACGGTGCGCTCTATGTCTTCGGCCTCGATGGCAAGATCAAGGCCGACAAGGTCATCCGTGGCCTCGTGCGGCCCAACAACGTCGACGTAGCCTACGATGTCCCGCTCAGCGGGAAGAAGGTCGACATCGCCGTCGTGACCGAGCGCTACGCGCATCGGTTGCGCGTCTATCGGCTGCCCGACATGGCGCCGATCGATGGCGGCGGGTTGCCGATCTTCGCGGGCGAGCTGGCGCGCGATTGCATGGGTGTCGCGCTCTATACTCGCCCGACGGACGGCGCGCTGTTCGCAATCGTGAGCCGTTCGGATTATCAGTCGCCGCGCCAGGGCTATCTGCACCAGTATCGGTTGATCGACGACGGCACCGGCACATTGAAGGCAGTTTTCACCCGCTCCTTCGGCGAGTGGAGCGGCAAGAAGGAAATCGAGGCGCTCGCGGTGGATGCCGAGCTCGGGTTTGTCTACTACAGCGACGAGAACTTCGGGGTGCGCAAATACCACGCCGACCCGCTGGCGGAGGACGCAGACGAGCCGCTGGCGCTCATCGGCGCCGAGGGCTTTGCGGAGGATCGCGAGGGTATTTCGATTTATCGCACCGGTCCCGGCACAGGGTACATCATCGTCTCGGATCAGCAGAATAATGCGTTCCGCGTCTTTCCTCGGGAAGGCGTGCCCGGCAAGCCGCACGAACATCCCTTCCTCGGTTCCGTAAACGTATCGGCGATCGAAAGCGATGGCAGCGACGTGACTTCGGTGGCACTGCCAAATTTTCCCGGCGGTCTCTTCGTGGCGATGAGCAACGGCAAGGTGTTTCACCTTTACGCCTGGGAAGATATCCGCGCCGCGGTGCCGCAAGCCTTGCGGCGCTGAAGTGGGTTACGAGCGAATGGCATCCGGGTGGCGACGAGCGCGGCAATGTAACGATTGGATGCCGCGGTGCCTTCGCGCTCGCGTCGCCCTCCCGCCGGCCGCAGAAGCGAGGAGCAAAATGACAATTCGGATCGTGACGAGTCACCCCGCGTTGCAATACGTGCTCCAGCGCACGGCTCCTGTTGGCATGAACGTGCGATGTGTGGGCCTGGGAAGGCGCAAGACCTCCAGCGCCACCTACGCCATCATGGTGGAGCAAGCCCCGCTCCCGTTCCGCGCAGAGGGCGGGCTTGCCGCCTGGTTGCCGCCGCATTTAAGGCACTATGGCGTGAAGCGCTGCGAGATCGACGGTCGCGCCGTCCCGACCGGTGAGGCGGAATTGTGCCGTGCACTGAGCCTCTCGCAGGCCCGCCCCACCTTGCGTCGGGTGCGTGCCAGTCGCCGGTTCCCGCTCAGAGCGTGGGCGAGTTGACAGGATCGTAACCTTCGGGCGATTGCGAGTCGCTGGCTTCAGCTGTCTCGTGATGTCACCATGCCCGCCAATCTCCCAGCATCTGCGGATGCCGCCGGCTGGAAACCCTCCAGCTCTTCCTGTAGTGCCCTTGCCACTACCGATGTCGTAAACTATTTCAATCTGCCAGCGGCGGCGGCGCGCTATGCTAAGGGCCGCCCCGCCGGCCACGTGGACGTCCTCCGGACGATGGAAAAGGCGCTCACGCACGCGTTGCCGGTGAACGATGCCCTCGATGTCGGCTGCGGAACCGGCCACTCGACGGTGGCACTTCTTCCCTATGCGCACCGGATCGTCGGGATCGATCCCTCCTCCGCCATGCGCGCCCTGGCGCCGCTGCATCCGAAAATCGAATACCGTAAAGGACACGCCGAGGCGCTACCCTTTCGCGACAGCAGTTTCGACCTCGTGACGGTCGGCTCAGCGTACCACTGGTTTGATCACGAGCGCTTTCTCGACGAGGCCCGGCGGGTCTTGCGGCCTCAAGGCTGGCTCGTGCTCTACAAGGTGGGCTCGATGGGACGCATCGATGACCGCCCCGACTTCGAACGCTGGAGGCGCGGCTCGTTACGCGCGCGGTACCCCAAGGTGGAGCGCAATTCCCAGCCCCTCACCCCGGAGGTGGCGGCGCAGTTCGGCTTCACGGAAATCGCCTGCGAAGCGATGGAGCGGCGTCAGTGCTACAACTTGGAGGCGTACGTCGAGAATCTCATGACCCACAGCAGCGTCATCCGCGTCGTGGACAGCGGACGGGAGTCAGTGTCTGCCGCGCGCGATTGGTTGAGAGAAGAGCTCGCGCCCTTTTTCGCAGACGGGGAAGCCGAATTCACGCACGAAGCCGGCATCCATATCCTTCAGAAAAAAGCCCTGCTCGAATTGAGCAGGGCCTGAGATCCCGGCTGGGGCGGCTCAGCCTGATGAGAGCCAGCGCCAGCCGGTGTCGGCGTAAGCGGACCGATCAGTGTGCCTCGTAGACCTCGATCAGCGTCACACCGGTGGTCGTGCCCGGCGCATGGACCTGAGCCGTGTACGAGCCGGGATCGAGGGTCACGAGCAGCGCGGAGTCGGCGCTATTGGCCGGCAGGGCGAAGCCACCGACTGTGGTCGTGACCGTAGCGATTTCGGCGGCGTTGGTATTCTCGTTCCAGTTATTGTTGGTCGCGATCTCGCGGCCCGCGGCATTGAAGACTTGGAGGGTCGGGTCGGTGAGTGCACCGGCGACGCCAAAGGTCGAGAGCGTCGGACCGACCGCACGCAACAAGACGCGGCGCGGCTGCGGTCCAGAAACTACGAAGCCAGTGATGTGGGCATTGGCGCCATTACCCGTCAAAGCGCGGCTCGAGATGTTGAGCAGGCGGCCGGGCAGCGTCAGCCGGTACACGAGCAGCATGCTGTCGTTCTCCATGCCCGACGGATGCGAGTAGGCGAGCCCATCGTGGAAGCCGCTCTGGGTGATGAAGTCGTTGTCGTTACCGACGAAGAGGAAGTAGTCGTTAGGCGCGGCGGGGTCGAGAGCAGGCACGAGCGTCATCGCCTCCCATTTCTCATAGAGATTGTTGTTATCGTCCGTGGGACCGTTGTGCAGGCCGAACTTCGCCAGCTGGGCGGAGTCGTTCATGTCGATGAAGTCCGTCCGCGCGGCGGGCGTGATCGAGGCATCCAGCACGCCATTCGGCGCGACTGGGTTGGCCGGGTCGTCAAAGCGCGTGCCCGCGATATTGGTGGCGCCAGTGATATCGTAGATGAGGATCTTCCGATAGGTGGAGGTCGCGATCGGATACGTGTGGCCAAAGCCGGCATCGCGCGCGAGGACGAGGAACTGCGTGTTATTGATCGCGAGGATCTCGCTCTGTGCGCATACGAGCGTGGCGCCTGCCGCCGTGCGCGTCGTGGGCAGCTGCAGCACGTACTCGCCGCGCAGCGTGGGGGTTGTGCCGCTCAGATCGTAGGCGAGCAGTCGCGTGTTGAACCGTAGGATGCTGGCGCCACCGGCGCCGCCATCCTGGCGCGCGGACGATTGCAGCAAGGCAAACAGCGTCCGGCCATCGGGCGAAAGCGAAAGGCCCTCAGGCCCTGGGTGTTCTGCCGGCCCACCGTGGGATCGAGCGGAGCCGGCGCCGGCTGCCCGGGCGACGGATTGTTGGAGGCGAAGGAATCGGAGCCATTGCGCTGCGGAATGAAAGCCGCCGGCGGGCGGATCGTC
>JAZKEV010000631.1:0-1967 GCA_040386765.1 Verrucomicrobiota bacterium | reverse complement strand
GCAGCCGGCCGTCGGCCCCAAACTTGAAGATATAGGGACCGTACTCGTCGCTGACGTAGAAGGAGCCGTCGGGCAGGCGCACCATGCCCTCGGCATCGATCGAGATGCGTCCATTGTGCGCCTGCGGGAGTGCCGGTAGGACGGATGTGCCAGCGCGCACGCCGGCCGTGCCCGCGGCGGTGTCCAGCGCAGTGAAGGGGGTACCGTCCGCCTCGGTCATAAGCGTCGTATCCGCGACCGTGATACCCACGCGAAGCCACCGCCACGCAAAACCATTCCCATCGCCGTGGCGCCGGCCGACGGCTTGAACGCGATGGCCAGCGTGAAGAACCGCGCCCGCCAGTTGGTGGTGCCGGGGTTGTTGTAGCCGCGGTCGGGCTGCATGTAGAAGGTTCCGGCGTAGCTGCCGTCCGCATTTCGCCGCCAGGATCGGGCATCATACGACAGGGCGGAGAACGAGCCGATGGTCTCGCCGAACTTGTCCTTGGCGCTGGCCGGAATGCGACCGACTCCGACCAAACCTTGATTGATGTAGTGATGGCCACCCAGCGCTGCCGTAGAGGCAGGCTGCGCGTCGAGCCGGATCGCGCCAAAGGCGGCGATGAGTGAGACGAAATGGAAGAAGCGTTGGACTGGTAACATGCGCCAGCCACTATGCCAGATCGGCAGTGAGCATGTGCGCCAAATGGGCAACGATTGGGTGACGAAGCCCTTATGGAGCTGCGTGGGGCGCGCAAGCGACCGCGCGGTCCCGCAAAAAAGAAAAGAAGCGGGTTGGATAACCCGCTTCGAGGTGAGAACGCGAACTACGATTGCGCTTAGAACGTCCCTTTGACCCCGAAGGTCCACGTCACGCCGAACTGGTCGTGCTGGAAGAGCAGTTTCCGGGGAGTTTTCGTAGATGATCGCGGGGGCGCTGAAGATATTGCGGCCATCGGTCGCTGGCTCCGCAGCTAACTCATACCCGCTTATTGCTCGCTCTTGGCCCGAGCGCCTGGGCGGCTCTTCCTCTGGACCTTGGGCATGAAGCGCACTTACTCAGCCGCGCATGCCGCACATGAAACGACGCGACTTTCTTCACGCCATCACCCTTGCCAGCGGCGCCGCAGTCACGGGCCTCGCCGCCGATCGCCCCGCCCCAACCGCAACGGCAGCGGTGCCCGCACCGGTCGGTGGCGGCGAAACGCTTCTGCACCGGGCCCAGGCGTGGGACCGCCTCCGAGCTGATGTTGCCGCCGTTCCCGCGAGCGTGCAGGCGCTGGCGAAAGAGGCGGCCGCATGGCGTACCGGCGATCTACCCAGCGTGGTGCGCAAAGCGCACCCGTCGCCTAGCGGAGATCCACACGATTATTACAGCATCGCACCCTACGCGTGGCCGGACCCGAAGCGCCCCGATGGGAAGCCGTGGATCACGCGAGACGGCGAGACCAACCCGGAGTTCTACAAGTACGACAGCCAGGCGCTCGAAACGCTCTGCACCGCCGTGCAGCGGCTATCCGTACACGCTTTCGCCGCAGACGCCGCCGCCGATGCGCGGCGCGCGGGACGGTTTCTCCGCACGTGGTTCGTGGAGCCAGCGACGCGGATGAATCCGCATCTCAATTTCGCTCAAGCGATACCCGGCCGCCACACCGGCAGCGCAACCGGCATCATCGACACGACGTCGCTAATTTTTCTGTTCGATGCCGTCACAGGTCTGCCGCTTAACGAGGAGTGGACCGCGCAGGACCTCGCCGCGACGCGCGCCTGGGCCGCCCAGTATGTCGAGTGGCTGCTCGGGAGCGCGCCGGGTAAAAAGGAAGGCGCTGCGCAAAATAACCACGGAACCTGGTACGATGCCCAGGTGGCCTGCTTCGCTCTCTTTGCGGGACGCCCGGAGATCGCGCGAACGCAAATCGAGAAGTCCGCCCGTCAACGCATCGCGACGCAGATCGAGCCGGATGGTCGCCAGCCCCACGAGCTGCGCC
>JAZKEV010000630.1:0-8476 GCA_040386765.1 Verrucomicrobiota bacterium | reverse complement strand
AGTCGGGCGCGAGCGCCTGCACGCCAAGCCGCGCGGCGTAGATGCGCAGCAGACCGTATTGCAGGAGCTGGTTGCCGAAGCGGCCATTGCGACCGAGCGAGGGCATCGTCACCCACGGCTTGGTCGGATCGATGGCGCGCGCAGGCTTGGGATTTCCCAGTTGGAGACGCAGCTTGAGAATCGCGCGGCGGGTGAAGGGGTGCGCGTGCCCGGGATTGATCGTGCTGGCCTGCTCGTAGGCCGCGATCGCGCCGGCAAAGTCCTTCGTGCGCTCCTTGATCTGCCCCAGCAAAAACGCGGGCAGGTACGTGTCAGGGCGACCGGCGAGCACTGTCCGCACGATCCGCTCGGCGGCGGCGAGACGGCCGGCGATGATCTGACGCTGCGCGGACTGGCACGCCAGGGTCGCTTCCTGCTCGGTGAATTGCACGGCGGCGGGCGCCTTCGCGGCGGCCACTCCGACATTGCGGAACCGGCTGCCCACGCACGGCGCGGTCTTGTTGCCCCAGGGATTCGACTGCGAGAAAAGCTGCGGATAGAGATCCTTGTCCTCCGGGAAACTGTTGCCCAATTCGCACGCCTCGCGGTGGAGCTTGACGCGATACTTGTGCGCGAGATTGCTCATAATCGCCTGCTCGGTGCGATGCTCGACAAAGCCCGGCGGTTCGTCCGCCAGCACGCTCGGGTCGAAGGTCGTCGCCAGCGGATTCACGCAGTACGTCAGCCACTCCATGAGGAACTGGTGCGCGCGCCACTGGCCCTTTTGAAACAACATGAAGCGAGCCACGCCCGCCTCGGCCTCGTAGTAGCGCGGCTCGTCCTGATTCATCGCGATATAGCAGTCGCGCTTGCACCACTGCGATTGCTTGAAGCGGTTGTTCACGTTGCCACCCGCCTTGAAGAGCATGATGCCACCGTCGCGCGCGCATTTCTCGTAGAGCACGGAGAAGTCGTCGACCGGAAACGTGTCGGCATCCGTGAAGAGCACGATATCGCCGTCGTTGGCGCGCTCCAGCGCGTCGAGCACGATGAAGGGCTTCCACGCGTACCAGCCAAAGCCGCGCTTGTGCGGATGATCCCAGAGCCAGCGGTTCAGCTCGTAGAAATCCGTGCGCTCCTTCATCAGCCAGTTGTCGTCGTAGACCCGCACTTCGTCCGCACCGAATTTCGGCGCGAGGGCCGCGATCAACGCCGTGGTGCCGTCATAGACCTCGCCGCCGAACGTGATGTAGATTTTTCTGCCCACCGGCTTTACCGGCCAGCGCCGCGCCGGGGCATCCGCAGGCCGCGGCGGAAAAGGTTTCAGCGTGGCGCGCACGGGCTCGATCTCGCAAACCGGCGGGGCCATATCGATCGCAGATGAGGACGGAAGATGCATCGGGCATTACTTAGCAACTCCCGAGCCTGCGTCTCGCGCCGCAACGCAAGATGCTGTAGCAGCGTCACAAACAAATTCAAATTTGCGCGCGCCCAGCCTGCGCTTAAACCACGCGGCAGGAATTTCCCACCGCGCTTACGCCAGCGCGAGTTCGCTCTTCGCGCACCACTCCACCCAGCACTCGCGCAGCGCCGCGCCAAATCGTCCGGCCTGCCCGGCGTAGTCGCAGAGCACACTGCGTCGCATTTCCTCACGCAGCCCTGCGCGCAGCTCCGCGAGCCTGGCGCCATCCGAGGCCAGAGCGGCTGCGGCAGCGACGTAGTCGTTTTCCGAATACGCCACCCACTCCGTCCGCCCGATGGCGGTGAGCAGGCTCGTGCCCACGCGGGAGACATGGCGGTCGCCGGCGAGAGAGATCACCGGCACACCCATCCACAGCGCCTCGCACGTCGTGGTCGTGCCGTGGTAGGGCCAGGTATCGAGGGCGATATCGATCCGACCATAGAGCGCCAGGTGCGCCGCGGTGTCGGGCGTCCGTTCGAGCAGCTCCACTTCGCCCTTGCGAAAGCCCGCTGCCTCCAGGCGCGCAGCGAACCGCGCGCGCTCGCCGGGCTCGCCCAATCCCGCGCCTTTTAGAAGGAGCCGCGAAGCCGGCACAGCCGCGAGCAATCGCGCCCAGCATGCGAGCGTGTCGTCGGTTATTTTCCCCAAGGTGTTGAAGCAGCCGAACGTGACCCTGCCGCTCGCGGCCTGCGGCGAAGGTGCCACCTCGGGCGTCACGGCCGACGGCCGAAACGTCCAGGCGCACGGCGCAAAACGCACCAGCCGCTCCGTCGCAAAGGCCTCAGCCTCGCCCGCCGGATCGGCCACGCCATCGGTGAGACGCACGTCCATCGCCGCTAACCCCGTCGTATTCGGGTAGCCGAGATAGGTCGCCTGCACCGGCGCCAGCCGCCGCGCAAAGAGCGGCAGACGGCTGCTCATGCCCGTGTGGCCGGCAAGGTCGATCAGGATGTCCGGAGCATCCGCCCGGATCGCCGCCTCCACCGCGGGCCCCGGCTGGCCCGCGAAATTGCGCCACACCGCGGCCAGCGACTTCAGCCGCGCCGACACCGCATCTTCGCGGAAGTGATCGTGATAGAGGTAGATCTCGAACCGCTCACCATCGAGGTGCTCCAGCAGCGGCTCGAGGAAGTAGGCGCACGAGTGCTCACGCAGATCCGGCGAGAGAATCGCCAGCCGCAAACGCCGCGCAGCGTCCGGCGAGTTCGGCAGCTCCGGGGTCGCCGTCGCCTCGACCGCCTGCCCGTAAGCCACATGCTCCGCGTGCAACGCCTCGCGCGCCACCCCCGGCAAATTGTGCAGCGCCATCAGGCGATGCGACCGTGCCTCGAGGTGCTTCGGTCGCAGCGCGATAAAGGCGCCATACTCGGCCACCGCCTCGGCGATCCGGTGCGTCTTGTGCAGCACCTGCGCACGGCCATAGCAGGCCAGCGCGTAGCCCGGGTCGGCGAGCAGCGCCCGGTCGTGACATGCCAGCGCCTCCGCATGGCGGCCAAGCGTGCTGAGCGTGAGTCCGAAATTATACCAGCCCACTGCGTAGTCCGGCTTCAGCGCGACCGCCTTCTCGTGGCAGCCAAGGGCGTCCCCGAGCCGGTCCTGCAACTTCAGGCAATAAGCGAGGTTATCCCAGCCTTCGTGCATGTCCGGTTTCGTCTCCACGGCGTGCCGCAGGTGCTTTTCCGCCTCGGGTGCGCGGCGCGCGCCGAGGAGCGCCAGCGCATACCGCATCTCGCACACGGCGTTCCGCCGGTCGAGCTCGTGCGCGCGGCCAAGCCACTGGACGGCCTCCACTATTTTCCCCTGCTGATAAGCGACGAGCCCCGAAAGGTGCAGGACATCGAAGTTCTTCGGCGCACCAACGCGGGCCTGCCGATACGCGAGCTCAGCCTCCGCCAGCCGGCCCGCACGATGGTGCGCAAGGCCGTTCTGGAGGAGCGACTGGAGTTTCGCGGGCGACAAGGGAGTGGTACGTCCAAGATCGGCCCAATCCGCAAAATCTTTAGCCCACCCCGCTTGCCAGCCGTTCAGCCGTCAGGAAACCGCCACGCGCAACGGCCCAAACTCCTCGAGCGCGCCCCGCATCGCGTCGTCGAACTGCGCCTGGTCCATCTGCGCCTCGGCGAGCTTGTCGGGCGTGAGGATAAAATACCCCTGCTCACCCGGGCAGCCATGGCCGCAGAGTTCGGCGGCGCAGGCGGCGAGGTGAAGCAGCAGCGTGAGCCAGTCCGTTTTGGAGACTTCGTAGTGGCCGCGGATGGCCTGAAGCGTCGCGACGGGAAAGTTCCATTCCTCCAGAATCATCGCGGCCGCATCCACATTGCTGATACCGACGTGGGCCAGCTCCCACTCCGCCAGCGGCATCCGGCTGGCGTATTCGTAGACGCGATTCGTCCCATTTTTAGCCAGGTGATCGAGTGCGACTTTGCCGACGGAGCGCAGCAGTCCCGTAGTATACGCCTCGCGCGGATCGAGGCCACCGTAATGCGCGAGCTTTTCCATCGTCAGCGCGGTGAGCAGCGCATTCTCGCGGAATTGCGCGGCCGTCATTCCATAAAGCGGCAAAAATTGCCCCGTCATGCGCGCAGCCGCGGCGAAACCGGCGATCCGGTACACTTCCTTGAAACCCACGCGCAACAGCGCCTCCTCCAGCGACGCGCAGGGCATCTCGGCGCCGTAGCCCACGCTGTTGCTCACGCGCAGGACCCGGGTCGTCAGCGCGGCGTCGCGCTTGAGCAGCAGCACGATGTCGTCGGTCGATGCGTTGATATCGCCAAGCAGGATCCCCAGTTGCGCAAGGATTCGGGGCGCCGCCGGCAAAGCCTGGGCGACGCGCACGAGCGATTCCCGGGTAGGCGGTGGTGCTACGGTTTTCATGCAGGGCGACGGAATATCGCCATCGATTTCCGAAAGGTTCGGCGCATATCGCCCAATTCTTTAGCGCAATGTCGCTCAAGGTTGCCGCTCTTTGCGCCGATGTTTCAGCCATCTGGTATCTTTGTCTCGTCGCATCTCCGCGCCTTCCCGGTGCGGAGCAGCCAGCCCACATTTTCCCATCTTTTAACGTCCTCATCCTCGCATGCTCACAGTGACTTCCGCGCCGCCCATCCCGAGTGCGACGCCTTTCTCCGAAGATCAGATCAAGCGACGCATTGAAGCCTGCCCCAAGCTCGCGTCGCTTCAGTCGATCAATCGTGCGCTGGGCGATCTCGTGCGTTCGGAAGGCAGCTTGAATTCACAGATCGCCGAGGTCATCCGGCGCGATCCTTCGCTGTCGGCGCGGCTCCTGCGCATGGTCAATTCCGTCTATTTCGGGCTCTCCACGCGGGTAAACAATATCGAGGAGGCGGTGTTCTTCCTCGGCCTGCGGCAGATCCGTGAACTGTCGATGGCGACGCCCGTCATCGAAGAGCTCGAGCAGTTGCAGCAAAGCACGTCCATTTCGCTCCCGTGGAAGGACCTTTGGACGCACAGCATCGCCACGGCGATTCTCACCCGCGAGATCCTCGCCTCGACGCCGCTCCAGATCGACGACGACACCGATTACCTCATCGGCCTGCTCCACAATGTCGGCAAGGTCGTCATGGCCTACGCCTTCCCCGACGAGTTGCGCACGCTGATGGCGATGCCGGCGAAGGATCCCACGCAGTTCTGCCGCTTCGAACGCGAGCTGATCGGCTGGGACCATGCGCGGATCGGCGCGTACTACATCGCGCGTCACCAACTCTCCGAGGAGATCGTCTTCGCAGTGCAGTATCACAACGAGCCCGACCGTGCCCCGCGCCACCGGCTCTTTGCCGCGGCGGTGCAGATCGCCGATCACCTCGTGCGCCATGCCGGCATCACCGGCGGCTTCGAGCAGGTCGATCCGGTCCGCACCGACAGCTGGCTCGAGCTGCCGGGCTGGAGGATTCTCTACGGCGCCGACGGCCCGGAGTCCATGCTTGCACGGGCCTCGGTCGCCAACGCCGTCCATCGCCTGCCCTCGATGCTGCAGGGCCTTCTCTAACTGCGACGCTTTACCACCATGGCCGTAACAATGAGCGAGACGATGGGCGTTGGCACGGGCAGCCGCTCCCCTTTCGAAACCTGGCTCGGAGCCTGGGAAACCAGCGCCGACCTCGCCTATTGTCGCGACGTCAACGGCCAGATTCTCGCCGCGAACCAGTCCTTCGCACGCAAGTTCGGCCGCTCCGCCCTCCAGCTCACGGCCGAGCGGGTGGTGGACTTTCTCCACCCTGACGACGCCCCCAATTGGCACCCCGCGGGCCCGGAACTGGCCCGCCCGCCGCATCGCGCCGTCTCCGAGACCCGCTGGATGACGCCCCAAGGGGTCCGGTGGTTTGCCTGGGAGGAAATCGCGCTGCAGGACGATACCGGCAGGATCGTCGCGATCCGTGCCGTCGGCCGCGATATCACGCGCCAGCGCCTCGCCGAGGAACAATTTTACCGTCTGTCCCGCGCCGTCGAGCAGTCGCCCGTCTCCATCGTGATCACCGATCTCGAGGGCCGCGCGCAGTACGTGAACTCCAAGTTCACCGCCGTCAGCGGCCACACGCTCGAGGATATCTTCGATCGCAATATCGAGGTGCTCCGCGACGGGCATCCCGACCAGGAGTCGTACGATAATTTCTGGACCACCGTCCGCGCCGGCGGCGAGTGGCGCGGCGAGCTCTCCACCACGCGCGGCGATGGCAGCACCGTCTGGGAATCGGTCAAAGTCTCCTGCCTGCGCAGCACGGCGGGCGAGATCACCAACTTCCTCTGCCTCCGCGAAGACGTCACCGAGCGCAAGAAGCTCGAGCACGAGCTGCGGCAGGCGCAGAAGATGGAGAGCCTGGGCACGCTCGCTGGCGGCATCGCTCACGACTTCAACAACCTGCTCGCGATCATCAACGGCTACTCCGAGTTTTGCCAGCAGGGCGCGGTCGAGCCGGCCGTGTTGCAGAAGAGTTTGCGCGAGATCCATCGCGCGGCGCAGCGCGCGAGCGGGCTCGTCCGGCAGATCCTCACCTTCAGCCGCAAGACGGAAGTCCGTTTCTCGCCGATGGATCTCAATCAGCTGGCGCGCGACCTCGTCACGCTGCTCGCCGAGACGTTCCCACGCACGGTCACCATCCATCTTGCGCTGCAGGACCGGCTCCCGCCGCTCCTGGCCGATCAAAATCAGATGCAGCAGATCGTGCTCAATCTCTGCGTGAATGCCCGCGATGCCATGCCCTCCGGCGGCACCATTACCCTCGCCACGAGCATCCGCGCCGGCGCCCTCCTCCGCCCGCTCGGCGCGGATCCCGCGCGCGACTACGCGTGTCTCGAAGTTTCGGATACGGGCACGGGCATCAGCCCCCAGGTGCGCCAGCGGATCTTCGAGCCGTTTTTCACCACCAAGCAGGGCAATCAGGGCACGGGCCTCGGCCTTGCCGTGGTCTACGGCATCGTCGTCGCGCACCGCGGCTACATCGATGTGGAGAGCACGCTGGGCGCCGGTAGCACTTTCCGCGTCTTTCTGCCACTCGCCGAATCCCGGGCGCCCGCCAGTGTCCCGCCGAGCCCCACGGAGTTTCCGGGCGGCACCGAGTCGCTTCTCATCGTCGACGATGAGGAGTCGCTTCGCGCCCTGCTCTCCACTGCGCTCACCCGCAAGGGCTACCGCACCCGCACCGCCGCCTCCGGCCTGGAGGCGATCGAGGTGCTCAGCGATCCCAGCCAGGGCTTCGACGCCGTGCTCCTCGATCTCAACATGCCCGGTGCCAGCGGCGTGGATGTGTTAAAGATCATCCGCATCTGCCAGCCTCGGTTGAAAGTCGTCGTCATCAGCGGCCACCTGACCGCCGAGGCCCGCGCCGAGTTCGAACAACTCGGCCAGCGCGCCTTCATCCAGAAGCCCTACCGGCTCGACGATCTTGGCCGCCAGCTGCGCGGCCTGATCGAGACGAAGCCGAGCTAACCTCAGCCGCCGCCACTCTTCCTAAAGGGTGGCAGCATCGCTCCTTCGCTGGCGTCAGCCGCCAGGCGCATTGGTCTGCTCACTAGACCTTTGTCGGGGGCTCGCCCTCGGCCACGCTCACCGCACGCTCTCGGGCAATCAATGCCCCTCTCGCCTTCCCTCATTTGGAAGTTCGCGGTATCGTGTCTCGCCGGCACGCTTGCGACCCCCGGCATGGCCACGCCTGCGGGAAGCGGCAATCTCGCCCTGCCGGTGGCAGCGGAGCAACTCGTCACCACCGAGAGCAGTTTCACGCCTTGGGCGCGGCGGGTGGCAACGGATATCGAAGCGCGCCTGCACGTTTCGCCACCGCCATCCCCGGAGACAACCAAGCTCCTCCTCGGGATGCGGGTGCACCTCGCGCTCTACTTCCGCCAGGATGAGGTTGCGCTCGATAGCGCGGCGCGCATCCGTGCCGGGGTGGCCGATGCCGGCGAGCGTGCCCACGCGGGACTTACGACACGCGCCATAGTCTCCGCCCGCTACGAACCGAAGGCCTTCGAACGCGAGTTCACCGCGCTCCTCAAGGCGCTGCCGCGCGATCCCGGCATTCTCCGGGCCCTTGTCCGCGCCCGCGAAAAGATCGCGGCGCTCGATGAAGCTAGTTTGCTCGAACCGGTGCGGAAAACGATCTCACCGAAACTCGTGAAGGGCGAACCGGTCACGCTCGAGGTGGCCGACGAACTGGTCCGCGCACGGCATCGGTTGGTTAATGTCCTGCCGCTGCGCGCCGCGATGCTCCGCGCCTACGATATCGCGATCGCCGCGCAAAACTAATCCCACCCCATGCATCACTTGAGTCGTCGTTCGTTTCTAAAGTCGTCTGCGGTGCTCTCCGCGGCGGCAGGCCTCCCCGGTACCCTCACGTCGGCCCGCGCGGCTTCGACCCGGCCCGCGCGCGAAGAGAAAGCCGATATCGTTGTCGTGGGCGGAAGCTTCGGCGGCGTAGCCGCGGCACTGGCGGCCGCACGCATGGGCCGCAGCGTAATCCTCACCGACGAGTATGCGTGGATCGGCGGACAGGTGACAGCACAGGCCATCCCCCTGGACGA
>JAZKEV010000629.1:11945-15576 GCA_040386765.1 Verrucomicrobiota bacterium | reverse complement strand
GCTTTTCGGTCTGGCGTTTGCGGCTGAGCCGGGCCCGCGCCTCGTCGTCGTCAATGCCCTACTCGTCCCGCTAGATGGGTCCGAGCGCGCACCGTTCCGCGGCCATATGATCGTCGATGCCAGCGGCCGCATTGCCGCCATCGCACCCGGCGATGCTCCCGCCGCCGTTCTTTCCTCGACTCCGGTGCTCGATGTCGGCGGCAAAGTAGTTCTGCCCGGCTTCATCTCCGGTCACAGCCACCTCAGCCAGAGCGTCACGCGCGGCCGCGCCGCCGGCAGCTGGGTCACGGAGTGGGGCCGCGGTGGCGCCGCCGGCGGCGCGCGAATGCCCGAGCCCGGCGAGACGCACGACGCCGTGCTGCACGGTTCCGTCGATATGCTCATCGGCGGTGTCACCACGACGTATAACTACGCCTCGATGGGCCGCGAGTATGCGTCGCTCACCGAGACGCTCGACGGCGTGCTCGATTCCGGCGGCCGTTTCGTCTTCGGCACCACGTTGCCGCGCTGGCACGAGGAGTACTCGCGCGAACAACTGGTCGAGATGTTTCGCACGTTCCTGGCCCACGTGAAGACCGTGCCGGGGCACGAGCGCATCCTCAAGGTGAGCATCGCAAGCATGGCGATGCGCTGGGGGGAGGACGCCAGTCGCTTCGAGTTCGAGCTCCTGAAGGCGTTTCCCGAGCTCCAGCTCGATATGCAGATGCACTTCCTCGAGCCGCCACCCAATGTGCCGCGCACCTACTACGAGCGCTCGAATTTCGCCTGGCTCGAGAAATACGGCATCCTCGGCCACAACCTCACCTTCGCGCACTTCATCCACCCGACCGAGGAGATTCTCGCCAAAGCCGCCGCGGCCAAGGTGTGCATGATCTGGAATCCTCTCTCCAACGGCCGCCTCGGCTCCGGCCTTTCCGATATCCCGCGCTACCGCCAGCTCGGCATCACGGTCGGCATGGGCATCGATGGCCAGGCGAGCGCAGATATCAGCGACCCCTTCCAGAACATGCGCGTCGGTCTCTACGGACTTCGCATGCAGCACGCGAACGCGACCGTGATGTCCCCGCGCGAGATTCTCCATCTTCACACGATCGAAACGGCGAAAGCGATCCGCGTCGAAAAAGACGTCGGCAGCCTCGAGCCCGGCAAGTACGCGGACTTCATCGTCGTGGATCCGGAGGATCCGGATACCGGCCCCGTCTACGATCTCTACGCGACCCTCGTGCTCGCCTGCAGTCGCGCCAATATCACCGATGTCTATATTGCGGGCCGGCCCGTGATTCGTGCGCGTGAGTTCCTCCCGTTCGATCTGAAGCAGTTTCAACGCAATACGCGCTATCGCCTGCAGCGCGCCGCCGCCGCGGCTCCCCGCCCCACGGCGAGTAACTGATCCCCGCCATGCGCTCTCTCGTCCGCTCATTGTTGCTCTTCGCCCTGCTCGCCACCCTGGAGGTGCACGCCCAGCTTCACGCTTCCGACTCTCGCTCCGCCTTCACCAAGGCGATCGCGACTTCACGGATTTTCGGGTTCATGGAAATTTTCCGAAATTCCGGCCTGCCCGAGCAGATGCTCCACGGCGACGTCACGCTGGTCATTCCGGTCGACACCTCCTTCTACGCTCTCGCGCCCACTACCTACCAGCGCCTGCTCGCCCCCGCCAGCCGCGAGCTGGCCGTCGCCTACATCCAGGCGCACGTGATCAAGGGCACGTTTACTCTCAATCAGCTCGCGAGCGGAAAAGCGCAGACGCTCGGCGGCCAGCCCGTCGTGCTGAAACCTGCCGCTGCCGGCCAGCCCACCACTCTCGGCGGCCGCAAGGTCCTCCTCGCCAATCAGGCGGGGGCCACCGGCGTCTTCCACCTCATCGATGGTTTTCTCGTCCTCCCTTAACCGCCTCCCTCCTCGCTCATGAATATCACCCGCCTCCTCCAGCGTCTCGCGAGCGCGCTGTCGCTCGTGTGTGTCTCCGCCGCTTTCGCCGCCGCGCCCGCGATGCCCTCGCCGTTGCCCGATGATCCCACCTGCACTCCGGACGATCGCAAGTTCATGACGCGCGCCTTCGAACTCGCCCGCTTCGCGATGGCCCGCGGCGACGGCGCGATCGGGGCCGTGCTCGTTTCCAAGGATGGTAAGATCCTGGCAGAGTTTGGCAACATGGTCACCACCGAGAGCGACGTCACGCTGCACGGCGAGACGGGCCTGATCTCCTACGCCTCCCGCGTCCTCCCGAAGGCGGCGTGGGAAGGCTCCACCCTCTATACGAGTTTGGAGCCGTGTGTGATGTGCTGCGGTTCGATCCGCTGGGCGGGCATTGCCACCGTCGTCTACGGTGGCTCGTCGCGGCAGCCCACCGGTGCCCCGTGGGGACCGGAGCGGCTCCGTGCCCGCGAAGTCTACCAGCGCACGAACGCCGCGGTGAAGGTTCGCGGCCCGCTCATGGACGACGAGCAGATCAAGCTCCGCGGCGAACAAGCCAGACGCGTCGCCGTCGTCGCTAAACCGTAGTATTCGCGCCATGCCCTCACGTGTCCGCTTACTGCTCGCGATCGCCGTGCCAGCCCTGGCGCTCGTCCTCCACGCGGCGGCACCGGCCGCAAAACCGTTGCCCGACGACCCGAGTTGCACCGCGGAAGATCGCAAGTTCATGACGATGGCCTACGACCTCGCCCGAAAAACGGCGGCCAAGGGCAACAGCCCCGTCGGTGCCGTGCTCGTGCACGAAGGCAAAGTCGTCTTCGAGTATGCCAACACCGTCGTCACCGACAACGACGTGACCATGCACGCAGAGACCGGCCTGATCTCGCACGCGTCGCCCAAGCTGCCGCGCAAAGTTTTTGAGGAAGGCACGCTCTATACCAGCACCGAGCCCTGCATCATGTGCTGCGGTTCCATCCGCTCCTCCGGGCTCAAGCGTGTCGTCTTTGGCCAGTCCGCCCTGCAGACATCCCGCCTCTATGGCCGGCCGCTACCGGCCCGGCCACTCGAGTGCCGCGAGGTATTCACGCGCCTGGCCTCGGCGATCGAAGTGCGCGGCCCGCTCATGGAAGAAGAAGCGTTCAAGGTGAGATACGAATATCTCGCCCGCAATCCCGCCACTAAGTAACCGAACGTTCACTTCGGCGAGCCTCGTCCGCGCTCGCTAACATTTTCCCACTGCCTGCCGCCTCTTTCGGGAAAAGAATTCATGGAAAACGCCCGGGCAGGCCGTGGCACTTCGCATGCTGAGTCAGACAATGCCAATCACCTGATCCAACCGCAACGACACAGCGGCCTACCCAAGCTATGACCAGACACTCGTGTAGCGTCGGTTTTGCAATCTCTAATTTCCGCGTTCGCACCTCCGACTTCCCGCTCGCCACAGAGACCTCTGCGGCAGCTCCGGTGAGTGCATCCGCCCTCGGGCGCTCGCCGTTTCGCAGTCCCTTCTGTTCGACTTTCTCCGCGCTCGTCGCGCTGTTCCTCGCGCTTCCCGGCGCGCGCGCCGCGGAGTACGATCACCATCTCAAGGCCACGCCCGAGACCGTGGTCTTCGGCTACTACAGCGCGGCGACGAAACCCGTTCTTACCATCAAGTCCGGCGAGCGCGTGAAGGTCGACACCATCTCTCTCTCGGGCATCCCCGACGATCCCG